>NZ_JBFTOB010000008.1:0-182006 GCF_056397765.1 Caulobacter sp. 05L422 | reverse complement strand
GTTGAACGACTCGGCGATGTTGGAGTCGGGGAACTTGCCGATGTCTTCGGCGAAGATCGTGTCGGCGAAGCTGGTCGACTCGCGCTTGGCGACCGTCGACTGCGCCAAGCTGCGACGATAGCCAGTGACGACCACTTCTTCGACGGTGTCGGAGGCCGTCGTCGCGGCGGGCGCGGCTTGCTGGGCGAAGGCCGGCGCAGCGGCCAGGCCGGTCAGGCAGCTGGCGCCGATCAGCGCCAGGCGGAGGGCGCGCGAATGAAACGAGTGGACCATGTTTCTCCCCTAATGATCTCAGTGCTCTGTGCACTTGTTGTTCTGACCGCTCCCGGCTCCCCCCTCGGTCGTCCGCGTTTCGGCGGCGAGCAAGGTAGTCATGGTAGCGGTCACAGGAGTTGATCGTTACGAGGTAAGGCCTCGTAAGTCAACGAGGTCATACCTCTTGGGAGACCAACGTCCGACCATTTGCGGCGGGGTGTTGCCGAGCGAACACCCAATGAAACGTCAACGTCGCCTGAAAATCCGTAAATATCAGACAAAGGTGCGTGCGCCATCGGTCTTACAACGACGGTTCGCCCTTGGCCGTTCTTGGAAATTGAACCTGCGTGCAAACGAACGGTTCGTGCCGCGCGACCGGAGCAAAGACCAGATGTCTGACAGAAGAATCGGGATGCGGACTTAGACGGCGGCGCAGTTGTCGGCGATGAAAGTCATGTGGTCGGGCATGACTTGCGCCGACTTGGCGATGACGCCGCGGATGTTGTCCATCCTGGCGCGCAGGTCGTGGTCTGACATCACGTCGGCCATTGGATCGTGGCCGCGCGGTTCGATCCCCTGACCGATCATCACCGCGAACCAGCTGGTGTCGTTGAACAATTCCTCGTTCTCGCGGAACACCCGGCCATAGCTTTTGAACACCGCCATCTTGTCGGCCAGGTAGTCCGGAATCGGCATCGTCCGCAGATAGTCCCAGTAGGGGGTGTCGCTGCGCTGGGTGGCGTGGAAGTGCAGGATGAGGAAGTCGCGGATCTTCTCGTACTCGAACTGCATCACGCGGTTGTAGCGGTCGATGTCGGGTTGCTCGAACCGCCGGTCGGGGAACATGGCCAGCAGACGCGAGACGCCAACCTGGATCAGGTGGATGCTCTGGCTTTCCAGCGGCTCCATGAAGCCGGCCGACAGGCCGATGGCCACGACGTTCTTGTTCCAGCTCTTCAGCCGTCGCCCGGCCTTGAAGCGCAGGGTGAAGGGATCGCGCAGCGGCGCGCCGTCGATATTGGCCAGCAGGTAGGCCGTCGCCTCGTCCTCGCTGATATGCTCGCAGGAATAGGCGTAGCCGTTGCCCAGGCGGTGCTGCAGCGGGATGCGCCATTGCCAGCCGGCGGGACGGGCGGTGGCGCGGGTCACCGGCTGGCGCGAACCGGCCAGCTCGCACGGCACGGCCACGGCGCGGTCGTTGAGCAGCCATTGCGACCAGTCCTCGAAGCCGGTCTTCAGGGTCTGCTCGATCAGCAGGCCCCGGAACCCCGAGCAGTCGATGAACAGGTCGCCCTCCAGCCGCTCGCCGCTCTGCAAGGTCACGGCTTCGACGAAGCCGTCCTCGGCGCGCTGGTGGACCTCGACGATCTTGCCTTCCTGGCGACGCACTCCGCGCTCCTCGGCGTAACCGCGCAGGAACTGGGCGTAGAGGCCGGCGTCGATGTGGTAGGCGTGGGAAAGCGTGCCCAAGGGCGAGTTGAGCTGGCCATTGGCCCGCATGAACTTGCTCTGCGCCGAGGCCAGGGCCTGCAGCGAGTACTCGGTCAGGTCGGCCGCCTCGCCCATGGCCTTCAGCCGCAGCCAGTAGGCGTGGAACGACACGCCCTCCATGTCGAGGCCATACGGACCGAACGGGTGGTAGTAGCTATGGCCGATCTGCTTCCAGTCGACGAAATCGATCGCCAGCTTGAAGGTCGCCTTGGTGCGGCGGACGAACTCGTTCTCGTCCAGCCCCAGCATGCGGTTGAAGATGTTGATCTGCGGGATCGTCGACTCGCCGACGCCCACCGTGCCGATCTCCTCGGACTCCACCACGGTCACCTGGGTGTGGCCGTCCTTGAGGAAACGGCCCAGCGCCGCCGCCGTCATCCAGCCCGCCGTGCCGCCGCCGACGATGACGATCCTGCGCAGGCGTTGGTCGGTCATGCGGAAACTCCGGCGTCACAATAGCGGGCGATGAAGGTCTGGTGGCCGGGCATGGCCTGGGCGGTCTGGCCGATCAGGGCCGACATCCGTTGCAGGCGCTGGACGAGGGCGGCTTCCGGCAGGCTGTCGACCAGGGCGTCGTACTGGCGCGGCACGATCCCCTGGCCCAGGAGGACCGCGATCCAGCTGGGTTCGGCGAACAGGTCGTAGTCGGACTGGAACAGCCGGCCGCGCCCAGCGAACAGGTCGATCTTGCGCGCCAGGCTGTCGGGGATCTCCATGGTCCGGACATAGTCCCAGTAAGGCGTGTCCGACCGCTCGGTGGCCTTGAAGTGCAGGATGATGAAGTCGCGGACCAGTTCGACCTGCTGGGCGGTCAGGCGGTTGTATTCGTCGATCTCCAGCGGATCGAAGCCCTTGTCCGGGAACAGGGCCAGCAGCTTGGTGATCCCCGCCTGGATCAGGTGGATGCTGGTGCTCTCCAGTGGTTCCAGGAAGCCGGACGACAGGCCGATGGCGACGCAGTTCTTGATCCAGGCCTGCTCGCGGCGGCCGGCCTGGAAACGCAGGAAGTTGGGATCCGCGCGCGCTGGCCCATCCAGTCCCGCCATCAGGGCGGCCAGGGCCTCGTCGTCGCCGATATGGGCGCTGGAATAGACGTAGCCGTTGCCGGTGCGATGCTGCAGCGGGATGCGCCAGCGCCAACCGGCCTTGTCGGCCGTGGCGCGGGTGTAGGGCGTCAGGCCGTCGCCGCCGGTGTCG
The DNA here is from genome assembly GCF_056397765.1 of Caulobacter sp. 05L422. Lineage (NCBI taxonomy): Bacteria > Pseudomonadati > Pseudomonadota > Alphaproteobacteria > Caulobacterales > Caulobacteraceae > Caulobacter > Caulobacter sp. 05L422. Next base: position 179,063 of record NZ_JBFTOB010000008.1, on the reverse strand, counting down.
CAGGGGATGGCCACGGCCCGGTCGTTGGGCAGCCAGCGGCTCCAGTCGATGTAGCGACCGCCCAGGGTCTGGCCGATCAGCAGGGCGCGGAAGCCCGTGCAGTCGATGAACAGGTCGGCCTCGAACGTGCGGCCGTCCTCCAGGGTGACCGACTGGATGAAACCGTCCTCGCCGCGCAGGGCGACGTCGGCGACCTTGCCCTCGACCCGCGTCGCGCCCCGCGCCTCGGCGAAGCCGCGCAGGAACTTGGCGTAGAGCCCGGCGTCGAAATGGAAGGCGTATTTCAGGCTCGACAGCACCTTGGCCGGATCGGGATCGGGCAGGGCGAAACGGTTCTGGCGCGCGGCGACGGCCGCCAGGTTGAAGTCCTCGATCGGCCCGACCTGGTCGCGGACCTTGCGCCAGACCTGGTGGAACTTGATGGCCTCGATATCCAGGCCGAAGCTTCCGAACGGGTGGATGTAGCGGTCGCCCAGGCGCGTCCAGCCGCGGAACTCGATGCCCAGCTTGAAGGTCGCGCGGGTGGCCCGCATGAACTCGCGCTCGTCGATGCCCAGCATGCCGTTGAAGGTCAGGATGGGCGGGATGGTGGCCTCGCCGACCCCGACCGTGCCGATCTGTTCGGACTCGATCAGCACCACCTCGACCCGACCGCCCAGCACCTTTGACAGGGCCGCCGCGGTCATCCAGCCGGCCGTGCCGCCGCCCAGCACCAGGACCTTGCGAATGGGAGCGCCAATGGGACGGGCGTTCATGGGCGATCCTTCAGCGCTTCGGCGTGGAGCGGCATGGTCTGGGCGGCCTGGCGGATCACCTCGCGCAGCCGGGCCAGGGTCGCGTCGGCCTGGTCGGCCGGCAGGCGGTCGGCCAGTCGGTCGTGGCGGCGCGGGGTGATCCCGTGGCCGAGGAACGCCCCGACCCAGGCGCCTTCGATGAAGGTCTCCTCGTCGTACAGCACCACGCGGCCCCGGCTTTCGAACTGGGCCTGCTTGTAGGCCAGGGCCGGGGAGGGCGGCGTTCGCCGGGCCCGGACCCACAGCGGGTCGGTCCGCGTAGCGACGACATAGCGGAGAACGGCCATGTCGCGGGCCCGGTCCTGTTCCTCGGCCATCAGCCGGTTGTATTCCGTCGCCGCCAGGGGCGAGCCGTCGGCGCTCGGCAGCAGGGCCATCAGTCGGCCGACGCCGCTCTGGATCGCCTGGGCGTCGTCGCCGTTCAGCGGCTCCAGCTGAGCCGCCGCCGGGCCGACGGCCAGGCAGTTGCCCGACCAGACCCGCTCGCGACGGCCGTTGCGCAGGGGAATGATCGTCGCCTCGCCGCCCAGGATCTCGCGGGCTTCGTCGTTCGAGGTCTGACCACTGTCATAGGCCAGGGTCACCGCGTCTCCGCCGCGCAGGGGAACGCGCCGCAGCCAACCCTCGGCGATCGCCTCGAACTCGGTCAGGGGCGCCGGGTTGGGACGAGGATCGATCTCGCGCAGGGCGAGGCGGTCGCAGGCCAGGCCGTCCGAGCCGTCGATCCAGCCGCCGCCGGCCATGGCGCCGATCAGCCGGCCGTCCGGCGTGGCGTCGATGAACAGGTCGGCGGCCAACCGATCGCCGTCGGCCAGCACCACGACGGCGATCCGGCCGTCCGGCGCCAGGGCGAGCTCGGCGATCTCGCCGGCGCGGCGATCCACGCGGTTCGCGGTCGAACTCAGGACCGCGACATATCCGGCCGCGTCCAGGTGCAGGCCGTAGGACAGGGTCGACAGCACCGACCGGGGATCCTCGCTGGGCGGCGCGAACCGGCCCAGCCGCCCGGCCACGGCGGCCAGGCTGTAGTCCTCGTAGCGGCCGATATCGCCCCGCTCGCGGGCGCGCAGCCAGTGATGGTGGAAGGCCACGCCGTCGAGATTGGCCCCGGCGTCGCTGAAACCCTCGATATGGTCCTGGTCGGATGGGGCCCAGCCGCTGTAGCGCGCGCCCAGCTTGAAGGTCCCGCGCGCGGCGCGCGTCAGGGCGGCCTCGTCCAGGCCCAGCAGGCCGTGGAAGGCGCGCAGGGCGGGCAGGGTGGACAGGGCTCCGTGCGGCGCGGTGCTCTGGGTCTCGATCACCCGGATCGCGCAATCGGCGGGCAGGACCCGCGCCAGGGCGCAGGCGGTCATCCAGCCGGCGACCCCGCCGCCCAGGATGGCGACGCTGCTCAGGGGGGCGGAGGTCATGCGGCCTCCCCAGACGTGCTTGTGGGCGCCGCGGCGCAGAACCGGGCGATCCAGTCGGCATGGCTGGGCATGGCCCGCGCCGTGTCGGCGATGGACTCGCGGATCGCCTTCAGCCGCTGGGCCAGGGCGGCGTCGGGCACGCTGTCGCTGACCGGGTCGTAGGCCCGCGGCACGACGTTCTGGCCCAGATAGACCGCCAGCCAGCTGGGCTCGAGGAAGAAGCCGTCCTTGTACTTCACGACCACGCCGCGATCGCGGAACAGGTCCATCTTGTAGGCCAGGCTGTCGGGGATGCTCATCGTGCGGCGCTCGTTCCAGAACGGCGCGTCGGTGCGCTGGGTGGCGTGGTAGTGCAGCACCAGGAAGTCTCGGATCCGCTCGAACTCCAGGTCCATGACGCGATTGTATTCGTCCTGGTCGGCCTGGGCGCAGGACCGGTCGGGGAACAGCTCCAGCAGGGTGGTGACCGCTACCTGGATCAGGTGGATGCTGGTGCTCTCCAGCGGCTCTAGGAAGCCGGACGACAGGCCCACGGCCACGCAGTTCTTCAGCCACTGCTTCCTGCGCCGCCCGGTGACGAACCGCAGGAACCGCGGCTCGGCCTGGGCCTTGCCCTCCAGCCCGGCCAGCAGGGCGGCGGCGGCCTCGTCGTCGCTGATGTGGCCGCTGCAATAGACGTAGCCGTTGCCGACCCGGTGCTGCAGCGGGATGCGCCAGCGCCAGCCGGCCTTGTCGGCCGTGGCGCGGGTGTAGGGCGCCGACGGCTCGACCGTGTCGCACGGCACGGCGGCGGCCCGGTCGCAGGGCAGCCAGCGCGTCCAGTCGTCGTAGCCGGCCTTCAGGGATTGCTCGATCAGCAGGCCCCGGAACCCCGAGCAGTCGATGAACAGGTCGGCCTCGATGCGCTCGCCGCTCTCCATCGTGATCGCCTCGATGAAGCCGTCGGCGCCGCGCAGGGCGACGTCGGCCACCTTGCCTTCGGTGCGGATCACGCCGCGCGCCTCGGCATAGGCGCGCAGGTATTGGGCGTAGAGGCCGGCGTCGAACTGGTAGGCGTAGGAATAGGTCGAGGCCAGCGCGCGCGGATCAGGGGAGGGCGGGGCGAACTTGCCCGCTCGCGCCGCCATGATCGGCAGGGAATAGGCTTCCAGCGGCGTGGGGTCGCCGCCCTGATGGGCCCGCAGCCAATGATGGTGAAACCCCACGCCGCCGATCGCCGCGCCATAGGCCCCGAACGGGTGGATGTAGCTGTCGCCCAGCTTGCCCCAGTTCCGGAACTCGATGCCCAGCTTGTAGGTCGCCTGGGTCTTGCGCATGAAATCGGCCTCGTCGAGGCCCAGGGCGGCGTTGAAATGGCGGATATGCGGCACGGTCGCCTCGCCGACGCCGACGGTGCCGATCTCGGCCGATTCCACCAGGCGGATGGCGATGGGCAGTCCGGCGAGCTTGGCCGAAAGGGCCGCCGCGGTCATCCAGCCGGCGGTGCCGCCGCCGACGATTAGAATACTACGAATGGCCTGTCCCACCATGCGTTCCCCCTCTTGCGACCGTACTCCGCCTTCTATGGGCGGTCATCCTGCGTAGCCCGTCGCCCCGGAGATCGTCGAGCGCGATTGGTCAGACGACGCACTTTCCCCCTTTGCGGGGAAGCGCTGTCAGCCCTCTGATTTTGCCCGGTCCAACCTCGAGATTTTGTCCTGATTGTTATGACAAAACAGAAAGTTGGATAGGCTGATTTCTTTTCGAATAACTAAGGTACCGCTACCTTGACGTCCACGGACTTTGCCATATGATCTGGCCATAATGGTCGATTCAATTGACCAATGGTAGCGGTAACGCGTTGCCATCAAAGAATAACTGGGGAGGCAGACGAAAATGGACGATGTCCAACGTGCGACCGCATGCGCGGGTGCGACTTCAACTTCAAAACTCAAGTACGGCGTGTCGGCCCTGGCGCTCGGCGCGATGCTCATCGCCGCGCCGGCCCTGGCTCAGACCAAGGCCGATGAAGCGCAGACGGTCGACGAGGTGGTGGTCACCAGCATCCGTCAGAGCCTGAAGAGCTCGCAGCAGCTCAAGCAAAGCTCCGAGATCATCGGCGACTCGATCACCGCCGAGGACATCGGCGCCCTGCCGGACCGCTCGGTGACCGAGGCGCTGCAGCGCATCCCGGGCGTGGCGATCAACCGCTTCGCCGCCGGCGTCGACCCCGACCACTTCTCGACCGAAGGCAGCGGCGTCGTCGTGCGCGGCCTGAACTTCGTCCGTTCGGAACTGAACGGCCGCGACACCTTCTCGGCCAACAACGGCCGCGCCCTGAGCTTCGCGGACGTGCCGTCCGAGCTGATGGGCGGCGTGGACGTGTTCAAGAGCCCTTCGGCCGACATGATCGAAGGCGGCATCTCGGGCACGGTCAACCTGCGCACCCGCCTGCCGTTCGACAGCACCAAGCGGCTGCTCTCGCTGTCGGCCGAAGCCAGCTACGGCGACTTCGTCAAGCGTTGGGCCCCGACCTACACGGCTCTTTACAGCGATCAGTGGGACACCGAGGCCGGTACGTTCGGCCTGCTGCTGAGCGGCGTCAGCTCCAAGCTGTTCACCCGCGCCGACGGCACCCAGGTGTCGAACTTCGGCTGCCGCACCGACTTCACCAGCGCCCAGACCGCCAATCCGCAAGCCGTGAACTGCCCGCAAGGCGGCAAGGGCGTGTGGTTCCCGCGCGGCGCGGCCTTCCGCAGCACCGAGACCGAGCGCGAGCGCACGGGCTACGCGGCGGCCGGCCAATGGCGCAGCAACGACGACACCATGCTGGCCACCTTCCAGTACCTGCGCTCGGAATCGAGGCAGCAATGGAACGAGCACGCGATGGAAATCGCCACGGACAACGTCCAGGCGGCAGGCGACTCGCGTCCGATCGACGGCACCACCTTCGGCGTTGACAGCCAGGGCATCTTCACCAACGGCGTCATCACCGGTCCGCAGGGCTGGCGCGACGACCAGAACAGCGCCACCGATCCGCGCACGCCCAACTTCGGCCTGCAAAGCAACAACATCAGCCGCAGCGTCGACCAGAAGTACGTCACGTCCGACTACGGCTTCAATTTCAAATGGACGCCGAATGAGCGCGTGGGCGTGTCGTTCGACTACCAGCACGTCGACTCGACGGTCGACAACCTGGACGTCGGCGTCTGGGCCTCGACCTTCCAGAACCTTGACCTGAAGCTCAACGGTTCGGACATGCCGGTCTTCACCTTCCTCCCGCCGTCCAGCGGCGCGGGCGTGCCGACCTGCGCGCCGCCCAGCGGCAGCTGCCCGACCTATTTCCGTGGCAATCACAACAGCTTCCAGGACCCGTACAACAGCTTCTGGCGCTCGGCGATGGATCACATCGAGCAGAGCGAGGGCAAGGAAGACGCCGCCAAGATCGATATCGACTATCGCTTCGCCGAGAACAGCTGGCTGGACTCGGCCCGGGTCGGCGTCCGCTGGGCCGAACGCGATCAGACCACGCGCTTCTCGACCTATAACTGGGGCGTGCTGAGCGAAATCTGGGGCGGTGGCGGCCCGGTCTGGTTCGACGACCAGGTCAACGGCAACCCGACCACGCCGGGCGGTTCCAACAGCGTCGCCCAGACCGAGCTCTATCCGTTCACCGACTTCATGCGCGGCCAGGTCCCGGTTCCGACCGGCCTCGATGCTCGCCCGTTCTACAACGGCAACGCGGCCAAGGATTACGCCGCGATGTCGGCCTTCGGTCTGGCGATCGGCGACGAGTGGCGCCCGCGGCTGGTCGACGGCTGTCCGCAGAACTGGGTCCCTCTGGCCCAGCGCTGCAACACGGTCGCCGCAACACCCTTCACGCCGGGCGAGATCAATCCGATCAACGAGAAGACCAAGTCGGCCTACGCCATGCTGCGCTTCAAGCATGAGTTCGACGGCGACGTGCGGGTCACCGGCAATATCGGTCTGCGCTACACCAGCACCACGCGGGACGCGACGGGTTTCCTGACGTTCCCCAATTCGATCCAGGCGACGGACGCGTCGTGCGATCTCGCGTTCGCCAACTGGCAAGCCCTGCCGGATCCCAAGGCTCCCTTCTCGCCGACGGCCTTCTGCGGCCTGACGCCGGCCACCCGCCAGCAGGTGCGGAACTTCACCAACGGGGCCACGATCCCGCAGAGCGCCCACGCCAAGTTCGACTACTGGCTGCCCAGCTTGAACGTGAAGGTGGCGTTGTCGGACGGCTGGCAGCTGCGCTTCGGCGCCTCGAAGACGATCACCCCGCCTGAAATGGGCCTGACGCGCAACTACTACGACGTCAAGCTGGACACCAACGCGACGGGCATCATCAACGGCGTGGTCGGCGGCAACACCACCGTCGGCAACCCGTATCTGAAGCCCACGCAGTCGATCAACATCGACGGTTCGGCGGAATGGTACTTCGCCCCGGTCGGCTCGGTGACGTTCGCCCTGTTCTGGAAAGAACTGACCGATGTGGCCACCAACACCACCGCGCGGGTCCCGTTCACCAACAACGGCTCGACGTTCAACGTCCTGGTGACCACGCCCGGTAACTCGGATCAGAAGGCCCACGTCAAGGGCTTCGAGATCGCCTACCAGCAGTTCTACGACTTCCTGCCCAAGCCGCTGGACGGGTTCGGCATCAACGCCAACTACAGCTACATCGACAGCAAGGGCGTGCCGCAAAGCACGCTGTCGGCCACCGACCCCGACGTCGGCGCCGGCCGTGTCTCGACGGTCGACACCAGCCTGCTGCCGCTGCAGGGCCTGTCCAAGCACAACGCCAACTTCGCGGCCATCTACGAGAAGGGCAAGATCTCGGCCCGTCTGGCCTACAACTGGCGTTCGGACTTCCTGCTGACGGTCCGCGACGTGATCGTGCCCTACGCACCGATCATGAACGAGGCCACCGGCCAGCTGGACGGTTCGCTGTTCTACACCGTCAACGACAAGGTGAAGATCGGCGTGCAGGGCGTGAACCTGACCAACGAGGTCACCAAGACCACCCAGGTCCTGAACAACGATCTGCTCAAGGCTGGACGGTCGTGGTTCATGAACGATCGGCGCTACACCTTCGTGCTGCGCGCCAGCTTCTAGATCCCGGTGCGCCCTGGTCGGATATCCTCCGGCCGGGGCGTTCCGGGCGCATACCCTTCGACCATCTGCGGACGAGGGCTTCTACCCCAAACTCGCCGCGCAACGTCTCCAGACGTTGCGCGGTGTTCTTGAGAGAGCTTCATCATGACGGTTCGCCTTTCTCCCTTTTCGAGGCGGGGCTTCATGGAGCTGGGCGCCGCCGCGGCCGCCGTCGGCGCCGTTCCGGGTCTGGCCAGGGCGGCGGGACCGTCCATCGCTTCGCTGGCCAAGGCCAAGGGCGTGCAGTTCGGCAGCGCGGTGGGCGCGGGCGAGGCCGGTTCGCTGACCGGTTCGCTGGAGGACCCCGGCTATCGTCAGGTGCTGATCGACGAGTGCGGCGTGCTGGTGCCCGAGAACGAGCTGAAGTGGTACGTGCTGCGGCCCGACGCCAAGACCTTCGCCTTCGAGCGGGCCGACCGCATCGCCGCCTTCGCCAAGGCCCACGACATCGCCCTGCGCGGCCACACCCTGCTGTGGCACCATCCGCGGTGGTTCCCCGGCTGGCTGAACGCCCATGACTTCGGCAAGGGACCCGCCGCCGCGAAGAACGCCCAGGCCATGCTGGTCGATCACATCCAGAAGGTCGTGGCCCACTATCCGCAGATCGCCTCCTGGGACGTGGTCAACGAGACGATCGATCCCAAGGACGGCTCTATCCGCCGCACCGTCTTCTCCGACGCCATGGGCCAGGAACAGACCCTGGACCTGGCGTTCCACACCGCCCGCGCCGCCGCGCCCAAGGCCCGGCTGGTCTATAACGACTACATGGGCTGGGAGGCCGGCAACGAGGCGCACCGCGCCGGTGTGTTGAAGCTGCTGGAGGGCTTCCGCAAGCGTGGCGCGCCGGTCGACGCCCTGGGCGTCCAGAGCCACCTCGGCACCGAGGATCCCGCCACGCCTGGCAGCCTTGGCGGGCCCCAGGAAAAGCAATGGCGGGCCTTCATCGATGAGGCGACCGGCATGGGCTACGACCTGCTGATCACCGAATTCGACGTCAACGATCGCGACCTGCCCGGCGACGTCGCGGCCCGCGACGCGGCGGGGGCGGCGGTCGCCAAGGCCTATCTCGACCTGATGCTGGACTACCGCCAGACCAAGGAGGTGCTGGCCTGGGGCATGGTCGACAAGTATTCGTGGCTGCAGAACTTCACGCCCCGCAAGGACGGCCTGCCCAAGCGCGCGACGCTGTATGACGACGCCTACAAGCCCAAGCCGATGCGCGAGGCGGTGGCGGCGGCGTTCCAGGCGGCGCCGGTGCGGGCGTGAAACGCTGGGCGCCCCAGCGAATAAAGGGGGCGCTGATCGGCGCGGCATTGGTGGCGTTCGCCGACGGTCTCGCCCACGCCCAGACGACGCCCGCGCCGACCGGCCTGACCGCCGAGCAGGACCACCGGTTGATGCTCGACCGCCTGGGGATCAAGTCCCTGCGGCCGGGCGTCGACGGCTACAATTCCGCCGCGCCGAACTTCGTCAACCAGGACGAGGCCAAGGCCAGCCCCTTCAGCCTGCTGCCCGATCCGCTGGCGTTCGCGGACGGTCGTCCGGTCGCCACGCCCGACGACTGGTGGAAGCGCCGGCGGCCGGAGCTGGTCGAGCTGTTCTCGCGCGAGGAGCACGGCCGCGTCCCCAAGCGCACGCCGGCGGTCCGCTGGCGGGTGGTCAGCGAGAAGCACGACGTCCGAAATGGCGTCGCGGTGTTTGAACGGCGGCTGGCTGGGGATCTCGACAACCGCGCCTATCCCGCCGTCTCGGTCAGCCTGGACCTGCTGCTGGTGACGCCGGAGGGCAGGGGCAAGCGGCCGCTAGTCCTGGAGTTCGGCTTTCCCGACGGCGCGCCCTGGATGAAGGGGCGACCCGCGCAGCCCGGACCCGACTGGCGCGACCTGGTCCTGGCCCGGGGCTGGGGCTATGCGATCCTGGATCCCACCAGCGTCCAGCCCGACAACGGCGCGGGGCTGAGCCGGGGCGTCATCGGCCTGGTCAATCACGGTCGCCCGCGCGCGCCGGACGACTGGGGCGCTCTGCGCGCCTGGGCCTGGGGCGCGAGCCGGGTGCTGGACTTCCTGGCGACCGACCCGGCCGTCGACGACCGCCGCGTGGCGATCGAGGGGCTGTCGCGCTACGGCAAGGCGGCGCTGGTGACCATGGCCTACGACCAGCGTTTCGCGGCCGGGCTGGTCGCCTCGTCCGGCGAGGGCGGGGCCAAGCTGCATCGGCGCAAGCGCGGCGAGCAGCTGGAGAACCTGGCGGCCAGCGGCGAGTACCACTGGATGGCGGGCAACTTCCTGCGCTACGCCGGGCCGCTGACCGTCGACGACCTGCCGGTCGACGCCCACGAATTGATCGCCCTCTGCGCGCCCCGGCCGCTGTTCATCAGCGTCGGCAACGACCAGGCCGACGGCTGGGTGGACTCGCGCGGCATGTTCATGGCCGCCGTCGCCGCCGGTCCTGTCTATCGGCTGCTGGGCGCGCGCGACCTGGGCGCCACGACTTTTCCGGAACCCCTGACCCTGGTCGCCGACGGCGAGCTGGCGTTCCGGCAGCACGAGGGTGGTCACACGCCCGGGCCGAACTGGCCCTACTTCCTCGACTTCGCTTCGCGCTATCTTGAGGGTCCGTAAGTCCTGTACGAGCGTCGCATGAGTTTGTCCTTTCCACCCCTCGAAGAGCGTTCGAACGTCACGCGGGAGATCCTGCGGACCGAGATCGTGCCGGCCTATCGGCCCGTGGTGCTGCGCGGCTTCGCGGCGGACTGGCCCGCGGCCCGCGCCGGCCTCGAGGGACCGGACGCCGCGGCGGCCTACATCAAGAGCTTCGACAACGGCGCGCCAGTCGAGGCCTTCGTCGGCGCGCCGGAAATCGGCGGCCGCTTCTTCTATGGCGACGCCGAGCGGGCGGTGAACTTCGAGCGGCGGCCGGGCGGGATCTCGGCCATCCTCGACGACATCCTGGCCCTGAGCACGCAGGCGCGGCCGCCGTCGGTCTATGTCGGCTCAGCCTCGACGCCGCAGGTGCTGCCAGGCTTCGCCGAGGCCAACCATCACGACATGCTGGCCGTGCCGGTCGATCCGCGCATCTGGTTCGGCAACGCGATCAGGGTGCAGACCCACTACGACATGGCCGACAACATCGCCGTCGTGGTGGCGGGGCGACGGCGCTTCACGCTGTTTCCGCCCGAGCAGACGGCCAACCTCTATGTCGGGCCGTTGGACTTCACCCTGGCCGGCCAGCCGATCAGCATGGTGCAGCTGGAGGCGCCCGATCTGGACCGCTATCCGCGCTTCGCCGAGGCGGCCAAGCACGGCCTGAGCGCCGAGCTCGGTCCCGGCGACGCGATCTACATCCCCACCGCCTGGTGGCACCACGTCCAGTCGCTCGACAGCCTGAACGTGCTGGTGAACTACTGGTGGCGCGACCTGCCGCCCGAGGCGGGCTCGCCGTTCGAGGTGCTGGTCCACGGCCTGCTGGCGGTGCGCCATCTGCCCAAGCCGCAGCGCGACGCCTGGCGGGCGATCTTCGATCATTACCTGTTCGAGGCGAACGGCGATCCCGCCGCTCACCTGCCGGAGGAGCGCAAGGGCGTGCTGGGGCCGCTGACGCCCCGCCTGGCGCAGAACATCCGCGGCTTCCTCAAGCGGACCTTCGGCTAGGACCCACGATCAGGCGTGGGCGATGATCGGCAGGAAGGTCTCGGCCGTCAGGCTGGCCCCGCCGACCAGCACTCCGTCGACGTTCGGCGTCGCCAGGATCTCGGCGGCGTTGGCCGGGGTGACCGAGCCGCCGTACAGCAGTCGCACGCGGTCGCCGGCCGGGCCCAGGACGGCGCGGCAGGTCTCTCGCAGCACCGCGTGCATGGCCGCGATGTCGTCGCCCGTGGCCGAGCGACCGGTGCCGATCGCCCAGATCGGCTCGTAGGCCACCGACAGCCACTCGCCGTCGGCGTCGGCCGGCAGGCAGTTCTCCAACTGGGCGCGAACCACCGTCTCGGCCTGGCCGGCCTCGCGGACGTCCAGCGCCTCGCCGACGCAGAGGATCACCGACAGGCCGTGCCGCCGTGCTGCCTCGACCTTGTCGCGCACCTCGGCGTCGCTCTCCTGGCGGCCCGCCCGGCACTCGCTGTGGCCGACGATCGTGAAGGCCGCGCCGGCGTCCTTGACCATCGGCGCCGACAGGCAGCCGGTGTGCGCGCCCTTGTCGGCGGCGTGGATGTCCTGCGCGCCCACGCTCATGGCGCCGGCGGCCTGCCAGGCGGCGGTGATCAGGGTCGCGGGCACCGCCACCCCGACGTCGACGGCCGGCGTCTGGCGCGCCGCCGCGTCGATGGCGTCCAGGACGGGCAGGGCGGCCAGGTTGCCGTGCATCTTCCAGTTGCCGACCACGAACTTCCGGGCGGGCTTATCCATAGCGACGTGCATTCGGTCTCCATGCGCCGGTCCAGTCCGGCGCTTGCGTCATTGAAAAGGGGAGGGAGGGGCCGATGATCAGGCCTGCTCCAGCACCTTGGCGGGATGGTCGAGGCGAGCCAGTCGCGCGCCCAGGGCCGCCAGCTGTTCCCACAGGGCCGGCGGCAGACGCGCGCCGAACTTGTCGTAGGCCTCGGGGATCAGGGCCGCTTCGGCGCGCCAGATCGCCGGATCGACGGTCAGCAGCAGATCGAGCTGGGCGTCGGTCAGGTCCAGGCCCGCCAGGTCCAGGCCGTCGCGCGTGGGCAGGCGGCCGATCGGGCTGTCGACGGCTTCGGCCTCGCCCTCCAGGCGGTCGACGATCCACTTCAGCACGCGGCTGTTCTCGCCATAGCCCGGCCAGACGAACTTGCCGCGCTCGTCCTTGCGGAACCAGTTGACGAAATAGATGCGGGGCAGCTTGGCCGGATCGGCCGAGGCGCCGACCTTCAGCCAGTGATCGAAATAGTCGCCCATGTTGTAGCCGCAGAACGGCAGCATGGCGAAGGGGTCGCGGCGCAGCTCGCCGATGCTGTTCTCGGCCGCCGCCGTGCCTTCCGAGGCGACGTTGGAGGCCAGGAACACCCCGTGCTCCCAGTCGAAGGCCTCGGTGACCAGCGGCACGGCCGAGGCGCGGCGGCCGCCGAACAGGATGGCCGAGATCGGCACGCCGGCCGGGTCTTCCCACTCGTCGGCGATCACCGGGCACTGGCCGGCCGGTACGGCGAAGCGGGCGTTGGGGTGAGCGGCGGGCTCGCCCGACTCCGGCGTCCAGGCGCGGCCCTTCCAGTCGGTCAGACCCTCGGGGGGCGTCTCGGTCAGGCCTTCCCACCAGACGTCGCCGTCGGCGGTCAGGGCCACGTTGGTGTAGACGCAGTTGGAATGCAGGGTGTCGACCGCGTTGCGGTTGGTCTTCACGCCCGTGCCCGGCGCCACGCCGAAGAAGCCGGCTTCCGGATTGATCGCGTACAGACGGCCGTCGGCCCCGAACCGCATCCAGCAGATGTCGTCGCCGATCGTCTCGGCCTTCCAGCCCGGCAGGGTGGGCTGCAGCATGGCCATGTTGGTCTTGCCGCAGGCGCTGGGGAAGGCGGCGGCCACGTAGCGGACCTTGCCGGCCGGCGAGGTCAGCTTGAGGATCAGCATGTGCTCGGCCAGCCAGCCCTCGTCGCGGGCCATCACCGAGGCGATGCGCAGGGCGTAGCACTTCTTGCCCAGCAGGGCGTTGCCGCCGTAGCCCGAGCCATAGGACCAGATCTCGCGGCTTTCGGGGAAGTGGACGATGTACTTGTCGTCGTTGCACGGCCAGGCGACGTCGGCCTGACCCTCGGCCAGCGGCGCGCCCAGGGTGTGCAGGGCCGGCACGAAGAAGCCGTCCTCGCCCAGGGCGTCCAGCGCCGCCTGCCCCATGCGGGTCATCACCCGCATCGAGACGGCGACATAGGCGCTGTCGGTGATCTCCACGCCCAGGGCGCTGATGGGCGAGCCCACCGGACCCATCGAGAAAGGCACGACATACATCGTTCGTCCCCGCATGCAGCCGTCGAACAGGCCGTTCAGCAGGCCGCGCATCTCGCCCGGGTCGCGCCAGTTGTTGGTTGGGCCGGCGTCGGCCTGGTCCTTCGAGCAGATGAAGGTGCGGCTCTCGACCCGGGCGACGTCGCGCGGGTCGGAGGCGGCGTGGAACGAGTTGGGGCGGAGGTCGGGATTGAGGCGCGTCAGCGTGCCCAGGGCGACCAGTTCGTCGGTCAGGGCCGTCCATTCCGCGTCGGAGCCGTCGCACCAATGAATGGCCTTCGGCTTGGTCAGCGCGGCGACCTCGTCCACCCAGGCCGATAGACGCGCGTGTTTCGTCGGGGGCGCGTTGGCGCCCAGCCCTTGGTTCTGCATTTCACGTCCTGCTGCAAGTTGGCGAAACTATTGCTCGCCTTGGCGCGCACCATAACGTGACGAACCGGCTGGAAAAGCCCAATGTTTTCAATGACAACGTTGTCGTTGAAAATCGGGGCGCGAGTTGCTCCGCAAGCGGCATGTTTTCGCGCGAGGCGCCTGTTTGTGAGGAAGTCGATCCAGGCGAGGCGGCGCTTCAAAGCCGCCAGATCGTCCGCCGCGCCGGGGGGCGGACACGAATCGACCGCACGGAGTGGGCTCCGCGCGGTCTCGGGTCGGTCGAGTTGGTGCGGCTAAGACGCCAGGCGCTGGAACGCCCTGGCGTAGGCGACCAGGGGTTGGCCCGGGGCGGTTCGCACGGCGTGGGCCGTGACGATGAACACCGTATGGCTGCCAGCGTCGGTCGCCTGGTCAATCCGGCAGGTCGCGACCGAAAGTCCGGCCTGGTAGGTGGGCGGCGCATCGTCGGTCAGCCGCCAGGAGCTTGGATGAAACCGCTCGTGGCTCAGGCTTGAGGACGAGAAGCGCAGGGCCTCGGCTTCGCAACCTTCCGCCAGCACCGCGACGCTGCAGTGGCCCGCCCGGACCAGGGCGTCGTGGCTGGAGGCTTCCTTGCGGACGCAGAACAGGAAGCGCGGCGGATCGACCGACAGGCCGGTGATCGAGCTGACCAGCAGGCCGCGCGGTGCGCCGTCATCCCAGCACGAGATGATCGCTACGCCGCTGGCCAGCCGGGCCAGGGCGTCCTTGAAGGCTTCCGGATCGATCGGCGGATCGACCCGCGGCGCATGGACGGCGTAGGGCGGCTCGGCGCCGGAGGAGGCGTCCACCGGCCAGGCTTCGACTGGCCAGGCCGCATCGCCCAGCCAGCGCGGATCGGCGTCGAAGGCCATGGTCCTAGCTCGCCGCGGCGGCGGGGTTGGCGTCGCGCTGGGCGACCAACTCGCGGACCAGCGGGATCAGGTCGCGGCCGTAGGCGACGGCGTCGTTCAGTGGGTCGAAGCCGCGGATCAGGAAGGTCGTGACGCCCAGGTCGTAATAGTCGAGCAGGGCCTCGGCCACCTGTTGCGGGGTGCCGACCAGGCCGGTGGAGTTGCCCGCCGCGCCGGTGACGGCGGCGACGCCGGTCCACAGGCGCTTGTCCAGGCGCGTACCCTGCTTGGCCGCGTCGAGCAGGCGCTGCGAGCCGGCGTTCGGCGGCGTATGCCCCGAGGTCGGCAGGCCGGCCTTCTCGCGCAGGGCCTTGGCCTGGGCGACGATGTTGTCGGCCTTGGCCCAGGCCGCCTCTTCGGTCTCGGCGATCACCGGCCGCAGCGACAGCGAGAACTTCACCTGGCGGCCGTGCTTGGCGGCGGCGTGGCGCACGCGGGCGATGGTCTCGGCGACCTGGGCCTGGGTCTCGCCCCACAGGGCGAAGATGTCGGCGTGCTTGCCGGCCACCGGGATGGCCGCGTCGGACGAGCCGCCGAAATAGACCGGGATCTGCGGCTTCTGCAGCGGCTTCACCCCGCCGAACGCCTGGACGACGTTGTAGTAGTCGCCCTTGTAGTCGAACGGCTTTTCGCTGGTCCATTCCTGGCGGACGATGTCGAGATACTCGCTGGTGCGGGCGTAGCGTTCGTCCTTGGTCAGGTGGTCGCCGTCCTTGGCCAACTCGTCGTCCGAGCCGCCGGTGATGATGTGCACGGCCACGCGGCCGCCGGTGAACTGATCCAGCGTCGCCAGTTGGCGGGCCGCGACGGTGGGGGCGGTGAAGCCCGGGCGATGGGCGATCATGAAGTTCAGGCGCTTGGTCACCGAGGCGGCGTGGGCGACGACCAGCTGGCTTTCCGGCGAGGTCGAGCCGAAGGCGACCAAGGCGCGGTCGAAGCCGCCTTCATCGTGGGCGATGGCGATGGCCTCGACATAGTCGCGATCGATGACCGGGCCGGCGGCCGGATGAATCTCGGACTGATGTTGAGTGCCGATGATGCCGATGAATTCGACGGGCATGGGAGGCTCCAATCTGGTTGAGGCGGAGTTTCGAAGATGAGCGGGCGCTAAAAAAGCGAGGCTTTCTCAAGGGGTTGATCAGGACAGCTCATCAGGCGGGAACCTTGGGAGCCGTCTCCTTGCGAAGGGCGCGGCGGACCGACGGACGAGCCAGGGCGCGGGCGGCCTTGGCGCTCCAGGCGGGATAGGCGGCGGTGTCGATCGCGCGGCGTTCGGCCCAGCGCCAGATCACCAGGGCGTAGGCGTCGACGGCGCTGAACTCCTCGCCCAGCAGCCAGGGGCCGGGCCCCTGGGCCAGGCGTTCGATGTCGGTCAGGGTGCGGTGGAAGCGGGCCTCGCCGGGCGTGGCCAGGGCGGCCTTGATCCCGTCGTCGTCGGCGAAGCGCTCGGGCCGGGCGATCTGCGAGAAGGCCACGTGCACCGTGCTGGCGAACCAGCTCATCACCTCGTAGGCGTGGGCCAGCTTCAGCGGGTCGGCCAGGGGCAGCAGCCCGCCGTGCGGATAGGCGTGGGCCAGATAGGTCAGGATGGCCAGCACCTCGGTGACCGGCTCGCCGTCGACCGCAAGGGTCGGCACGCGGCCGCGCGGATTGACCCGCAGATAGGCCGGCTGGCGCTGCTCGCCGGCCGCCAGGTCGACGGGGTGGAGGTCGTAGGCGACGCCCAGCTCCTCCAGCGCGATCAGCGGCGCGAAGGCCGAGGAGCCGGGAGCGAAATAGAGTTTCAGGGACATATGCGCCGGGCCTCAGATCACGAAGAAGCCGTGCGAGCCGTCGCGGGCCAGCTGGTCGACCAGGCCGAACTCCCAATCCAGATAGGCCTGCATGGCTTCGGCGGCGTTGTCGGTGCCTTCGTAGGGGCGCTTGTAGACGTCCTCGGGATCGGAGGCGGCGCGGACCAGGTCGGTGTCCAGTCGGCGGCCGGTCTTGGCCCAGGCCTCCGTGCCGCCGTCGAGCACCCGCACCGGGTGGTCGGAGATCTCCTCGACCTCGGCCGCCGCCAGCCGCGCCAGGCGTCCGTCGGGCGAGGTCAGGACGATCGGCAGGCCCTCGGGGATACGCTCGAAGGCCTCGGCCAGGCGGGCGCGGATCGTGAACCAGGCGCCGGGGATGTGGCCCTTGCGATGGACGGGACTGGGGGCGAGGTCCAGCACCACCACGGCGCCGTCGCCCAGCGCCACGGCCAGGTCCTCGGGGCTGATGGTCTCGACGGTCGGGATCGGCGGGGCGAACGGCCGCCAGGCGCCGGTCTCCAGCTCGCCGTCGAAGCCGCCGTCCAGCACGTAGACGTCCCAGCCCAGCTGGGCCAGCCACGAGGCGCTCATGTCGGCGCGCGGACCCAGGTCGTCGGCCAGCACGATGCGGCCGCCGCGCACCGGGGCGAAGACGTCGGTCTCCTGCACCAGCTGGCCGCCGGGCGCCGAGCGGAAGCCGAGCAGGTGGCCGGCGGCGTATTCCTCGGGCGTGCGCACGTCGAAGCGATAGAGGGTGCGCTTGCGGTCCTGGGCCAGGTCGGCCAGGCCCTCGGCGTCGATCCGCCGGACGCCGGCGCGGTAGGCCACGTCGCGGGCCTTGGCGCGGGCCTCGTCCAGGGTCTGGTCCGAGACGGCAGGGAAGCGGCGGCTCTGGCCGTGCTCCAACTGCTGCTGGGCCAGGGTCCAGCCGATCGTGCCGTTGCGTAGGGCGAAGACCGGATTGGGCACGCCGGCGTTCAGCAGCGACTGGGCGCCGATCAGGCTGCGGGTGCGGCCGGCGCAGTTGACGATGATGGTGGTCGCCGGGTCGGGGGCCAGCTCGCGGGCCCGCAGCACCAGCTCCGCGCCCGGGGTGCTGACGCCGCCCGGGATGCTCATCACCGCGTATTCCTCGAACCGTCGGGCGTCGAGGATCACCTGGTCGGCCTTGGCGTCGATCCGCGCCTGGACTTCCTGGGCGGGTAGGGAAGGCGTGTGCCGCCGCGCCTCGACCAGCTCGCCGAACGCCTTGCTGTAGGAATTGACGTCCTGGAAGAGCTCGTAGCCGGCGTCCTTCCAGGCCTGGAGCCCGCCCGCCAGCGCCCGGATTTGCGTGTAACCCAGGGCCGCCAAGCGTTTGCCGGCCGGCGAGACCAGGCCCTCGCCGTTGTCGTACAGCACGATCTTGGCGTCCTTGCGCGGGACCCGATCCAGGATTTCCAGCTCCAGCCGGCTGAGCGGCAGCTGCGAGGCGAACAGCGGGTGGGCGCGGGCGAAGGGGTCTTCCTCGCGCAGGTCCAGCAGGGCGATCTCGCGGCGGGCGATCCAGTCCTGGCGGACTTCGCGGGGCGTGACGGTAAGCAGGGTCATGCGGAAATCTCGGCCAGCACGGGTTTGGAGCGATCCCAAAGATTGGGCAGGGTGGTGTTGGCGTAGCCGGAGACGAACCGCTTGGGGCGGCCGGCGGCGTCGTAGGTCGAGCGCTCCACCGCGCCGATATTGGCGCCGTAGACGTGGATGCTGATCGAGACGCGGTCGTCGAAGGCGTTGGTCACCTGGTGCACGTCGCCGACCGTCGGCGAGACCGCCTCGACCTCGCCGCGCGCCAGCCGGTGGACGGGACCTACGGCGCCGAAGGCCTCGCCGCGCCGGGCGAAGCGCTGCGACAGCTCGGCCCCGCGCAGCACGCCGACCAGGCCCCAGACGGTGTGGTCGTGGACCGGCGTCGCCTGGCCCGGACCCCAGACGAAGCTGACGACGCTGAACCGCTCGCGGCTGTCGCAATGCAGCAGGTGCTGCTGGTAGCGGGTCGGATCGGGCTGGGCGTAGGCATCGGGCAACCAGTCGTCGCGGGCGATCAGCCCGGCCAGCAGCCGTCCGCCCTCGGCGAGGATCAGGTTCTCGTCATCCGTCTGGTCGACCAGGTTCCCAAGCGCGCCGACGAAATCGGCCAGCTTGTGAAGCCTGGGGGTAGGGCGGTGGGCGCTCATCGGATCACCGCGCGGCTCACAGAACGACCTCGCCGTGCGGGAAGGCGACCAGGGCGGGCGCCGGCGTCGGCTGCGGGGCGGGAGCCTCGACGCCCAGGCGGCTCAGCAGTCGGCGACGGACGGCGTGGAAGCGGGCGTCGGGCTGGCGGGGGCGCTCCAGGGCGATCCGCTCCTCGACGGCGATCTTGCCCTTGTCCAGCACCAGCACGCGGTCGGCCAGGGCGATGGCCTCGTCGACGTCGTGGGTGACCAGCAGCACCGAGGGCTTGTGCTCGCGCCACAGCGACAGCACCAGGTCATGCATCTTCAGCCGGGTCAGGGCGTCCAGCGCGGCGAAGGGCTCGTCCAGCAGCAGCAGGGCCGGCTCGCGGACCAGGGCGCGGGCCAGGGCGGTGCGCTGGGCCTCGCCGCCGGACAGGGTGGAGGGCCAGGCGTCGAGGCGGTGGCCCAGCCCGACCTCCTTCAGCGCGGCCTCGGCGCGGCTCCGGACATCACCGCCGGAGAGGCCCAGGGCGACGTTGCGCCAAACCTTCTTCCAGGGCAGCAGGCGGGCGTCCTGGAACACCACGGCGCGGGCGGCGGGCGTGGTCACGTCCTGGCCGCCGATCGGGTCCAGGCCCGCCAGGGTGCGCAGCAGGGTGGTCTTGCCCGAGCCGCTGGCGCCCAGCAGGGCGACGAACTCGCCGGGCGCGATGGTCAGGTCCAGGCCATCGATGACCACGTTGTCGCCGAACCGGCGGGTGAAGCCGCTCAGCCGTACGGTGGGGGTTTCCGGCGCGGTGTCCGGAACAGCGCGGATGCGGGGTTGGGCCATGGTCATTGCTCCACGAGGCTGGGGCGCCACGCCAGCGCCTTGCGCTCCAGCGTGCGGACGAGGGCGTCGGCGGCGAGGCCGAGCAGGGCGTAGACGAGCAGGCAGACGACGATGATGTCGGTGCGCATGAAGTCGCGGGCGTTGTTGATCAGGTGACCCAGGCCGGCCTGGGCGTTGATCTGCTCGGCGACCACCAGGATCAGCAGGCTGATGCCCAGGGCGTAGCGCAGGCCGACGAAGAACGAGGGCAGAGCGCCGGGCAGGATCACTTCGCGCACCAGCGCCCAGCGGGACAGGCCGAAGCTGCGCGCGGCCTCGACCAGGCGCACGTCTACGCCCCGGATGCCGGCGAACAGGTTCAGGTACAGCGGGAAGGTCGCCGCCACCGCGATCAGGGTGATCTTCGGCGTCTCGCCGATGCCGAACCAGACGATGAACAGCGGCGTGAGGGCCAGCGACGGGATCGTGCGCTTGATCTGCATCAGCGGGTCGACCAGGGTCTCGCCCCAGCGCGACAGGCCCGATACCAGGCCCAGGGTCACGGCCACCGTCAGGGCGATCGCCAGGCCGGCGGCGGCGCGACCCAGCGACACCAGCAGGTTGGACGGCAGCTCTCCGGAGACGGTCAGCGCCCAGAAGGTCTCGGCCACGGCCGAGGGCGCGGCCAGCACCCTGTCGGGGATCAGACCCGCCCGCGAGCCGGCTTCCCACAGCAGCAGCAGCGCCACGGGCGACAGCCAGCGGGCGTGCGACAGCCGCGGCCAGCGCCACGACCGGGCTTGAGAATTTCTAAGGGTGATCGCCAAAGACATGAGGGTGCGTCGTCCCGTGAACCGTTGCGGCGCGAACGCCAATGCTCCACAGAGAAAGGCGTTGAAACCCTACTGGATCAATAGACTTATCCTGAGGGGGCATATCAGACTTTCTTATGGACGTGCGCCATGGCCACCAATCTGCCGACCGAACTGCTGCGAAGCTTCGTGGCCATCGTCGACTCCGGATCGATGCTGAAGGCCACCGAGCGGGTGTTCGTCACCCAGTCGGCGCTCAGCCTGCAGATGAAGCGGCTGGAGGAGACCGTGCTGACGCCGGTGTTCCACCGCGACGGCCGTCGCCTGACCCTGACGCCGGCCGGTCGGACCCTGCTGGCCCTGGCGCGCGAGATCCTGGCGCTGAACGACCGGGCGGTGGTGGCCCTGACCGGCGACGCCCTGGTCGGGCCAGTGCGGGTGGGACTGGTCCAGGACTTCGCCGAGACGCTGCTGTCGGGCGTGCTGGCCCGGTTCAGCCAGCTCAATCCGGACGTCCAGCTGGAGGTGCGGGTGGCCGGCTCGCCGGAGCTGCTGGACCTGCTGAACGGCGACCGGCTGGACGTGGTGCTGTGCATGGGCGCGGCCGACGATCCGCACGCGGCCCGGGTGGCGCCCATGGTCTGGCACGGCGATCCGGACCTGACGCGGGCGCACGTCCTGCCGCTGGCCATCCTGGCCCCGCCCTGCCGGTTCCGGGACGCGGCCCTGGCGGCCCTGGAGCGCGAGGGGCGGCCGTACCGGGTCGCCCTCGAAACGCCCAGCCTCTCGGCCCTGCGGGCGGCGGTCGAGGCGGGGCTGGCGGTCACCTGCCGCACCGCGCTGTTCCGGCCCCAGGCCGCGCCGATCGAGACGGGCCTGCCGGCCATGCCCCAGGTCGCCTATGTGCGCCGCGTCGGCCCGTCGCCGCACCCGTCGATCGCCAAGCTCTCGGAGCTGATCCACCAGGCGGCGCTGGAGCTGTGACGGGCCGCTTGTCATCACGCGACCGCTCGGCTCGTCTTCTGGCGGGTGAACCGGTTGACCGGGACGTCGAGCCCCAAGCTCTGGCGGAACGTCGAACCTTCGTAGTCGTCGCGGAAGATCCCGCGCTTCTGCAGCAACGGGACCACTTCCTCGACCAGCAGCTGGAACTGACCGGGCAGGGACTCGCCGATCACGAAGCCGTCCGAGGCCCGGCTGTCCAGCCACAGCTGGAACTTGTCGGCGATCTGCTCGGGCGTGCCCACGAGGTCGCCGCGCGGGGTGGCGAAGCGCAGGGCCACCTGGCGCAGGGTCAGGTTCTCTTCCTCGACGGCCTGGGCGATCTTCAGGGTCGCCGACTGCGAGCTGTTGATCCCGCGGCTGAACACGTCGGGGAAGCGGGCGTCGAGGTCGTAGACGGTGAAGTCGTGGTCGTTGAAGCCGCGTCCCAGCATCGCCAGGGCCGACTCGATCGACACCAGCTCCGCGCGCTCCTGCCAGCGCGCTTCGGCCTCGGCCTCGGTCGAACCGATGATCGGGGCGGCGGCGGGCAGGATGAACAGGTCGTCCGGGTTGCGACCGAAGCCGGCGGCCCGCGCCTTGACGTCGGCGTAGTAGGCGCGGGCGTCTTCGATCCCGCCATGACCCACGAAGATCGCGTCGGCGCGCTTGGCGGCCAGGTTGCGGCCGTCCTCCGAGGCCCCGGCCTGGAAGATCACTGGCTGGCCCTGCGGCGAGCGGGCGATGTTCAACGGGCCCTTCACCGACAGGAACTCGCCCTTGTGGCCCAGGGCATTGAGCTTGTCGGGATCGAAGAACACGCCGCTGGTCTTGTCGTGGACCAGGGCGTCGTCTTCCCAGCTGTCCCAGAGGCCCTGGACGACGTCGAGATATTCGGCCGCCAGGCGATAGCGGGTGTCGTGCGCCAGGTGCTCGGCCTTGCCGAAGTTCTCGGCCGAGCCCTCGAGCCACGAGGTGACCACGTTCCAGCCGGCGCGGCCGCCGCTGATGTGGTCCAGCGAGGCGAACTGGCGGGCCACGTTGAACGGTTCGGAATAGGTGACGCTGAGCGTGGCCACCAGGCCGATGTGCTCGGTCACCGCCGCCAGGGCCGACAGGATGGTGATCGGCTCGAAGCGGTTCAGGTAGTGCGGGCTGGACTTGGCGTTGATCGACAGGCTGTCGGCGATGAACAGGAAGTCGAACTTGCCCTGTTCGGCCAGCTTGGCGGCGCGGCTGTAGTACTTGAAGTCGGTGCTGGCGCCGGGCTGGGCGTCCGGATGGCGCCAGTCGGTCCAGGTCCGCCCCGCGCCTTCGATCATGTGGCCGAGCTTGAGTTGTCTGCGCGTCGCCATGACGACCTCCGATGTAATGCTTCGGCGGCATGACTGTCATCGAGTATCGGCGTCGACAATGGAATTTGATAAATAGGCCTTATGAGTGCTCGTAAGGTCGAGTTGTCATTTGACGATTATGTACCATGAATACGCATATGAGCGTCGGAGATATACAAATCTCTATGAATGTTTGGAGGAATACTACCTCGCGTGACTTCTCTGGATTGCTCATGGTGCCGATGGTCGCGGCGTCGAACGCCGTGTCGAACCCATCAGGCGAGGAGAGGCCCATGAGCGCCACCATCACCGGCATTCGCGAAAAGGCGGGACTGAGCACGGTCCATCTGAACCCGACCATCGGCTCGGAAGTCAGCGGCGTCGATCTGCGCCAGCCGCTCGACCGGTCGCAGCGCGACGCGCTCAAGGCCCTGCTGCTGGAGCGCAAGGTGCTGTTCTTCCGCGACCAGGACATCACGCGCGACCAGCAATTGGCCTTCGCGGCCAACTTCGGCGAGGTCTACGCCCATCCGACCGGCGGCGTGGAGACCCACCGCGCGGTCCAGCCGATTTCGGCCGAGGCGTTCAAGGAATACGACATCCGCGAGAACCACTGGCACACCGACACCAGCTGGCGGATCAACCCGTCGTTCGGCGCGGTGCTGAAGGCCGTGCACATCCCCGAGGTGGGCGGCGACACGATCTGGGCCGACGGCGGCGCGATCTATCGCGGCCTGCCCGACGACCTGAAGGCGGCGGTCGACGACCTCTACGTGATCCACGACTACCAGTCGGCCCTGAACCGCTCCGGCGAGCGCTATCCGCTGGTGGCCCATCCCGCCATCCGCACCCACCCGGAGACCGGCGAAGACATCTTCTGGATCAATTTCAGCCTCAAGCCCCGGTTCGTCGACCTGGCGCCGGAGGAGAGCAAGGCGCTGCTGGCCCGCCTCTATGACGAGGTGAAGAAGCCTGAGCATCACGCCCGCTTCCGCTGGCGGCCCAACTCGGTGGCCTTGTGGGACAACCGCGCGGGCCTGCACTACGCCGTCCGCGACTACGGCGACTTCCCGCGCGTGATGGAGCGCGTGCTGATCGGCTCGGACGACATTCCGTATCGCGAGCGCCGCTCCACCTGACAATCCGGCGCGCCGCGGGGCCGGCGGCGCGCCGCTTCCACCTTCGAGACCAACAACACGACGCGGCGGCCACGGGCCCCGCGCGGGGGATAGACTCTTGCCTTACTCGACCCGGGCGCTGGCCCGACCTTCGCTTGAAACGACCTTGCGGACCGGCCTGCTGGCCTGCGCCTCGATCCTGACCGTCGCGGTCCTGGCCGCCCCGGCCCGAGCCGCCGACACGCTTGTAGACGTGCCGCTCGTCGACGCCGCGCCCGCCGACGTCGAGGGCGCCACCGCGCTGGACGGCGTGATCGTCACCGGCGTTCGCGGCGTGCGCCGCACCGTGGCCGACAGCCCGGCCCCGGTCGACGTGATCTCCAGCGAGCAGCTGACGGCCACCGGCAAGGTGGGCCTGAAGGAGGTGCTCAACACCCTGATCCCGTCGTTCAACCTGCCGGGCATCAACGGCGGCGGCACCTCGTGGACGGTGCGGGCCATCACCATGCGCGGCCTGAACGGCGACCAGGCCCTGTTCCTGGTCAACGGCAAGCGGCGGCACGGCACGGCGCTGATCAACAACCTGGCCCGAGTGGGACGTGGCGGCGCGCCGGTCGACCTGGACCTGATCCCGGCCTCGGCCATCGAGCGCATCGAGGTGCTGCGAGACGGCGCCTCGGCCCAGTACGGCTCGGACGCCATCGCCGGAGTGGTGAACATCATCCTGAAGCAGGACGCCGAAGGCGGCTCGTTCAGCTACACCGGCGGCCAGAACTATCTGGGCGACGGCGACACCCGCAGCGCCACCCTGAACTACGGCCTGCCTCTGGGCGACAAGGGCGGTTTCGTCCAGCTGGCCCTGAACTGGAAGAACAACGAGGCCGCCTCGCGCGCGGTCCCGTCGCGCGCCCAGTACATCTACCAGCCGACCGTGACGACCGTCGGCGGCGTCACGACCGTGACCCCTGACCCGCGCGACGCCACGGCCGACCGCTACTTCTGGGGCCAGAGCTACGGACCGGGCGAGGAGGACATCCTGTCTTCGTCCTACAACGCCGAACTGCCCTGGCGCGACCTGACGCTCTATTCGACCGGCACGCTGAGCCATCGCTCGGCCAAGAAGAACACCGGCAGCTTCCTGCCCAACCTGGCGCCGGTGGCGGGCGTGACCGCGGGCCGCCCCCAGAACCGCAACTCGCTGCCGGAGGTCTATCCCGACGGCTTCAACGCCCTGCGGCGGATCTTCGAGCTCGACTTCCAGACCACGGTCGGCGCGCGCGGCGTGGCCAAGGGCTGGGACTGGGACCTGTCGACCACCTTCGCCCAGGATCACGCCCAGCTGGACGGCCAGAACACCATCAACGCCACCCTGGGTCCCGACAGCCCGACCTACTTCCACCTGTCGACCCACCAGTTCCAGCAGTGGACCACGAACTTCGACTTCACCCGCGAGTTCGAGGGCGTGCTGCCCCGGCCAGTCCAGGTGTCGTGGGGGCTGGAGCAGCGCTACGAGCACTTCCTGATCGAGCCGGGCGACGAGGCTTCGTACATCGTCGGCGACTATGTGATCCCGGCCGGCCAGCCGTTCGCCGGGCTGCGACCCAATCCGGGCCTGGCCTCCTATGCCGGCACCGCTCCGGAAGACGCCGGCTCGGTCAGTCGCAACGTCTATGCGGCCTATGTCGAGGTCGGGACCAACCTGACCGAGAACTGGTACGTCGGCGTGGCGGGCCGCCACGAGCGCTACACCGGCGACGTCGGCGACACCACCAGCGGCAAGCTGACCACCCGCTGGGAGTTCCTGCCGGGCTACGCCGTGCGCGGCACGCTCAGCAACGGCTTCCGTGCGCCGTCCCTGGGCCAGCAGGTGTTCGCCAGCTCGACCATCAACGGCAGCCTCTGCGCCGCCGCGCCCAACAATGTCTTCCGGGGGCTGCCTTGCGTCCCCGGCGAGTACCTGACCTTCCCGACCAAGGTGCTGCGGGCCGACTCCACCGAAGCCCAGGCCCTGGGCGCGACGCCGCTGAAGCCCGAGACCTCGACCAACTACAGCGTCGGGATCACCGCCGAGCCCACCAGCCGCCTGCGGATCACGCTGGACGCCTACCAGATCGACATCGACGACCGCATCGTCGACACCAGCAACCTGGATCTCAGCGCCGCTCAACTGGCCTCGCAGCCCGCGCTGGCGCCGTTGCTGGCCCGCTTCCCGGCGGGCCTGGCGGCGACCTACTACACCAACGCCGTCTCGACCCGGACGACGGGCGTGGATCTGGTCGCCGAATACGCCTTCGATCTGGGCGACGCCGGCCGCCTCAACCTCAACGCCGCCTACGCCTTCAACAAGACCAAGATCACCAAGCAGATCGACACGCCCGCGGTGCTGAAGGCGGTCAATCCGAACCTGGTGCTGTTCGACCGCCAGAAGATCGCCGACCTGACCGTGGGCACGCCGCGCAAGAAGCTGATCCTCGGCGCGCTCTGGAACCGCGACACCGTCACGGCCAGCCTGCGGACCACGCGGTACGGCGAGTACACCGAGGCCGGGACGTCGGCCAATCTGGACCGGACCTACAGCGCCAAGTGGGTGACCGATCTCGACATCGCCTGGGACGTCCGGCCGACGACCAACGTGGCGATCGGGGCCAACAACCTGTTCGACGAGCACCCAGACAGGATCGGGATCATCAACGCCGACACGGGCCTGAACCAGTTCGGCATGTTCTCGCCCTACGGCATCACCGGCGGCTACTACTACGCCCGCCTGACCCAACGCTTCTGAGGGAGGGCGCCATGCAACGACGCAGCCTCATCGCCGTCCTGACCGCCGCCGTCCTGCTGGCCGGATGCGGGGCCAAGGGAGGGGACGGTCAGACCGTCCTCAAGGTCGGCAGCCAGAAGGGCGGCACCAAGGCGGTGCTGATCGCCTCCGGCGCCCTGGAAGGCGTTCCCTACAAGATCGAGTGGAGCGAGTTCGCCGCCGCCCAGCCGCTGCTCGAGGCGGTGGGGGCGGGGGCGGTCGACCTGGGCGAGGCGGGCGATGCGCCGTTCCTGTTCGCCTACGCCAGCGGGTCCAGGATCAAGGCGGTGCAGGCAGGCAAGAGCGGCGGGTCCTCGACGGCCCTGCTGGTGCGCAAGGGCTCGCCGATCCACGCCCTGGCCGACCTGCGCGGCAAGAAGATCGCCACCGGACGCGGCTCGATCGGCCACTATCTGCTGCTGCGGCTGCTGGAGGACGCGGGCCTGAAACCGACCGACGTCCAGGTCGTGTTCCTCAATCCCGGCGACGCCAAGGCGGCCTTCACCAGCGGCGCGATCGACGGCTGGGTGACCTGGGGCTCGTATGTCGCCCTGGCCAAGCTGCACGACGACGCCACGGTCCTGGCCGACGGCGCGGGGCGGCTCAGCGGCTACGGCTTCGAGGCGGCCAGCGAGGCGGCGATCGCCGGCAAGCGGCCTCAGGTCGAAGACTTCCTGCGCCGCCTGGCCAAGGCGCGGCGCTGGGCGGGCGAGCATCCCAAGGAGTTCGCGGCGGCGCTGTCGAAGGAGACGGGCTTGCAGCCGGACGTGGCGCTCTACACCGTCCAGCAGTATCGCATCGCTCCGAGCGCCATCGACGACAAGGCCGTGGCCGAGGCGACGGCCGTGCTCGACCGCTTCCGAGCGGCCGGGGCGGTGTCCTCGACTCGCGACCCGGCCGGCGCCTTCGACCGCTCGTTCAACGCCACGGTCGCGCCGTGACCATGACCTTGTCCACCGACGTGCTGGTGATCGGCGGAGGGCTGGCCGGGACCTGGGCCGCCATCGCCGCCGCCCGTGAAGGCGCGGACGTGGTTCTGGCCGACAAGGGCCATTGCGGGACCAGCGGCGTGACCGCCACGGCGGGGCCGGGTCACTGGTGGGTTCCGCCCGAAGGTCGCGAAGGGGCGGTGGCCGACCGGCTGAAGCGATCCCTGGGCCTGGGCGAGCCGGACTGGATGCGCCGCATCCTCGATCTGACCTGGACCAGCCTGCCGACCCTGCGCGGCTATTACGACTTCTCGACCGACGACCAGGGGCGGCCCTTCTATCGCGGCCTGCGCGGACCGGAATACATGCGGGCGATGCGGAACCTGACGCTGGACCAGGGCGTGCGCATTCTCGATCACCACCCGTCCCTGGAACTGCTGCGCCATGGCGATGGATCGATCGCCGGGGCGGCGGGCTTGGCCCTGCGCGGCGAACAACCTTGGACGATCCGGGCCGGGGCGGTGGTGCTGGCCACCGGCGGCTGCGCCTTCGCCTCGCGGCTGCTGGGCTCGGCCACCAACACCGGCGACGGCCTGCTGATGGGCGTCGAGGCCGGGGCGGACCTGTCGGGCATGGAGTTCACCAACTACTACACCGCCGCCATGGCCGGCACGAACATGGCCCGCTCGATGGCCTACAGCTTCGCCCGCTGGTTCGACGCCGACGACCGCGAGCTGGACATTCCCAACGGGCCGGATGTCACCCCGCATCTGGCGCGGGCCCTGATGGCCGGGCCGCTGTTCTGCCGCCTGGATCGCGTGCCCGAAGACATCCAGCGGGTCATGCCGCAGGTGCAGCCCAACTTCGTCCTGCCGTTCGACCGTAGAGGGATCGATCCTTATCGCGACCGCTTCGAGGTGACGCTGCACGCCGAAGGCACGGTGCGCGGGATCGGCGGCCTGCGGGTGGTCGACGAGGCTTGCCAGACCCAGGTCCCCGGCCTGTTCGCGGCCGGCGACGCGGCCAGCCGGGAACTGGTCACCGGCGCGATCTCGGGCGGCGGGGCGGTCAACTCATCCTGGGCGCTGTCGTCAGGCCAGTGGGCCGGCGCCGGCGCCGCGCGGCTTGCGCTGAGGCAGGGCGCCAGGGCGGACGCCCTGGTCGTGGCCGCGGGCCGTGCTGGCTTGCGGCCAAGCCGCGCCGAGCGTCCCGTCGACCTGCGCGCCGCGGTCCAGGCCGTGCGCGACGAACTCAACGACTACGAACGCAACATCTTCCGGCGCGGTCCGGCCCTGGCCGCTTCGATCGAGCGGCTGGACGGCGCCTGGGCTGAGCTCGCCGCCCATGCGCGAGGCGAGGGCAGGGCGGCCCTGCGAACGCGGGAGGCCGCCGCCCTGGTCGCCGCCGGCCGCTGGAGCAAGGCCTCGGCCCTGGCCCGGCGCGAGAGCCGGGGCATGCATCGCCGCGAAGACGCGACCGGCCTGGATCCGCGCTTCGCGTCGCGCCAGCGCGCGAGTGGGCTGGACGGTGTCCGGACCGCGTTCGAGGCCGCGCCCGCCCAGGCGGAGGTGGCCTGATGATCGAGGTCGTCATCGACGAGCGCTGCAGCGGTTGCGGGACCTGCGTCGACGCCTGTCCCAGCGACGTGCTGGAGATCGGCCCCGGCGGCAAGGCGGTGATCGCCCGCCAGGCCGACTGCCAGACCTGCTTGTTGTGCGAACTGCATTGCGCCGCCGACGCCCTGTTCGTCTGGCCCGACTGCGAGGCGCCGGTCGGGATCACCGCCGAACAGGCGCTGGCCTCGGGCCAACTGGGCACCTTCCGCCGGGACTCCGGCTGGGGTGAGCACGCGGCGACCCACACCAACCAGCACTGGCGCATGGGCTCGATCTTCGAGCGCGCCCGCCTGCAGGCGATGCAGATCGCCGCCCACAAGACCCTTCAAGCCGAGGAGACTGCCCGATGAGCCAAGAGAGCCTGGCCAAGCTGCTGGCCGACCTGCACGCCGAGCGCGTTCGGAGCTGGGATCCGGCCGCCCTGAAGATCAATGTCGATCAGCGCGCGACCCTGGTCGAGACCGCCGATCCGGCCAGCTGGATCAAGGTCGGCGACGTAGTCGAGCCCTTCGTCCTGAAGGACGTCGAGGGCGGCGAGCTGACCCTGAAGGGCCTGACCGCCAAGGGGCCCGCCGTGCTGGTGTTCTTCCGCTTTGCCGGCTGCCCGGCCTGCAACATCGCTCTGCCCTACTACGAGCGCGCGCTGCAGCCGACGTTGAAGGCCCTGGGCGTGCCGCTGGTCGCCGTCAGTCCGCAGATCCCCGAACGGCTGGGCGAGATCCGCACGCGCCACGACCTGTCGTTCAAGGTGGCCTCTGACACCGACAACGCGCTCGGCCGCCGGTTCGGGATCCTCTACACCGCCGACGAGGCCAGCCAGGCCGCGCAGCGGGCGCGGGGCGGCTCGATCGGCGACACCACGGGGACCGGGACCTGGGAACTGCCCCAGCCGACCGTGGTGGTGATCGGCCGCGATCAGCGCGTGAAGTTCGCCGACGTCAGCCCCGACTGGCTGGTCCGGACCGAGGCCGAGCCGGTGATCGCCGCGGTGCGGGCCCTGGCCGCCGTTCCCGCGCAATGACGCCGCGCGGCTAGGCGATCAGCTCGTACGCCGGCAGGGTCAGGAACTCTTCCAGCGTGTCGGACAGGATCATCCGCGAGAACAGCAGGGCGGCGTCCTCCAGGCGAGGCGAGGGGAAGTCGCGGCGCAGGTCGCCCATCTCCTCGGTCAGAAGGCTGACGAACAGCTGCGACGTCATCTGACGACCGTCGACCAGGTCGGCGCCCAGGCGGATCCACTGCCACAGCTGGGTGCGGCAGATCTCGGCCGTCGCCGCGTCTTCCATCAGGTTGTAGAGCGGCACCGCGCCCCGGCCCTCGATCCAGGCCTGGGTGTAGCGCACGCCCACCCGGATGTTCTCGCGCACGCCGGCTTCGGTGCGGCCGCCGTCGTGCAGCTCCAGCATCTGCGGCTGGGTGATGACCAGGTCGGCCAGGCGCTTGTCCAGCTGGTTGGGCGTCGGCATCAGGCGGTCGAAAACCTCCATGGCGACGGGCACCAGGTCGGGGTGGGCGACCCAGGTGCCGTCGTGGCCGGCCCCGGCCTCGCGCTCCTTGTCGACCCGCACCTTGGCGAAGGCGGCCTCGTTGGCGGCCTCGTCGCCCTTGATAGGAATCTGGGCGGCCATGCCGCCCATGGCGAAGGCACCGCGCCGGTGGCAGGTCTGGATCAGCTTCAACGAATAGGCGCCCAGGAAGGCCTTGCCCATGACCATGGCCGAGCGGTCCGGGGTGAGGAATTCGGCGCGACGGCCCAGGCGCTTGATGAACGAGAAGATGTAGTCCCAGCGGCCGCAGTTCAGGCCCGCCATGTGGTCGCGCAGTTCGAAGATGATCTCGTCCATCTCGAAGGCCGCCGGGATGGTCTCGATCAGCACCGTGGCCTTGATCGCACCGTTCGGAATGCCGAGCGCGGCCTGGGCATGGACGAACACCTCGTTCCAGAGGCGCGCCTCCAGGTGGCTCTCCAGCTTGGGCAGGTAGAAGTAGGGGCCCGAGCCTTGCTCCAACGTCGCCTTGGCGTTGTGGAAGAAGTACAGGCCGAAGTCGAACAAGGCCCCGCTGACGGGCAGGCCATCCACTTCCATGTGCTGTTCAGGCAGATGCCAGCCACGGGGGCGGATTTTCAGGACGGCCGGGTTGGCTCCCAGCGCGTAGCTCTTGCCGGACTTTGGGTCCGCATGGGTCAGGTCGCCGGCCCAGCGGTCCTTCAGATTGATCTGGCCCTCGATCACGTTGGACCAGGTGGGGGAGGTGGCGTCCTCGAAGTCGGCCATGAACACCTTGGCCCCGCAGTTGAGGGCGTTGATGATCATCTTCCGGTCGACCGGACCGGTGATCTCGACCCGACGGTCCCGCAGGTCGGCCGGGATCGGCGCGACCGTCCAGTCGTTCTCGCGGATGTCGGCGGTGTCGGGCAGGAAGTCGGGCAGCTCGCCGGCGTCGAAGCGGGCCTGGCGGGCGACCCGCGCCGCCAGCAGCTCGCGCCGACGGGCGTCGAACCGGCGGTGAAGATCGGCCACGAAGGCCAGGGCCTCGGGCGTCAGCACCTCTACGGCGCGGCCTTCGATCGGACCGGTGACCTGGATGTTGGCGGCGACGTCGAGGGGCATGGCGGATCCTGGGGTTCTGTAACGGCGTGTCGACTTAGGGGTTCTAGCTCAGGCGCTCTTGGCGGCGCCATTGGGACGAACGGTCGGGACGATCTGGTCGCCCCAGTTGCCCGCGCCGTCGTGGTGGCGCGAGGTGCGCACCAGTTCGACCGAATAGCCAGCCGCGATGGCCCGTTGCACGGCTTCGTTCAGGCGGTGGGCGGCCTCGGCCACCCGATCGACCGCCCGTTGCTGGTCGGTGGAGTTCGGCATGGCGGCGGGAGCGAATTGCGTGGCGGACATGGTCTGAATCCTCGATCGGTTGGCGGGGTGCGCCCCCCTCCACGGGGTGAGAGGAGGGCGCGGGGGATCGCCGGCTCTATTCGGCGGCGAACTGGTTCATGGTGTTGGCGTGGCCGCCGGCCTTCAGGGCGCGCTCGCCGGCGACCATCTCCTTGAAGGTGTCGCCCAGGTCCGAACCGACCTCGTGCTGGTGCTTCACCGCCGAGACGCCGCGGCGGATCTCCTCGCGCTGCACCGAATTGACGTAGGCCTTCATCCGGTCGTCGCCGAAGTAGCCGCGCGACAGCTCGTCCATGCTCTTGGCCGTCAGGTGGAAGGTCGGCAGGGTGATCAGGTTGTGGAACACCCCGGCCCGGGCCGAGATGTCGACCTGGAAGCGGGCCAGGCGCTCGTCGGTCTCGCGGCCCAGGTCGCTGGCGTCGAACTCGGCCGACATCAGGGCCGCTCCTTCGGGATAGCTGTCCTTGTGGATTTTGCCCTCGGCGATCCACTGGTCGCGGACCTGGCGGCGCAGGTTCAGGGTCCAGTTGAACGACGGCGAGTTGTTGTAGGTCAGCTTGGCGTTCGGAACGACCTTGCGGATCTCCGAGACCATCGAGGCGATCTCGTCGACGTTCGGGGTGTCGGTCTCGATCCACAGCAGGTCGGCGCCGCCCTGGGTCAGCGAGGCGATGCAGTCCTCGATGACGCGGGCCCGACCGGTGCCGTCCTGGAAGGCGAACAGACCGTTGGGCATGCGCACGGGCTTTTCGAACTGGCCGTCGCGGTACAGCGCCAGCTCGCCCGGCAGGATCGGGTTGTCGGGGGTGATGGCCTCTGTCTTCAGCCACTTGATGTAGTCGCTGGCCAGGTCGCCCGGCTCCTGGCTGACGGGCACCTTCTGGGTCAGGCCCGCGCCCAGGCTGTCGGTGCGGGCGACGATCACGCCCTCGTCGACGCCCAGTTCCTCGAAGGCCAGGCGGCAGGCGCGCAGCTTCTCGATGAAGTCCTCGCGCGGCACGGTGACCTTGCCGTCCTGGTGGCCGCACTGCTTGGCGTCCGAGACCTGGTTCTCGATCTGCAGGCAGCAGGCGCCGGCCTTGATCATCTCCTTGGCCAGCAGGTAGGTGGCGTTCTCGTTGCCGAAGCCGGCGTCGATGTCGGCGATGATCGGGACGACGTGGGTCTCGAAGCCGTCGATGGCCGCGATCGCCGCCTTTTCGGCCGCCTTGTCGCCGGCATCGCGCGCGGTTTTCAGCACCTTGAACAGGTCGTTGATCGCGACCTCGTCGGCCTGGCGCAGCGAGACGTAGATCTCCTCGATCAAGTCGACGACCGAGGTCTTCTCGTGCATCGACTGGTCGGGCAGGTGGCCGAAGCGGTTGCGCAGGCCCGCCACCATCCAGCCGGACAGGTAGACATAGGCGCCCTTGGTCGTGCCGCGCAGGCGCTTGACCGACTTGATCATCTGCTGGGCGTGGAAGCCCGACCAGCAGCCCAGCGACTGGGTGAACTTGCCGCTGTCGGCGTCGTAGGCGGCCATGTCGGCGCGCATGACGCCGGCCATTTCGCGGGCGATGTCCAGGTGGGTCGAGAAGGTGTTCTGCAGCTTCAGCTGGATGATGTCGTCGACCGCGACGCCGCCCGGCGTGACGCCGTCGGGATAGCGGGCCAGCAGGATCTGGCGGTGTTCGGCGTAGGTCTTGCGCAGCGTCATGGCTCTTCGGGTCCTATCGTCGGTCCGGCCATCGGTTGGCCGGGCGGAAAGTTCGTGAGGGGAGCTAGCGTCGCGGCGGTCGGCGCGTCGAACCTATTGAAGGCAATTTGTCACAAACCGACTTTGTATTTTCTGTAAAGTTGTGACAACGTGACCGAATGGCGACCCATGACAAGAAGCTGTTTCTCGGCGGCCGGCTCAAGCGGCTGCGGCGCGACCTGGGCGTCACCCAGAGCCGCATGGCCGAGAACCTGGGCGTCTCGGCCAGCTATCTGAACCTGCTGGAGCGCAACCAGCGGCCGGTCACCGCCCAGATCCTGCTGCGCCTGGCCGACGCCTACGACTTGGACCTGCGCAGCCTGTCGGCCGACGATCCGGGCGGCGGCGCGGGGCTGGACGAGGTGCTGGCCGACAAGATGTTCGCCGACCTGGGCGTCAGCCGGCACGAGGCCGCCGAGGTCGCCGAGCTGTCGCCGGGCATGGCCGAGGCCATGGCGCGGCTCTATCGCGCCTATCTGGATCGCGGCCGCCTGATCGACCTGGGTGCCTTCGAACGGCCGGACGGCGCCGCGCCGGTGTCGTCCAGTTCGCCGACAGACTGGGTGCGCGACCTCGTCGGCTCGCAGCGCAACCACTTCGCCGAACTGGAGACGGCCGCCGAGGCGATCGTCGCGGCGATGAAGGCCGATCCCCAGGACCTGGGTCCGGCCGTCCGGGCGCGGCTGCTCGAGCGTTTCGGGATCCAGACCCGGGTCATGCCGGTCGAGGTGATGGCCGACTCGCTGCGGCGCTACGACCATCACCGCAAGCGGCTGATGCTGTCGGAGACCCTGGCCCCGGCCAGCCGCATCTTCGCCATGTGCTACCAGCTGGGCCTGATGGAGACGGGCGAGACGCTGTCGGCCCTGACCGACCGCTTCCAGGCCCCCGACCGCGCCACGCGCCAGTTGCTCAAGGTCTTCCTCGACAACTACCTGGCCGCGGCGATCATGACGCCCTACGAGCCCTTCCTCGCGGCCATGGAGGCCAGCGGCTACGACATCGAGCGGGTGCGTTCGCGGTTCGGGATCAGCTACGAGCAGGCCGCCCAGCGCCTGACCACGCTCAGCCGGCCAGGGTCGCGCGGCGTGCCGTTCTTCATGATGCGGCTGGACGCGGCGGGGAACATCTCCAAGCGCTTCGCGGCCGGGCCATTCCCGTTCTCGCGCTTCGGCGGCGCCTGTCCGCGCTGGAACGTCCACGACAGCTTCAAGACCCCCGGCCGGATCATCACCCAGGTGATCGAGACGCCCGATCGCGAGCGCTACTTCACCCTGTCGCGCACCGTGCGGCGGGTGTCGGGACTGCAGGCGGGGCTGGAGGACGAACTGGTGATCGGGCTGGGCTGCGAGCTCAAGCACGCCGGCAAGCTGGTCTACGCCCGGGGTCTGGACATCGCCGCGCCCGTGGCGGTCGAGATCGGGCCGTCCTGCCGGATCTGCGAGCGGCCGGCCTGTCCGCAACGGGCCGCCGCGCCGATCAACCGCACCCTGCTGGTCGAGGAGAACAGCAAGGCCCTGTCGCCGTTCCCGTTCGCGGCCTGAGGCTGGCCTGGCCGGCGTTCTCGAACGAATCCTCTTTTCATTCATTCACTGCTAAATTAATGAGAGGCGGTTCTATGATCACCGCCCAGCTCGGACGCGCCACAGAAGACGTCGAGGGGAGGGCCGCCAGGGAGGCGTTACCGCCATGTCGAACGATGGTGTCGCACTAAGCTCCATTCTCACCCACCACGCCCGTCGATCCCCCGGCCGGACGGCGCTGATCGTGGACGATGTCCGCGTCGGCTATGACGAGCTGGACGCGCGCGCGAACCGGCGGGCCCGGATGATGGCGGCGCATGGCGTGGGCCAGGGCGACTTCGTCACGGTCGCGCTGCCCAACGGCCTGGAATTCTACGAGACCACCTTCGCGCTCTGGAAGCTGGGCGCGATCCCGAACATCGTCGCCGCCAAGCTCCCGCGCCCCGAGATGGAGGCGATCCTCGACATCGTTCGCCC
Organism: Caulobacter sp. 05L422; assembly: GCF_056397765.1. Lineage (NCBI taxonomy): Bacteria > Pseudomonadati > Pseudomonadota > Alphaproteobacteria > Caulobacterales > Caulobacteraceae > Caulobacter > Caulobacter sp. 05L422. The sequence goes on along the minus strand of NZ_JBFTOB010000008.1, from coordinate 143,424 downwards.
CAAGCTGTTCGTCGGCGTCCCGCCCGGGGCCGGCGTGCCCGTCGTCACCGGCGACCGGAGCGCGCTCGACGGATATTCGGCCGATGCGCTGCCGGAAGCCGTCTCGCCGCATTGGAAGGCGATGACCAGCGGCGGCTCCACCGGGCGGCCGAAGGTGATCGTCGACGCCATGCCGGCGCGGTGGAACCCGCAGGAGGGCTTTCTGGGCCAGCAGCCCGGCGACGTGATCCTCAACCCCGGGCCGCTCTATCACAACGCCCCGTTCCACTGCATCCACATGGGCCTGTTCGTCGGCGCCACGATCGTCGAGATGGGCAAGTTCGATGCGCTTCGCGCGCTCGAACTGATCGAGGCTCACCAGGTGACCTGGGTGACCATGGTGCCCACGATGATGCACCGCATCTGGCGCCTGGAGCCCGACACGCTCGCGCGCTTCACCCTGCCCAGCCTGCGCATGATGCTGCACATGGCGGCTCCTTGCCCCGCCTGGCTCAAGGTGGCGTGGATCGGCTGGTTGGGGAGCGAGCGGGTCTGGGAATACTACGGCACGACCGAGGCGACCGGATCGACGATGATCTCGGGCACGGACTGGCTGGCCCACCGCGGTTCGGTGGGGCGCGTCCGCGAGGGCTATGAGCTGAAGATCCTCGACGAGGCGGGGCAGGAGCGCCCGGTCGGCGAGGTCGGCGAGGTCTATTTCCGTCCGCGGGGCGGCGCGGGATCGACCTACCACTATCTGGGCAGTACGCCGCGACGCGTCGGCGAATGGGAGTCGCCGGGCGACCTGGGGCGGGTGGACGAGGAGGGCTATCTCTATCTTTCCGACCGCCGCAACGACCTGATCATCTCGGGCGGCGCGAACATCTATCCGGCCGAGGTCGAGGCGGCGATCGACGCCCATCCGGCCGTCCGGACCAGCGCGGTGATCGGGCTGCCGGACGAGGAATGGGGCGCGCGCGTCCATGCGATCGTGCAGCCGGTCGAGGGGGAGGGACTGGAAGAGGCCGAGCTTCTCGAGTTCGTCGCCGATCGCCTGGCTCGGTTCAAGCTGCCCAAGAGCGTCGAGTTCACCAGCGAGCCGTTGCGGGACGAGGCCGGCAAGGTGCGCCGGGCCGCGCTTCGCGACGCGCGACTGGTCGTCGCGGCGGACGGTCTTGTCCCGTCGTGACCCGGGGTCGAGGCGGGCTGGCTCAGTCCGCCTTCGACTTCCTGTGCCTGTAGAGGGCGTCGAACCCGCCGGCCATGAAGGTCACGAACCGCTCGCGGACCGCCTCGAAGTCGTCGGACGCGCACAGGCCGCCCGACAGGCGGTCGATGCGGCCGGTCCGTGACAGGATCAGCGAATAGGCGCCCGAGGTGAACTGGAAGCTCCAGAAAAGATCCTCGGCCTGCGCGTCGGGCAAGGCCTGCTGCAGAAGGTCGATCAACCGCAGCACCAGGGGATCGAAATAGGTGTCCATCTTCTCCGCGCCGTAGCCGGGCGCGTTGTTCACCTGCGAGAAGATCCGGCCGAAGTTGCGCCAGCCCTCGTCGCCGTTGATGTAGACGTCGAACGCCTGGTCGTAATAGCAGCGCAACGCGCCCTCGACGGTGGGGTGGCCCCCCGCTTCGGCTGCGTACGCGTCCAGGCCGGCCGTCCGCGTGGTGACCGCGTACTCCACCCGGCGTTCGAAGACAGCGTCGAACAGCGCCTTCTTGCCGTCGAAGTAGTAGTGGATCAGCGCCGGATGGATGCCCATCCGGTCGGCGACGTCCTTGATGGTGACCCCGAAATAGCCGAGCTGGGCGAAGAGATCCTCGCTGGTGTCGAGGATCGTCTTGACGGTCGTAGCCCGCTGTTCGGCGCGCGTGCGGCGCCCCTCGGGTTTCGACGCTGCTGCCATAACCTGCGGCCTTCCAAATCGTACGCGTCCGGAGAAGACGCCATCCACTCAATCGTCGGGGGACGATGGGGCGGCGGACTCATCCGGTCAAGCGACCGCGTGCAGATATTTCATTTAGTGCTAAATGAATGAACTTGACGGATCGCTCCTCCCTGGGTACCGATTTGGACAAGCAAAAAACAAATGGGGAGGGTTCGAAATGGCTAAAGCCTGGAAAACTGCGCGGCAGGTCGCGCTGTCCGGTACGTCGCTCGTCGCTATGCTTTTCGTGGCCGGACACGGCGTGGCCCAGACGGCGAACCCGCCGGCCGGGTCGGCGACCGAAGCCTCGGACAACGTGCTCGAAGAGCTGATCGTCACGGGATCGAGCATCCGAGGGGTTCCCCCGATCGGCTCGAACCTGATCAGCGTCTCGCGCGAGGAGATCAAGGCCATCGGCGCGGCCACGACGCCCGATCTGCTGGCCACCGTGCCGCAACTGAACAGCTTCAACACCGCGCCGCGCGCCGCCAACGGCGGAGCCGGGGCGTTCGCGCCCGGACTGCGCAGCCTGCCGGCCGCCGCGACCCTGCCGCTTCTGAACGGCCACCGGGTCGTCGCCGGGGGCGCCAACGAGACGAACCCCGACTTCCCGTTCGTTCCGGACCTGGCGATCGAACGCGTCGAGATCGTCGCGGACGGCGCCTCGGCGATCTACGGTTCGGACGCCATCGCCGGCGTCGTGAACTTCATCACCCGGAAGCGCTATTCCGGCCTCGAGATGGCCGCGCGCTACGGCGTGGCCGACGACTATCACACGTTCAGCGCCAGCGCCCTGGCCGGCCGCGAGTGGACCGGCGGATCGATCCTGGCCGCCTACCAGTATTCGGAAAACGGCAATGTCATGGGCGGCGACCGCGACTATCGCACCGTGGACTTCCGGCCGTACGGCGGGGTCGACACCCGGGGAACCAGCTGCGCCTCGCCCAACGTGGTCGTCGGCGCCACGGTCTATGCGGCGCCCGCCCTGGCGCCGAACACGACCAACTATTGCGACCTCGGAGCCCCGGTCGATCTCGTCCCGGCCTCGCGCCTGCACAGCGGCTTCCTGAGCGCCCGGCAGGAGGTCGGCGACCGCGTGACGCTCTGGGGCGACGTGCTCTACTCGGACCGCAAGGACACGGTCCAGGCGGCGATCCCCGCCCAGGCGGTGCTGCTCACCGCCTTCAATCCGTTCTTCAAGGCGCCGCCAGGCAGCGGCGCGACGTTCGAGACCGTCTTCTTCCGTCCCGACAATCTGGTCGGCGCGGACCATTTCGAACAGACCTACCACGTGAAGGCCGCCAACTCGTCCGCCGGCGCCGATGTGCGGCTGCCGCGCGATTTCAGCCTGAGCGTCTACGGCACCTATGACGCGGCCGAGCATGTCGCCTTCCAGCCCATGATCAATCCCGTGGCGCTCGCGGCGGCGGCGGCCGGGACCACCCTCGCCACGGCTCTGGATCCGTTCGGCCAGGGCACCTCGCCGTCGGTCGTCACGGGCATCACCGACTACGCGACCAGCGTCACCATCAAGCAGCGCACCAAGCTCGCCGCGGTCAAGATCGACGGGCCGTTGCTGACCCTTCCGGGCGGGGACCTGAAGATCGCGGCCGGCGCCGAGTATCGGCGCGAGACGTTCGCCCAGCGCGGCGTCGTCGGAACGACTCCCGTTCCCGAAAACCTGGGGCGCAACATCAAGTCCGTCTACGGCGAACTGTTCGTGCCGATCTTCGGCGCCGGCAACGAGGCGCGCTTCATGCATCGCCTGTCGCTGTCGCTGTCGGCTCGCCACGACGACTACAGCGACTTCGGAACGACGACCAATCCCAAGGTCGGGCTCAACTGGGATCCGGTGGAGGGCGTCACCCTTCGCGGCACCTACGGCCAGTCGTTCAGGGCGCCCGGCCTGCGCGACGTGGGCGCGACCGTCGGTTCGTACTACCTGGACGCCGCGACCGCGGCCGTGGCCGCTCGCGACCCGACGCGCGGCGCCGCGCAGGTCAACACGGTCTACCTGCTCGGGGGCAATCGCGACCTCCAGCCGGAACAGGCCAGGACCTATTCGTTCGGCGTCGACCTCACGCCGCGTTTCCTGCCGGGCTTCCGGGCCAGCGCGACCTTCTACGACATCAACTTCACCGACGTGATCGGCACGCCGCCGACGAGCCTGGTGTTCACGGACCCGACCTTCGCGTCGGTCGTCTATCGCAATCCTTCCGCGACCCAGCTGGCCAGCCTGCTGTCGATCGCGGTGCCAGTCACCTTGCCGACGCCCTTGCCCGTGATCGGCAACGTGCTGGACCTGCGCCGCGGCAATTTCGGCGTCCGCAAGACCAACGGCCTGGACTTCGACGTCAGCTACCGGCGCTCGACTAGCTTCGGCGTCGTGTACGGAGGCCTGGCGGGCAACTACATCTTCAAGTTCGACACCCAGCTTTCGCCCACGGCGCCCGTGTCGGACGCCCTGAAGCTGGGCGTCCCTCAAATGACGCTTCGGGCGACGGGGGGGCTTACGGCCGGCCCGGTCAGCTTCGTAGGCTTCGTCAACTACCGGGATGGCGTCACGAACGCCTTCGCCACCCCGACGGGGACGAGCACGTACGAGGCCGATCCGTACACGACGGTCGATCTTCGTCTTGCCTGGACCCTGCCGAACGCCGGCCTGACGGAAGGCACGGAGCTGGCCCTGCAGGTCAACGACCTGTTCGACAAGACCCCGCCGTTCTTCCCGGCGACCGACGGCATCGGCGGCAACTACAACCCGATCGGGCGCTATGTGGCGCTCGGCCTGCGGAAGACCTTCTGATCAGGCCGCGGCGCCGGCGGCCGCGGGGACAATCCCCGCGGTGCGGCCGGCGCGTCTTGAACACCCGACACTGACCTGTGCCCGGCCGGAGCGCCCCGTTTGATGACCCGCAATGCCGTCCGCCGCGCCCAGGGGCTCGACCCCGACAAGCTTGCCGCGATCGGACCCGCGCTCCAGGCGTTCGTAGACCGTGGCGAGCTGGCGGGCGTCGTGACCCTCACGTCGCGAAGCGGCGAGATCGTCCAGTCCGAGGCGATCGGCTGGAGCGACATCGAAACCAGGACCCCGATGCGGTCCGACACACAGTTCCGTATCGCCTCCATGACCAAGCCGATCACCTCGGTGGCGGCCTTGATGCTGGTGGAGGAGGGCAAGATCGCGCTGACGGACCCGATCTCGCGCTGGGTTCCGGAGCTGGCCGATCCGCGCGTGCTGCGCGACGCCGCGGGGCCCCTCGACGACACGGTGGCGGCGGAGCGCGCGATCACCATCGAGGACCTGCTCACCCATCGCTCGGGCGTCGCCTACGGCTTTTCCTCGGAAGGGCCGCTGCAGCCGGCCTACGAGCGCGCCCTCGGCGATCCGGCGATGAACCACCTGACCCCCGACGAGTGGCTGGCCGCGCTCGGGGGTCTGCCATTGGCCCATCAGCCCGGCGAGCGGTTCCACTACGGCCATTCGACCGACGTGCTGGGCTTCCTGATCGGCCGGGTCGAGGGCAAGCCGCTGCGCCAGGTTCTGCAAGAACGGATTTTCGCGCCGCTCGGCATGGCGGACACCGACTTCTGGCTTCCGCGCGAAAAGCGAAGCCGCCTTGCCAGCCTGTACGGATACGACGAGGCGGCGGGCGGGCTCGCGAAGGTCGAACCGGAAATGTACGACGAGCCGCCGGCCTACACGCCGGGGGGCGGCGGGCTGATCTCGTCGGCGGCGGATTACCATCGGTTCGCGCGCATGCTGCTGGGGGAGGGGGCCCTGGACGGGGTCCGCCTGTTGCGGCCCGAGACGGTCCGGCTGATGCGGACCAATCGGCTGACCGACGCGCAACGCCAGATCCCGTTCGCCGGCATGCCCCTCTGGCGGAAGTCCGGCTTCGGGCTGGGGCTCTCGATCGCCGAGGATCCGGTCGACAATCCCTATGCCTGCGGCGCCCCGGGCTCGATGACCTGGCCGGGGATCTTCGGCACCTGGTGGCAGGCCGATCCCGTCCATGACCTGATCATGATCTATCTGATCCAGCACCAGGTGCCGGTGACCGCGCACTCCGGGGCGACGATCGCCACGGGTCGAGGCGCGGCCGGCCGCCGCGCCCTGCCTGAGTACCAGCGTGGCGTCTACGCCGCGTTGCAGCCCCAGCAATCCGAGGGACGATAATGAGCAATGCCGATGAAGCCTTGGCGCCGGCGTCGCCGTCGACCCTGGCCGAGACGCGCTCGCCCGACCGGCGGGCCTGGGTCGCCCTGGCGTGCCTCTGGTTCATCTACGTGCTGAACTTCCTGGACCGGCAGTTGCTGTCGATCCTGGCCAAGCCGATCCAGGACACGCTGCACATCACCGACAGCCAGCTTGGGCTGCTGGGCGGCCTCTATTTCGCGGCGTTCTACTGCTTCATCGCCATTCCCGTGGGCTGGCTCGCCGACCGGACCAACCGCGTGGCCGTGCTGGCCATCGCCTGCGGCGTCTGGAGCGTGGCGACCATGGCTTGCGGCATGGCCAAATCCTACGGCTCGTTCGCCGTCGCGCGGATGACGGTCGGCTTCGGAGAGGCCGGCGGCGTCCCGCCCTCCTATGCGATCATCAGCGACTATTTTCCGCCCGGACGGCGGGGAACGGCGCTGGGCCTCTACAATCTCGGTCCGCCGGTCGGCGCGGCCTTGGGCATCGCGTTCGGGGCCTCCGTGGCGGCGGCCTTCAGCTGGCGCGACGCCTTCCTGGTCACCGGCGCCGTCGGCGTCGTCGCGGCCCTGGCCCTGACGTTCATCGTGCGCGAGCCCAAGCGGGGCGGGCTTGATCGGGCGGTAGGCGAAGCGGCGCCGCCCCGAGCGGGGTTCGGCGAAACCCTGCGCATGTTCTTCTCCAATCCCTCGCTGCTGCTGGTCTCCCTGGGCAGCGGCTCGACCCAGTTCGTCACCTACGGCCTGGGCAATTTCGCCACCCTGTTCCTGATGCGCGAGAAGGGCATGACCCTTCGCGAGGTCGCCCTCTGGTACGCCGTGGTCGTCGGCGTGGGCATGAGCGTGGGCATCTTTGGGTCGGGCTGGCTGATCGATCGCTTCACCCGCCTGTCGAAGCGCGCCTTCGCCTTGGCGCCGGCCATCGCGCTGGTCGCCGCCGTGCCCTTCTACATTGGCTTCGTCTGGGCCCCGACCTGGCCGGTGGCGCTGACCTTCCTGCTTCCGGCGATGTGCCTGAACCACGTCTATCTGTCGTCGGCCGTGACCCTGGTCCAGACCGAGGTCAGGCCCAATCAGCGGGTGATGTCGGGCGCCTTGCTGCTGCTGGTGATGAACTTCATCGGCCTGGGTTTGGGCCCGACCTATGTCGGCGCCGCGAGCGATTTCTTCCGGGGGGCGTATCCCGGCAACTCGCTGCAGATGGCGCTCTACACCCTGGTCCCGTTCTACGGCCTGGCCATCGGGCTGTTCCTGTTGCTGGCGAGAGTGCTTGGCAAGTCCCCCAAGACCGGAGCTGTCCAATGATCAACCTCTCCAAGGCCTTGCGCGGTGCGGTGAGCGCGGCGGCCGTGCTGACCGCGACGCTCGGCTCCGCCMCGGCGTTCGCCGACGACGCGCGACCCGTGGTCGCCGCGCCCGCAGGTACGGTTGAAGGGGTTGCCGACGCCGGGACCTCGGCCTTCAAGGGCATCCCTTACGCCGCGCCGCCCGTCGGGGCCGGCCGCTGGCGGCCGCCCGCGCCGGCCGCGTCCTGGACCGGGGTCCGTGACGCCGGCCGATCCGGCGCCGCGTGCATCCAGCCCACGCCGGGCCCGCCCTCAATCTATTCGGCCGACATGGGCGTCACCAGCGAAGACTGTCTCACCCTGAACGTCTGGACGCCGTCGACCAAGGGGAAGGCCCCGGTGATCGTCTGGATTCACGGCGGCTCGCTGGTGTCGGGGAGGGGCGGCTCCGCCGTCTACAACGGCGCCAAGCTGGCGACGGCCGGGACGGTCGTGGTGTCGATCAACTACCGGCTGGGCGCACTGGGCTACCTGTCCCATCCCGAGCTCAGCAAGGAGTCGCCGGTCGGCGTTTCCGGCAACTACGGGCTGCTCGACCAGATCGCGGCCCTGACCTGGGTCCAGCGCAACATCGCCGCGTTCGGCGGCGATCCCGGCAACGTCACCATCGCCGGCGAGTCCGCAGGCGCGCTCAGCGTGATGTACCTGATGGCCTCGCCGCCGGCGCGCGGCCTGTTCCACAAGGCGATCGCCCAGAGCGCCTACATGATCTCCACGCCCGAGCTGAAGACCGCGCGCTATGGCTCGCCATCGGGCGAGGGCGCCGGCGTCTATGTGGCGGGCGCCCTGAAGGCCCCGAACCTGGCGGCGTTGCGGGCGATGGACCCGCAGGTCGTGACGGACGGCGCGGCGCAAGCCGGCTTCCTCCCCTTCGGCGTCGTCGACGGCGTCGTTCTTCCCGGGCAACTGGTCGACGTGTTCGATCGCGGCGAGCAGGCGTCCGTGCCGATCCTGGCCGGCTTCAACAGCGGGGAGATCCGCTCCTTGCGGTTCCTCGCGCCGCCGGCCCCGAAGACCGCCGCCGAATACGAACGGGTGATCCGCGAGCGCTACGGCGACCTCGCCGACGATTTCCTGGCGCTCTATCCCGCGTCGAACCTGGAAGAGAGCGTCCTGGCCACCACCCGCGACACCCTCTACGGCTGGACGTCCGAACGCCTGGTGCGGTCGCAAGCGAAGGCCGGCCAACCCTCGTTCCTCTATCTGTTCGATCACGGCTATCCCAGCGCGGACCAGGCGGGACTGCACGCCTTCCACGCCAGCGACGTGCCCTACATGTTCGGAACCATGGACCGGACCTCGCCGCGCTGGCCCAAGGCGCCGGCCACGACGGAGGAGGCGGCGCTGTCCGACGCCATGATCGGCTATTGGACCAGTTTCGCCAGGACTGGGCGTCCCCAGGCCAAGGGGGCGGCGGCCTGGCCGGCCTATGCGCCGCAAGGGTCCTACATGGCCTTCCGCGAACAGCCGACGCCCGCCTCGAACCTCATGCCGGGCATGTTCGCGCTCAATGAACGCGTCATGTGCCGACGTCGGGCGAGCGGCGAGCAAGCCTGGAACTGGAACGTGGGCCTTGTCTCCCCGGTCATGCCGGGCCCGACGCCGGCCTGCCCCTGACCCTCGGAGGGCGGGCTAGCTCACTGAATACTGACTTACTCGTTAGTCAGTATTGACTCTTCCGGAACGGCGGTGCGATGGTTCCGCCGTTCGTCGAACAGCGTCACCAAGGGCGCGGCGGCGACAGGGGAGGGAACCATGAGCCGTCTTGCCTATACGGTGTCGCTGCTCGCCTTGATGGCCGCCGCTACGCCGGCCGTCGCGCAAACCAGCGCCGCGCCGCGTGAAACCACCGCCGTCACCAACGTCGAGGAAGTCGTCGTCACCGCGACCCGGCGGAGCGAACGCCTCCAGGACGTGCCGCTCAGCATCACCGCCTTCTCGCAGGCCGAACTGACCCAGAAGGGCGTGGTCGGCTTCGAGGGGATCGCGCGGGAAACGCCCGGCGTCGTGCTGAACAGGGCCAGCGACAACAACGCCCGCTTCACCGTCCGGGGCATCTCGACCAACGGCTGGGGCGCCGGCCTGCAGACGACCACCACCATCTATATGGACGAGCTGCCGCTCAGCACGATCGGCAACACCGTGACGCTCGACCCTGCCCTGTACGACGTCGAGCGTGTCGAGTTCCTGCGCGGTCCGCAGGGCACGCTGTTCGGCTCGGGTTCGCTGTCGGGCGCGCTTCGCGTCCTGACCAAGAGCCCCGACCTGACGGGCTATGACGCCTCCGCCCTGGCCGACATCGGCTACACGCCGGACGGCGACGGCGTCCGCCAGCGCTACAACGGCATGGTCAACATCCCGCTGGTCGAGCACACCCTGGGCCTGCGCGTGGTCGGCTTCTATCGAAACGAGGACGGCTTCGTCGACAACGTCGGCACCGGGGTCAAGAACGCCAACGCCCTGACCGACTGGGGCGGCCGCGCGATCATGCTGTGGAAGCCGAACGACCGGCTCAGCGTCAGGCTGCTGGCCTCCTACGAGGACAGCGATCCCGAGGACGCCTCGCTGACGACGCCGTCGCTGGGCGACCGCAAGCGCTACAGCACCATTCCGGACCAGTACACGTCCAAGACCCAGATCTATAACGGCACGCTGGAGTACCAGTTCGACGGCGCGCGCCTGACCAGTTCGTCGACCTATTCGATCGCCGACAGCCTGTTCAATGTCGACCTGGGCGGCACCTTCAATCTGACCGTGCCGTTCTATCTGTACGACAGCTTCAAATCGAAGACCTTCGTCCAGGAGACGCGGCTGGCGTCCGACGCGGGCGGCCGGTTCGACTGGGTGGCGGGCGGCTTCTACCTGCACCGCGACACCGACCTGAACGGCGAGGACCGGTCGAGCCAGGCCTTCCTCACCGCCCGCGGCATCACCGGACTGCCGGGGACGACCTTCGCCAGGTTCGGCGCCGATACGAAGACCTACGAGCTGGCCGCTTTCGGCGAGCTGACCTACCACCTGACCGACAAGCTCTCGGCCACCGGCGGCCTCCGCTACGGCAAGTACGGCGGTGAGGTGGACACCTATCCGGGCTTCAACACGGCCTACTTCACCTACGCGCTGTTCGGCCTTTCAGGGCCGCTGGCGATCGTGCCCACCCCGGCGGCGACCACCAAGTATCCCTCGGCCGAGAAGGCGTCCTGGAAGGCCAGCCTGACCTACAAGCCGTCGCGCGACCTGACGACCTACGTCACCGCGTCCACGGGCTATCGGACCCCCGTCTACAACGCCCGCGCCGGCAGCGTCAGCACCGTGGATCCGACCGACCTGGTCATTCCCGCCGGGGCCGGTTCGGACAATCTGATCAACTACGAGGTCGGCCTGAAGGGGCGCTGGCTGGACGGCAAGCTGACCGCCAACCTGGCCGCCTACTACATCGACTGGAAGAACATCCAGGTTCAGGCCAACCGCCAGTCGGACTCGGTCCAGTTCGCGACCAATGTCGGCCGCGCCGCCAGCAAGGGGCTCGAGGCGGAGGTCACCTTCGCGCCGGCTACGGGCTGGGTGCTGGGCGTCAACGGCTCGCTGAACAAGGCCAACGTCACAGAACTCACCACCCAGGAGGCGACGATCTCCGGGGCCGTGGACGGGGCGCGCCTGGCCTCGCCGCATGTACAGGGGTCGCTGTTCGGAACCTACAGTTATGCTCTGGGAGGCCAGGCCACGGGCTTCACCAGCATCCAGGTCCAGCACGTCGGCTCGTTCCCGAACGGCTTCCCCAACACGCCGGGCAAGGCCGGTGTCGTCAGCCCGCTGTACGACAGCACCGACAGCTACACCTACGTCAACCTCCAGACCGGCGCGCGGTTCGGCAAGTGGAACGCCATGCTCTACGGCGAGAACCTCGGCAACAGCCGCGCGACGACCTACATCCATCCGGAGGCCTTCGTTTACAGCCGCTACGCGATCCTCCGTCCACGTACGTTCGGCCTGCGGCTCGGCTACGAGTTCTGAGCGGGATCGTGATCCCACGGGCGGCTCCTGGCGGGTCGCCCGTTCCCAGGCCCGGACTTCTGGGCCACGTTGACGCGTCCGTCGCAAAGCCGATACCCGAAGACCGATGAGCACCACCGATCAAGCCAAGCCGAAGACTGGGCCGAAGCCGCCTCGCCCTGGAAAGCACAAGGCGCGTGTCCGCGAGGAGTCGATCGAGCGCATCCTCGACGCCGCCGAGCAGCTGTTCGCCGAGTTCGGCTATCACGGCGTCACCCTGAAGGACGTGGCCGCGCGGGTCGGGGTCAGCTCGACGCTGATCCACTACCACTTCAACGGCAAGGAGAGCCTCTACGAGGCGGTCTGGGCCCGGCGGGCGCCCGTTTCGGCGCGCAACCGCCTCGAGGCGATGCGGCGCTACGCCCAGGAGGTGGGCGACAAGGTCACGGTGGAGGGCGCGCTGCACGCCTGGATCGACACCGACCTCAACGTCCAGATCCACGACACCGAACAGTGGATCGCCTTCGGCAAGATCAGCGCCCAGGCCAACAGCGCGGCCGGCTGGGGCGCCGAGAAGATGACCAAGTACTTCAACCCGGTCGTCCTGGCCCTGATCGACCTGCTCAAGAAGGCGATGCCCGACTGCGACGAGGCGACGATCTTCTGGGGCTACCACTTCGTGTCCGGCGCGATGACCCACAACATGGCCCGCACCGGGCGCCTGGACGAGCTGTCGCACGGGCTGTGCTCGTCCGACGACTTCATCTCGATCCGGCGGCACATGGCCAGGTTCATGGCCGCGGGCTTCGAGGCGATCTGCCGGAGCGGGACCGCCGACGCGTAGCAAACGCGCCCGTACGTCTTTGAAACAGCGAAAGAGCAAGTGATGAGCGCAGCTGTGCGGAGCTCCGGCGTGCTGGCCGGCCTGTTCGACCTCGCGGGCAGGGTGGCGATCGTCACCGGCGGATCGCGCGGACTGGGGCTGCAGATCGCCGGCGCCTTGGGCGAGTTCGGCGCCGCCGTCGTGCTGGTCGCCCGCAAGCAGGCCGAGCTCGAGGCCGCCGTCGCCGAACTGCGCGGCCAGGGCGTCTCGGCGTTCGGCTTCGCCGCCGATCTGGGCGCGCCGGACGGGGCTTCCGTCCTGACCGACTGGGTGCTCCAGCATTTCGGCCGGATCGACATCCTGGTGAACAACGCCGGCACGGTCTGGGGCGCTCCGGCCGAGGACTATCCGCTGGAGGGCTGGACCAAGGTCATCGACCTGAACGTGACCGGCCTCTTCCTGCTGACCCAGGCGGTGGCCAAGGCGGCCTTCCTCAAGCAGGGCAAGGGCGCGGTGGTCAATGTCGCCTCGATCGAGGGACTGCAGGGCCACCATCCCGACCGGCCGGGCACGATCGCCTACAACACCGCCAAGGGCGCGGTCATCAACATGACCCGGGCGCTGGCGGCCGAGTGGGGCCCGTGCAACATCCGCGTCAACGCCCTGGCCCCGGGGTATTTCCCCTCGAAGATGACCCTGGCCACCGTCGAGACGCACGGCGACGAGATGCTGCATTGGACGCCGCTGGGCAAGCTGGGCGGTCCGACCGACCTGATGGGCGCGGCGCTGCTGCTGGCCTCCGACGCCGGCGGCCACATCACCGGCCAGACCCTCGTGGTCGACGGCGGCGCGACCATCATCTGAAGGCCTTCAGATCAGGTTCGCGCGGGCGATCCGGCCCAGGTGTACGGCGCTGGGGCGTGGCGTGCGCTTGAACGTCTGGCGATCCACGGCGACCAGGCCGAAGGGCACGCCGTAGCCGGACGTCCATTCGAAATTGTCCAGCAGCGACCAGTAGAGATAGCTGTGGACCGGGATGCCCTCGTCCAGGCATTGCCGCACGCCGTCCAGCGCCTGGTCGATGAAGGCGATCCGACGGGCGTCGTCGTTCGTGGCGATGCCGCTTTCGGTGACGTAGATCGGCTTGCCGATCGCTCTGTGGGCCCAGCGGATCGTGTTGGCCAGGGCCTGCGGATAGAACTCGTATCCTGAGAGGGTGAGTTCGGCCCCTTTCGGCGGGGCCTTCACGCCGTTCTCGTCGACGATGAACCGGGTGTAGGTCTGGACGCCGAAGAAGTCGGCATGGGTCCGCGCCACCTCGACCCAGTCGCCATAGAGCCGACGCTGATAGACCTCGACCAGGCTAGGATCTCCGGCCGACTGGATGTCCTGGGTGGTCAGGGTCAGGCCGACGGGCAGGTTCGGGCGGACCGCCTTGATCGCGTCATAGGCCTGTCGGTGAGCCTCCTGCATGATCGGCGAGACCACTTGCGGATCCGCATAGGCCAGCCGCGAGAAGCGCGGGGAGTCCGTGGCCTTGGCCGCCGCGGCGATGGCCGCCTTGACGGCCTGGATCGCGGCCTGGATGCCCGGCATCAGGTCAACCAGCAGCCGGATGTTGGCCTCGTTGAAGGTGGTGACCCTGTCCATCAGACCGCCCAGGCGCTCGACCACCTTGGCGCAGTAGCGGGCGAACAGGGCCGGCGCGTCGGGGACCTCGAAGCCGCCGCGCTTGGCGAACCACAGCGGCGTCGTGAAATGGTTCAGCGTCACCATCGGCTTGAGGCCGCGCGCGCGGCACGCCTCCAGCATGCGGGCGTAGTGGTCGAGTTCGGCCTCGGAGAAATGGCCTTCGCTGGGCTCGATCCGCGCCCACTCCACGCCCATGCGGTAGCAGTTGAGGCCCAGGCCGCCGGCGATCGCGAAGTCCTCGGCGTAGCGATGATAGCTGTCGCAGGCGTCGCCCGAGCGGTCCTTGAACATGCTGGGCTTGATGTTCTCCATCAGCCAGGCGTCGCTGTTGGTGTTGCCGCCCTCGCTTTGATAGGCCGAGATCGCCGTCCCCCACAGGAAGCCGGGCGGGGCGGCGCGCTTGGGCTTGGCCTTGTCCGCCGGGTGGGCGAGGCTGGGTGAAAGGGCCAACGCCGCGCCCGCGCCGGCAAGGATGTCGCGACGCTCGACGGCCGACGGTTTCCGCGTGCTCATGGTCTTCTTCCTCTAGGCAGAGGTCGCAAAAAGAAGGGCGGACGACCAAGGCCGTCCGCCCGAGGCAGGAAGGAACCTAGAACGTCTTCTTGAGGCCGAACTCGATCGTCCGGCCGATCGGGTTGCCGGTCCACGGGTCGTAGCCGAACTCCTCCTGGGCGGGCGGCGGGTCGCGGTCGAACATGTTGGCCACCGTCGCCGTCAGGGCCAGGTCGCCGTCCAGTTCCAGGCGATAGGTGAAGTCGGTGGTGATCCAGTTCTCGCCGTCCTCGCCGTACTGCACGCCGGCCCGCTCGTCCTTGACTGCCGAGACGAAGTTGACGCCGAGGCGGAAGTTCTGGCGGCCCAGGCCGTAGTTGACGCCCAGGTTGGCGCGCCACTTGGGAGCCGCCTGCGCGAAGGTGGCGAAGTTCAGCGTGCCCAGGCGGTCGTCGCCGGTCGAGATCGTCACGCCGTCCAGGGTGGTCGGACCGGTCTTCAGCTCGGTCACCCGGGTGGCGGTGAGGCTGACGTCCAGATTGCCTGGGCCCAGCGGCAGGCCGTAGTTGGACTGGATGTCGAAGCCGTTGGTGGTCTGGCCGGGGCCGTTGCCGTAGCGGGTGGACACCGCCGAGAAGGTGCCGACGCCGTTCATGCCCACGGCGCAGGCGGCGTTGAAGGTGATGCGGCGCAGCAGCGGCTGGACGGCGGGATCGCAGGTGGTGATCGTGCCGCCGGCCCCGTTGAACACCAGGCTGGCGATCTGGTTGGGATCGGCGACCTGGCCGATCTGGTCCTTCGTCCGGATGTCGAAATAGTCGACGATCAGGCGGAAGTTATGATCGTCTGCGAAGCCGCGGCTCTGCCAGATCGCGCCGAAGTTGGCGGTCTTGGCGGTTTCCGGCTTGAGGTCGGCGTCGGTGACGAACTGGGCGGCCAGCCAGTTGTTGGCGGCCACCGTATAGGTGCGCGCGGCCACGGTGATCGCGCCGGGCGTCACGCCCAGGGGCGGGGTCTGGTAGTTGGTGCCGTACGAGCCGCGGAGGGTCAGCGGGCCCCAGACGTTCCACTTGCCCGACACCTTGTAGACGGTCGCGCCAAGGTCGTTGGAGAACCGCTCGCGGCGGGCGGCCAGCTGGAAGTTCAGGTTGGACAGCACCGGCACCTGCAGCTCGCCGAACAGCGAGTACTGGCTCTGATCGGCCTGGGCCGGGATGGTCGGGGCGAACAGGACGAACGGACCCGGCGCGTCGGGCGTACAGCCGCGGAAGTTCGGATTGTTGGTCGCGGTCGGATTGGCTTCCAGGTTCGGCGAGCCCGGGCCGTTGGCGCTGGTGGTGCCGTGCGGCCATTCGCACTGGACCGTCCCGTTGTTGAAGGGGCTGACAACGATCTGCCGGCTCTCGAACGTGCGGTACTGCGCGCCCACGGCCCAGCCGATCTCGCCGCCGGGCAGCTTCAGGCCCGACTGGCCGTTGAACACCAGGTCGGCGGTGAAGTTGTTGCTCTTGGTCTCGACGGCGCGCGGGTCGAACATCCAGAGGCTCAGGTCCTCGGGGTTCTCGTGGCCGGCGATGTAGTTGGGGTTGGCCAGGCCCCGGACCGGCTGGCCCTTGAACGAGCTGGAGAAGGGGTTCCACCACATGCAGCCGTTCTTGCCGGCCGCGCCCGGGTTCTGGGTGCCGAAGCGGGTCGGGTCCAGGTCGACGGCCTGGCAGCCGGCGCCGCCGAAGCCGTTCAGGGCCTCTTCCAGGCGATAGCCGATGGTGTCGGCGTGGGTGTTGTAGTTGTAGGCGTCGTTATAGGTCAGGGCGAAGTCGTAGCCGACGGCCTTGGCGAAGGGGGCGATGTCGCCCAGGTCGCCGGTGATCCCGCCCGACACGCGCCAGACCTTGTTGTCGATCTTGTCGGCCACGCCGAAGCCGTCGCCGCCCGAATAGTACGGATTGCCGCCGTGGCCGAACAGCCGGTAGGTGGTCGGGGTGAAGCCCTGGGCGCCGACGATGCCGTGCGCGGCGGCGAACTCGGCCGCGAACGGGTTGGCGATCGGCACGTAGAACTGATTGACCGCCCCGGTCGTCAGGGCCGGACCGCGCGACACCGGCTGGGCCGGCGAGCCCATCACCTGCGGCAGGGTCACGCGCCCATAGGACGCGTCGGCGTGGAACTTCATGTTGTCGGTGATGTCCGCCTTCAACTGGGCATAGAGGCGGTAGGTGTCCTGCTTTTCCACCAGCCGGTAGTACGAGATGTAGTTGTAGGCGCAGGTGAAGGCGTTGTCGTAGCGGCCGCCGACCGCGGCGCAGCTGGCGGGCGTGAAGTCCGAGACCAGGCCGCCGAGGGGCGCGCCCCATTCGCCGACGTCCGTCGCGGTGGGGACGGCGGGCAGGGCGCCGCGCGGCTGCCAGCCGGTCAGGTTGGTCAGGGTCGACCACGGCGCGGGATTGTAGCCGGCGCCCGGCGTCAGCGAGGCCTTGGTGAAGTCGCGCTCCATGGTGTTCAGGCGCGAGCGGTGCTCGTACTCGGCCGAGACCAGCAGGTTGACCCGGTCCTCGCCGATCCCGCCCATGACGCCGACCGAATAGTCGCCCTTGGAGCCGTCGATGTACTTGTACTGCGCCTGGGTCTGCAGGCCGACGAAGTGGTCCAGGGTGATGAAGTTGACGACGCCGCCGGTGGCGTCGGCGCCGTAGATCACGGCCGCGCCGTCCTTGAGGATCTCGGTGCGGGCCAGGGCGATCGAGGGCACGTTGGCGGTGTTCTGGTTCATCCGCCGGCCGTTCAGCAGGACCAGGGTCTTGTCCGCTCCGAGGCCGCGCAGATTGTAGTTCACCGAGCCGACCAGGGTCGGGCCGCCGAAATAGTAGGACTCGCCCGTGGTCGGGCCCGAGATGGTCAGGCTCTTGGCGAATTCGAGGGCGGTCGGCGAGCCCTGCTTCTCCAGCGCCTGCTGCGAATAGACCTCGACGGGGAGGGCGGCGTCGAGCGCCGAACCCCGGATGTTGGAGCCGGTGACGACGATCTCTTCGACCTGCGTGGCCTGGTCCGAAGATTTCTGCGTGGTCTGCGACCATGCCGGCGATGCGAGGCCGGCGACCCCGATCAAGAGCGCGACGCCCGATACGCTCGTAAGCCCGATTTTCATGTGGCGACCTCCCCGTCGAAATGAGTCTCTAAACGCTCATTCTCACAAGAGTGAATGTTGCCCACTCGTCGCGGCAGCGTCAATCGATCATTGTTCAGCGACCCCGGTTTGAGGCGCTGGCGAAGCGATTGCCGCTAGGGGAACGATTGACACGGGCGCGCCACGCCCCGACTACGCGCAGACCCGACTAAGCGCAGGGTTGGGACCAGGAGGACGGGTTGGCTGGAGCGACGGCTGAGGACATCAAGGCGGGGCGGCGCACCAAGGCCGAACAGCGCGCCCACAGCCTCGAGCAGATTCTGGACGCGGCCGAATACCTGTTCTCGCAGAACGGCCTCTACGGCGTGACCCTGCGCGACGTGGCCGAGCGGGTGGGCATCCACACGACGCTGCTGAACTACTACTTCAAGGACAAGGTGAACCTGTTCGAGGCCGTGTTCGCGCGCCGGGCCGGGGTGACGGCGGGGCGACGGATGGTGGCCTTGGAGCAGTACGAGCGGGCGGCGGGCGACGAGCCCACCGTCGAGGGCGCGCTGCACGCCTTCCTCGATACGGACCTCGACCTCTATTACGAGGGCGGCGAGCACTGGATGAACTACGCCGCCTTCTGCGCGCGGGTCAGCAACACGCCCGAGGGCGCGGCGCTGATGGACGAGCACTTCGACCCCGTCGTGCTGAAGCTGGTCGGCATCCTGAGAAGGGCCCTGCCGAACTACGCCGACGAGGAGATCTTCTGGGGCTATCACTTCGTCAGCGGCGCGCTGATGAACACCCTGGCGCGAACGGGTCGGATCGATCGGCTGTCGAGCGGCATCTGCCATTCCGACGACTTCCCGGCCGTGAAGAAGCGGATCGCCCGCTTCATGGCCGCGGGCTTCATCGCGCTGAAGGCGTGAAGCCCGCGAACCGTCAGGCGGCGCGTTCGGCCCTCTCCTTGCGTTCAGCTCGGGCGAAGGTCCGGGCCAGCCACAGGAACAGCCCCACCGCCAGCACGTAGAACGGCACCAGCGTATAGAGCGCCATCTGCAGGGAGTTGTGCGGATGGCTGGCGCGGAAGAAGTCGCTGGCCATGCCGACATAGGTCGGGCCCAGGCCAAGGCCGATGAAGTTCATGACCAGCAGCAGCAGCGCGCCGGACATTACCCGCTGCTCGGGCCGAACCTCCTGCTGCACCAGCGTCACCGCCGACGACAGATAGAAGTAGTTCAGGAACGTCGGGCCGATCAGGAAGGTCAGGGCCAACGGCCAGGTCGGGGCCCAGACGAAGCCGATATAGAACGGGATGGCCAGGGTCAGCGAGATGACGGGGGCCATGGCGTAGGCCATCTTGGACTTGCCGGTGAAGCGATCGATCACCCGGCCGGAGACGAAGATCCCGGCGCTCATGCCGATCCCCACCACCAGCGCGTACCACAGCGCGACGTCGCCCAGGGCCATGCCCTTCTCGCGCATCAGGAACAGGGTGGTGAAGTTGCCCAGGCCGTAGGTGACGAACTGGGTCGCACCGCTGCCCAGGGCCGCCAGCACCAGGGTCGGGCGCGAGAAGAACATCGTCAGCGTCGACCAGAAGCCGGCCTTGATGGGCGCGGCGCCGGCCAGGCCGTCCAGGCCGCCGCGCGGCGGTTCCTTGACGATGAACGGCAGGATGCCCGCCGTCACGACCCCGATCACGCCCAGCACGACAAAGGCGTGGCGCCAGTCGAAGGCCGCGGCGATCGCGGCGCCGAAGGCGATGCCCAGCGCCGCCCCGACCGGCGGGCCGAGGTTGTAGATGCCCAGCGCCGTGCCGCGCTTACCCGGCGGGAAGTAGTCGGAGATGATGGCGTAGGAGGGCGGCACGCCGCCGGCCTCGCCGAAGCCGACCGTCATCCGCGACACGGCGAACTGGGCGTAGTTGGCGGAAAACCCGCAGGCCGCCGTCGCCGCGCTCCAGATCCCGCAGGCCAGGGACAGCACCGCGACGCGGTTGGTGCGGTCGGCCAGCCAGCCGACCGGAATGGCGATGAAGCAGTAGAACATCGCGAAATAGAGGCCGCCGATCAGGCCCAGCTGGCCGTCGGTGACGTGCAGGCTGTCCTGGATCGGCTTGGCCAGGATCGACATCAACTGCCGGTCCAGGAAGTTCAGGACATAGACGAACCACAGCGTGGCCAGGACGATCCAGGCGCGGCCGCTCACGGCGGTCGGGGGCGCGGGCTGATCCGCCTGGAGAACAGGGGAGGGGGAAGCGGTCATCGGCGAGCCACCAGGGCGCCGCCGGGTTTCATCTGGCCGCGCGAACGGGTTCGCGGCGCTTTCGCACACGTGGTCTTCAAGGGTTTTCCTCCCAGCCGCCGTTTTCGAGCTTGGCTTTCCCCGAGCATGCGCTCAAACACGATCAAAGATCAAGTTCACGCGCACGAGAGTGAATGTTGACAGGCGCCGGCATCGTCGGCACGCTGTCTGTGCAACGTCGGCGCCCACGATCGACGCGGAGACGGGGAGGAAACATCATGAAGACTCGGACAGGTTCCTTGAGTTCGCTGACGTCCCGAGCCTTGGCCCTGGGGCTTTCGGTCCTGGCGTTCGCGCCGGCCGCGGCTTGGGCCGACCAGGCCGTCGTCAAGGCGCCGGCCGGCGCGCTTCGCGGCGTCGATCAGGACGGCCTGAAGGTCTTCAAGGGCGTGCCCTACGCCGCCGCCCCCGTGGGCGCGCAACGCTGGAAGCCGCCCGTCGCCGCGCCGGCCTGGAGCGGGGTGCGCGACGCGCTCGACTTCGGTCCGGCCTGCTATCAACCCAAGCCCCGTCCGGGCGGCATCTACAGCTCCACGCTGAAATCGATGAGCGAGGACTGCCTGTCGCTGAACATCTGGGCGCCCGACAAGATCAAGAAGGCCCCGGTGCTGGTCTGGATCCACGGCGGCTCGCTGATCGGCGGCGCCAGCAGCGAGGGGATGTACGACGGGACCGCCCTGGCCAAACAGGGACTGGTGGTCGTCTCGATCAACTATCGCCTGGGCGTCCTGGGCTACATGGCCCATCCGGAGCTCAGCGCCGAGTCGCCCGATCACGTCTCGGGCAACTACGGCCTGCTCGACCAGATCGCCGCCCTGCGCTGGGTCCAGAACAACATCGCCGCCTTCGGGGGCGATCCGAAGAACGTCACCATCGCCGGGGAGTCGGCCGGCGGGCTCAGCGTCATGTACCTGATGGCCTCGCCGCCGGCCCGCGGGCTGTTCCACAAGGCGATCGCCCAGAGCGCCTACATGGTCTCGACGCCGAGTCTGAGCGAGCCGAAGTTCGGCCATATCCCGGCCGAGGCCATGGGCGCGGCGACGGCCGCCAAGCTGGGGGCAAAGAGCCTGGCCGACCTGCGGGCCATGGACGCCGAGACCCTGACG
The DNA here is from genome assembly GCF_056397765.1 of Caulobacter sp. 05L422. Classification (NCBI taxonomy): domain Bacteria; kingdom Pseudomonadati; phylum Pseudomonadota; class Alphaproteobacteria; order Caulobacterales; family Caulobacteraceae; genus Caulobacter; species Caulobacter sp. 05L422. The sequence continues at coordinate 122,449 of NZ_JBFTOB010000008.1, read as the reverse complement.
ACCTCGGCCCTGACGGCGGGCTTCCAGACCTTCGGGGCGATCGACGGCAAGGTGCTGCCGGCCCAGCTGGTCGATGCGTTCGATCGCGGCGAGCAGGCCCGCGTGCCGATCCTGGCCGGCTTCAACAGCGGCGAGATCCGCTCGCTGCGTTTCCTGGCCCCGCCGCCACCCGCCGACGCGGCCGCCTACGAGGCCGAGATCCGCAAGCGCTACGGCGACCTGGCCGACGACTTCCTGAAACTCTATCCGTCCAGCGACGTGCCCGAGAGCGTGCAGTTGGCGCCGCGCGACGCGCTCTACGGCTGGACCGCCGAACGGTTGGTCGTCAAGCAGACCGCCGCCGGCGCGCCGGGCTATCTCTACCTGTTCGACCACGGCTATCCGGCGGCGGATGCGGCGGGCCTGCACGCCTTCCACGCCAGCGAGATCCCGTACGTCTTCGGCACGGCCAAGACGACCCCGCCGGCCTGGCCGAAGAACCCGGACACGCCCGCCGAGGCCAGGCTGTCGGCGGCCATGATCGGCTACTGGGCCTCGTTCGCCCGCGACGGCGTCCCCAAGGCGGCCGGCGAGCCCGCCTGGAAGCCCTACGCGAGCGACCGCGCCTACATGCTCTTCGGCGAGGGGCCGCAGCCGGCCGCGCACGTGCGGCCCGGCATGTACGACCTGAACGAAACCGTCATGTGCCGCCGCCGGGCGCAGGGCGACACCCCGTGGAACTGGAACGTCGGCGTCATTGCGCCGCCGCTTCCGGCCGCGGTTCCCCAATGCCGGTGAGCAGAGCGCCGATGAGTAGAGTGCCGATGATTGACGGTGAGATGCAGACGTTCGCGTTGACGCTCGACAAGTTCCTGGAGCACGCGGCCAAATGGCGTCCCGACGCGCAGGTCGTGACCGCGCGCGAGGACGGCCAGATCGATCGGATCAGCTATGCGGACCTGATGGTCCGCAGCCGGCGGGCGTCGGCGGCCCTGATCGACCTGGGCGTCGGCGTCGGCGACCACGTGGCGACCCTGGCCTGGAACAGCCAGGCCCATGTCGAGGTCTGGTACGGGATCATGGGCATGGGCGCGGTCTGCCACACGCTCAATCCACGCCTGACCGCCGACCATCTGGCGGCGATGATCGTCCAGTCGCGGGCGCGCATCCTGATCGCCTCGGCCGACCTCGCGCCGCTGGCCGGCCAGATCCTGGAGCGCGTTCCCGGGGTCCAGCACCTGCTGATCATCGACGCCGTGGGCGAGGCGGTTCCGCAGGGCCCCGGCGGGCGCTCGGCCGTCCTGCTGGAAACGCTGCTGGCCCAGGCGACCGGCGAGGTGGTCTGGGGTGCGTTCGACGAGACCGCGCCTTGCGGCCTGTGCTTCACCTCCGGCACCACCGGCGCGCCCAAGGGGGTGACCTACACCCACCGCTCCAGCTTCCTGCACACCTTGCGGGCGCTGCAGGCCGACGTGATGGCGATCTCGGGCGCGGACAGCGTCCTGGCGGTGGTGCCGATGTTCCACGCCAACGCCTGGGGCCTGCCGTTCGCCGCCCCGGCTGTCGGCGCGAAGCTGGTCTTGCCAGGGCGCCTGGCCGACGGCGCCAGCCTGGCCCGCCTGATCGCCGCCGAGGACGTCACGATCGGCGTCGGCGTGCCGACCGTCTGGCTGGGCCTGGTCGAGCACCTGGAGGCGACCGGCGGCGAGCTGCCGTCGCTCAAGCGCATCATCGTCGGCGGCGCGCCGATGCCGCCGGCCCTGATGGAGCGCATCGAGCAGCGCCTGGGCGTGCGGGTGCAGACCAGCTGGGGCATGACCGAGCTGTCGCCGTCCGGAACGGTGGCCCCGCTCAGCGCGCCGTCCCACGCCGCGCTCTCGGGCCGTCCGGCCATCGGCGTGGACCTGTTGCTGACCGACGCCGACGGGACGCCCCTGCCGGAGCAGCGCGACGTCGAGGGCCATCTGCGGGTGCGCGGGGCGGCGGTGGTCGAGCGCTATTTCGGCCACGACACGTCGGCGACCGACGCCGACGGCTGGTTCCCGACCGGCGACCTGGCGCGCATCGACGCCGAGGGCAACCTGATGATCACGGGCCGGGCCAAGGACCTGATCAAGTCCGGCGGCGAATGGATCAATCCCGCCGAGATCGAGGCGGTGGTCGGGGCGCTGCCCGAGGTCTCCCTCGCCGCCGTCATCGGCCGGTCCGATCCCAAATGGGGCGAGCGGCCGATCCTGCTGGTCGAGACGCAAGCCGAGGTCAGCGACGAGATCCTGCTGGCCTGCCTGCGCGGCCGCGTGGCCCCGTGGTGGATCCCGGACGCCGTCTATCGCCTGCCGCGCATGCCTTTGGCGGCCACCGGCAAGATCGACAAGATCCGGCTGCGCTCGGAGTACGGCGGTGGGTGACGACACGGCCTTCGCACTTGCGAAGGCGTCTCGCCAAAGATATTCACTAACGTTAGAATAAATGAATGCGAACGCGAGTTCGCCAAGTCGGGGTCAGGAGAAATTCGATGTTGCTGCAAGGACGCGTCGCGATCGTCACCGGGGCTGGCGGAGGGCTGGGCCGCGCCCATGCGCTGTACCTGGCCGGCCAGGGCGCCAAGGTGGTGGTCAACGACCTGACCCAGGAGGCCGCCGATCGCGTGGCCGCCGAGATCGTCGCCGCCGGGGGCGAGGCGATTGCCGCCGCCGCCTCGGTGACCGACGAAGCCGCGGTCGGCGCGATGGTCGCGCGGGCCAAGGACCACTGGGGTCGGATCGACATCCTGATCAGCAACGCCGGCATCCTGCGCGACAAGAGCTTCGCCAAGATGAGCCTGGACGACTTCCGCCTGGTGGTCGACGTCCACCTGATGGGCGCGGCGGTCTGCGCCAAGGCCGTCTGGGAGACGATGCGCGAGCAGGGCTACGGCCGCATCGTGATGACGACCTCGTCCTCGGGCCTCTACGGCAATTTCGGCCAGGCTAACTACGGCGCGGCCAAGATGGCCCTGGTCGGTCTGATGCAGACCCTGGCCATCGAGGGCGAGAAGTACAACGTGCGGGTCAACTGCCTGGCCCCGACGGCGGCGACCGGCATGACCGAGGGCGTGCTGTCCGAGGAGAGCCTGCAACGCCTGAACCCGGCCTTCGTCAGTCCCGGCCTGCTGGCCCTGGTCCATGACGACGCCCCGACCCGCGCTATCCTGTGCGCCGGGGCCGGCCACTTCGCGACGGCCTACGTGACCCTGACCGACGGCCGCTACATCGGCGCCGCCGACGACGCCGGCGAGCAGGTCATCCGCCAGTGGGACGCGCTCTCCGACCGCGCCGGCGAGATCGTCCCGGCCTACGGCTTCACCCAGGCCGAACGCGAAGTCGCCAGCGCCGGGCTGATGGTCAAGGCGGTGGGGGCGCGCTCGTGATGCGCGACGCCGTCATCGTCTCCACGGCGCGCACCCCGATCGGCCGCGCCTATCGCGGGGCCTTCAACGACACCCCGTCGCCGACCCTGGCGGCCCACGCCCTGACCGCCGCCGTCGAGCGGGCCGGCGTGGCGCCCGAGGAGATCGAGGACTGCATCCTGGGCTGCTCGCTGCCCCAGGGCGTGCAGCACACCATCGGCCGCATGGCGGCCCTGCGCGCGGGCTTTCCGGTCACCGTGCCGGGCATGACCATGGACCGCCAGTGCTCTTCGGGCCTGATGACCATCGCCACGGCCGCCAAGCAGGTGATCGTCGACCGGATGGACGTCATCGTGGCCGGCGGCGTCGAGTCGATCTCGATGGTCCAGACGCCGCAGATGCGGGTCGATCCGGACCCGGGCCTCGTGGCCCTGCAGCCCGACGCCTACATGCCGATGCTGGACACCGCCGAGGTGCTCGCCGCCCGCTACGGGATCTCCCGGGAGGCCTGCGATCTCTACGCCCTGGCCTCGCAGTATCGCGCCGCCGCCGCCCAGGCCACGGGCCGCCTCGACGCCGAGATCATCCCGGTGACGGCGACCATGAAGGTCGTCGACAAGGCGACCCAGGCCGTCTCGTTCCGCGAGGTGACCCTGGATCGCGACGAAGGCGTGCGGCCCGAGACCACCCTGGAGGGCCTGGCCGCCCTGAAGGTCGTGCGGGCGGACGGCGTGGTCACGGCCGGCAACGCCAGCCAGCTTTCCGACGGCGCCTCGGCCTGCGTGGTGATGGAGGCTGGCCTCGCCGCCAAGCGCGGCCTGGAGCCGCTGGGCCGCTATGTCGGCATGTCGGTCGCCGGAACCCGGCCCGACGAGATGGGCATCGGCCCGGTCTTCGCCATCCCGCGCCTGCTGGAGCGCTTCGACCTGTCGATCGACGAGATCGGCCTGTGGGAGCTGAACGAGGCCTTCGCCTGCCAGGTGCTCTATTGCCGCGACCGTCTGGGCATCCCGGACGAGCGGCTGAACGTCAACGGCGGCGCCATCGCCATGGGCCACCCCTACGGCATGTCGGGCGCCCGCATGGTCGGCCACGCCCTGCTGGAGGGCAAGCGTCGCGGCGCGCGGCACGTGGTCGTCACCATGTGCGTCGGCGGCGGCATGGGCGCGGCGGGATTGTTCGAAGTGCTGTGATCAAAGGGGCGCTTCGGCGCCCCTTCCTTTTTCAAGAGCGCGACACGACGCTCGTTCGGGGGAGACGCTACCGATGAAGGCTCTGTCCAATGTGGTCCGGGGGCTGTTGGGTCTGACGGCTCTGGTCGCCGCCCACGGCGTCGCGCTGGCCCAGGCGCCGGACCCGACCGTCCAGCATCCCGACTACGCCGACCCCGCGCTGTGGCTGTGCCGTCCCGATCTCCAGGACAACCGCTGCAAGGTCGATCTCGACGCCACGGTGATCGCGCCCAGCGGCAGGATGACGCTCGAGCGCTATGTCGCGGCCAAGGATCCGAAGATCGACTGCTTCTTCGTTTATCCCACCGTCTCCCACGACGCCGGCTGGATCTCGGACTTCTCGCCCGACGCGGCCGAGTGGGACGACGTCAAGGTGCAGTTCGCCCGGTTCGGTTCGGTCTGCCGCCAGTTCGCGCCGATGTACCGCCAAGGCACGCTTCGCCGCCTGCGCTATCCCGGCGGCGGGCCAAAGCCGGTGGGCGATCAGCCGCCTCCCGGCTTCGGCGGCTATTCGGACGTGGTCGACGCCTGGAACTGGTACCTCGCCCACGAGAACAAGGGGCGCGGCGTCGTCCTGATCGGCCACAGCCAGGGCACGGTCATGCTGACCAAGCTGATCGCCGAGGAAATCGACGGAAAGCCCGCCCAGCAGAAGTTGGTCTCTGCCCTGCTGATGGGCGGACTGGTCATGGTCCCCCCAGGCAAGGACGTCGGCGGCACGTTCAAGTCGGTCCCGCTGTGCCGCGCCGCGGCCCAGGTCGGCTGCGTGATCAGCTACGTCACTTTCCGAGACCGCGTGCCGCCGCCGGCGACGTCGCGCTTCGGCAAGGCCCGCGACGGCCTGCGCGCCGCCTGCGTCAACCCGGCCAACCTGTCCGGCGGCAAGGGCGAGCCGGAGTCCTACTTCATCACCAAGGGCTTCCTGAACGGCTCGGGCGGCGACATCCCGCCGGAGTGGGTGCGGCCCATGCGTCCGATCGGGACCTTCTTCGTCAAGACGCCCGGCCTGATCTCCACCGAATGCGTCGAGAACGGCGACTTCGACTACCTGGCCCTGCACGTGAACGCGGTCCCGAGCGATCCGCGCACCGACGAACTGGGCGGCCAGATCATCCGCCGCACGGGCGTGGACGTCTCTTGGGGGCTGCACCTGCTGGACGTCGACCACTCGATCGGCACGCTGATCCGCGTCGTCCGCAAACAGGGCGAGGCCTATCTGACCCATCCGGCCAAGGACTGACCCCATGCGACGACCAGCGACTGGCCAGTCCATCATCAAGATCGCCGTGACGGCCTCGGCCGGCGCGGCGATCGACCTGGGCGTGACCGGGCCTAGGCGAGCGCCGCGGCGGACAGGGGCTGACCCCAGCGATTGACCGAAGCGTCGTCAGGCGCCGCGCCGGGGCAGCGCTCGGTGCTCATCCGCGCCTTGCGCGCGACGTTGCAGCCGCACAGGCCGCAGACCCGGCCGTCCGCCGCGGCCAGGCCGGCCAACTTCTGCAGCATCGAGCGGGGCGCCGAGAGATTGGGGCAGGCCAGGCAGGCGTCCAGGCGCCGCTCGATCTCGTCCTCGGCGAGAACGGAGAAAGCGGCTCCAGCCCAGCGGGCCAGGGCGGTGGAGGCCGTGGCGATCAGCTCCACCGCGGACTGAACGCGGGCCGGCGCCGGCGGGTTCTGCAGCATCAGGGTCATCATCTGCGGCGCCGAACGGCAGGCGAACAGACGGCGCGCATAGCTGGGGTCCTCGGCGATGGCCCATAGGGCGGCCTCGGAGATGGGTTCCTCGACGCCCAGCAGTTGGGCGTAGTCGCGGCGCAGGGTTTCGGGATCGGCCTCGCCGCGGGATTCGGACGGCGTTTCGAAAGGCGCTTCCAGAGTCATTTCGGCGGTCGTCATGACGGCGATCCTCGGGTGTGGCGGCCGTGCGGCCGGGGTTGCGTCACGCGTCGAGCGCCCCGGGGAAGTCCCCCGGGGCGCCCTTCGGCCAGGACGGTCTAGGCTTTGATAGTCACGCAGTCGGCGCAAGCCGGCTTGGGATCCAGCGCCAGGGCGGCCTTGTAGGTGTCGAGCCGGCACGAGGTCGACGGGTAGGCGTTGCCGCGCCGGTCGTTTTCCGTGGCCGGCGGGCGATCGGTCGTCTTGCCGAACAACAGGTAGCCGAACAGGGTCTTGATCTGCTCGATCGCCTTGGTGGTGTTGTCGAGGTAGTACTCGCCGAACCACACCTTGCGCAGCACGATCTTGGCGCCCCAGTAGTCAGCTTCGCCCTCGCAGGTGACGCCGTGGTTGGAGCCGTCCGGCTCGCCGTAGAGGTGGCCAAGCTCGTGGGCGATGGCCAGGGCCACGCCCTCGAAGTCGAAGCCGACGATCCGCAGCAGGCCGCCGACCAGCAGCACGTTCTTGGTGCCGTCGGCCGCCACCCAGGAGTGCGCGTTGACCTCGTCGCTGTACCAGTCGAGCTGGTAATTCACCTCCGGGTACCAGGTCGAGAAGAAGGTCTCCAGGTACTGGCCCATCTGCTCGTAATAGGGGTCATTGTAGTCACGCTTGGGCGCGAACAGCTCCAGGAACGCGGCCTGCAGCGGCGGCAGGAACGAGCTGGCGTGGGCCGGAACCTCGACCTTCTTGGTCGGCGCGTGGATGAACTCGCCCGAATTGACCTGCTTGGGCTCGGCCGAAGGCACCGGGGCGTGCAGCGCACGCCATTCGGCGCAGCCGACGATCGGACGCGGCGGGGCCACGTTCAGGGCGGTGGTTCGCGCGGCGGAAGGCGAGTGGGCCGGAACCGTCATGTTGACGAAGGCCTGGACCGCGAAGTCGCCCGAGACCACGCCGTTGGTCAGCACCAGGTGACCGGTCAGGTTGGCGTCCGGCGGCTCCATCTTGGTGGCGAATTCGTAGAAGATGCCGTCATAGCTTCCCCACAGAATCTCCAGCAGCTGGACGGGATTGGCTTGCGCGTCGACCAACTGGTCGGTGAGCTGCAGCATGTCGGCCCGCACCAGTTCGCCCGTGCTCAGGATGAACACGTGGTCGCGGCTGACCACCAGCTCCTGCTCGGTTTTGTCGCTCAGCGCGTAGTGCAGGTAGATGGTGTGCTCCGTCACCCCCGGCGCCKATTTCGAGGCCTGGGTGACGAGGTACTCGGTGAATTTCATATCCCGACCGGCCGCGTAGATCTTGGTCTGGTCGGCGACGATGTCCTGCACCTTGATCGGACCGCCGGGCGCGCCGATCGGCGTGTCCACCGCCAGGCACGAACAGACGCAGTAGCAGCGCGGCATGCCGTCCTTCTGGATGACGATCTTATTGCCGGCCTGGTAGTCCAGGTCATGGCAATCGCCATCGATTAGGTTCTTGTTGTTGCCGCAGTAGTTGTTTGGACAAAGTTCCAAGGTCATTTGACCACCCTTTTCTAAAGCGGCCGCGGCGGGATGTCGGGGCCGATATCCATGCGGGCGACAGTATTCATCGCGGAACTTGGTAGACGCCGCGCATGTATTCCATGATGTCCGAGGCGACCGTGACTTGCTGAGCGGTCAGCAGGCTTCCCCAAAGCGGATTGGCTTCCAGGCCGGTCAGGAAGGGCTGCAGTTCCTGGTAGATCGTCCCCAGGGGCGTCGGGTCCTCGACGGGCACGGGCAGGCTGTCGATCAGCCAGATGTTCTGGCTGATGCTCTGGTCGTCGGGGCGCCGCACGTTCGGCGGCAGGGTCTCGGCGTCGCCCGACAGGCCGGGCACCCGGTTGACATAGGTGACGCGGTGCAGCACCCGCCAGACGGCGTTGGGATTGGCCTTGGCCTGGCGCAGGGCGAAGGCGTCCGGATCGTCGGTGCCGACATAGGCGCCCTGGCGGTTCAGCCAGTTGGGATCGACCACCTTGCTCCAGAAGGTCTCGAAGTTCGACTTCTTGGGCGCCAGGTAGAAGGTCATGAAGCGATACTGGTTGACCTTGCCGGGGCAGGAGGCGTCCGCGTAGGTCACCGGATATTCGCCGGGGGCCATGGCGACCTGGGGCGCGCGCTTGTTGAGGAAGCCTTCGCCCGGCATGGTCACCGACAGGCCGAAGGACTGGCCCTCGGTCTTCTGCTTCATCGCCTTGGTGCGGACGATCGAGCCGCTCAGCGCGTCCAGGCTGACCTGGGGACCCGTGCTCACATTGACCTCGGCGTAGCCGCCCAGCAAGCTGGTCATCTGGTACGAGCCGCCCAGACTCTCTTCATGCACGGCCGAGAACTGTTCTTCCTCGCTATAAAGGCCGCCGTCCGAGTTCCAGACATAGGTGTTGACCATGTCTCGCCGGGCCAGGCGTTCCTTCCAGGCGTTGGAGTCGGTCGGCGCGCCCTTCTTCACCTGCAGCAAGGCCGCGGTCAGATCGGTGGACGAGTCGCCGATGTCGTACCCACCCGAGGGAATGGGCGAGGAGAAGTTGAGCAGATGTTCCTGGAAGCGCCGGCCCAGGCTCGTGGCGTCGAACTGGTCGTAGGCGGCCAGGGCCTGGTGCTGCGCGCGCTCGATCTGCTGCTTGAGGGCGTAGGCCTCGATCGGCTTGAAATAGCTGCCCCGCTCGCCGCCGGTCAGGAACGAGTAGTCCTTGTCCGTCTGGAAACCGACGTAGCCGTCCAGGGTCCCGTTCTTCACATAGAGCGGGTTGATCTTGAACATGATGATGTTGGTGTCTTCCGGGATGTCCGGATTGGGCCGCAGCGAGTAGTTGACCACCGCGCCGGTGGTTTTCAGTCGCAGGGCGTAGTTGTCGGCCGTCCCCGACTTGACCAGGGCGTAGCCCATGTTGTTGGGGATGTAGATGCGGGTGACCAGCGTGTCGAAATCGTAGGTGTTGGTTTGCCAGGCGCCGAACACCTCGATGGTCTTGGCCATCACCGCGTTGGTCGAGGTCGAGAGGTTGGCCTGGGTCAGGGTCGACAGCGCCTTGTCATCGGTGCCGTGGACACCGGCCTTGATGGCGCCGCGGACGAGCAGCGTCTGGACCATGACACCGGCGCGGAAGTCCCACTCGATCCCCAGTCCGGCCTTGAAATCCATGACGAAGTTCTGGCCAAGGTCGCGCTCGGCTGAGTACGACACGGTGGTGTTGTCGGACTCGGTCAGGGTGATCGTGCTGGCCGCCAGGTACTTGTAGGGCGAGATCGGGCTGTCGACCGTCAGGTTCTCGCTGGGCAGCGGGGGCGCGCCTTCGATGTAGCCGATCAGGGTGGGCTTGGTCTGAACCTGACCCACGTACTGCATCACCAGGTCGCCGACCTTGTAGCCGGTCACGGCATTGAGCGTCCCGCTGGAGACCCAGGCGTAGGCGCGCTTCATCACCGCGACATCGACGCCTTCCGCGTCGAGCTCGACGTCCGAATAATCGGCGGCGGCCGGGGTGTAGTCCGTGGTCGCCTGGTAGGCGGTCCGCGACACGCCGCCGGGGATGCTGAGCACCTGGGGCGCCTCGATGCCGATCGGGGCGGCGGAGTTGATCCAAACCGCGTCGTCTAGGCCGAGCCAGAGCCCGTCGCCGCCGCCGCCCGTGCGGTCGGCGATCACCTGGCCCGAGCCGTCGTTCATCGGCCAATAGCCGGTGAGTCGATCCTCGGAGCCGGTCAGAGGCTCATACATCGTGTCGCGGATCTGCTCGGCGGTCCGCGCCTGGCTCCATAGGCGCGCCTCGGCGATCGAGCCGGTGTAGAAGGCCCCGACCCCGACATTGATCTGGGTCGCGCCGATCTGGCACTGGCCGGCGACGAACGGGACGGGCGGAGCGAACGCTTGACTGGCGGTCTCCTGGCCGTTGATGAACAACCGCCAGCCGGCTCGGAAGGTGGTCGGGGTCCACAGCAGGTCGGCGACCGCGTCGGTCATCTTGCTGCGGGCGTCCAGGAAGATGGCGTTGTTGTCGCTCTTGGAGTCGAAGCCGACCCGGCCCGAGCCGGTCGAAAACTCCCATTCGCTGATCAGCCCCTCGGAATCGCGCGGTACGGGCAGCTGGCGATACTCGTCGATCTGCCAGTCCAGCCGGCCCACCTTCCACAGGCGCACGTCGTCGATCGTGGCCTGCAGGAAGTCGGCCTTGTTGTTGGCCCCCAGGCTGAGCGGGGTCTCCGCGAGGGCCGGGGCGGCGGTGACCTGGGCGTAAGCGACCTCGACCCCATCGACGAGCAGGCGGTGGTTGAAGAAGCCCTTGTCGGACTGCACGAAGCCGGCGTTGTTGATCTGGCCGGTGCTATTGCCGGCCAGGTCCATCACGGTCGTGCCGTAGCGGTCGCTCAGCGGCCAGTAGCCGACCAAGCCGCGCTCGCCGCCGTTCAGCTGGGTCATCATGTTCTGACGCACGTCGTCGGTGGTCAGGGCGCGGTTCCAGAGCCGGACCTCGTTCATCAGGCCGCCGAACGCGCTCTGACCGGCCGGGGCGCCCATGCGGTAGGCCGCGCCGCTGGTGATCGGCGGGCCTGACGGCGTGCCTCCGCCCGTGGCCGAATTGGCCAGCTGGCCGTTGACGTAGAGGGACAGGTTTCCGCTCGTGGCGTCGAAAACGCCGGCCAGGTGGGTCCAGTCGCCGACCCGCAGGGCGGTGATCCCCGCGACGGTTCCGGTGTTGGCGTCGAACGAGGGGACGTTGCTGTTCAGATAAAGCGACAGCGGAACCGGATCGGAGCCGTTGGTGCTGGCGAACAGGATCTGGGTGGCGGTCGCGACCGCCTGGTCGGTGATCTGGACCCAGGCCTCAATCGTCGCCGACTGGCTGACCGGATGCGTCAGGGCCGGGATGACGATGTTGCTGCCCGAGGCGGCGTTGAACTGCACCACGGTCTGGCGCTTGTAGGCCACGTCGTAGACGCCGGCCACGTGCTTCCAGCTGCCGACCGGCAGCGAGCCGCCCGATACGCTGCTGACCGCGCCGCCGGTGTCGGGAACGCAGGTTACGTCGAAGGTCGGCTTGCCCGAGGCGTCGACATACAGCGCCCAGGTCTGGCCGGTGTCGTCGGCCTTGGCGGCGATCGTCTGCCGGGCGCCCGTGCTGTCGAGCTTGACCCAGCCTTCGATGGTCAGGGCCTCGGGGGTGTCGAGGGTCGTGTCGGCGCCGGCGTCCATGTACTTGGTGCCGCTCAGCATGACGCCGAAGTCGGTCACGTAGCTGGCGGCCACGTGGGTCCAGGTGTTCAACGCCAGGGCGGAGCCGGTGGCGCGCACCATCTTCAGGTCGTTGCCGGCGAACAGCTTGCCGTCCGGATCCAGCGCCAGCAGGTAATTGCACTTGTGGGTGGTGTTGTTGAAGATCAGGACCGTCGACTGGGTGTTGGGCGTGAGGGCGCTCGGCGACAGCCAAGCCTCCATCGTCAGGTCGCGCGTCATCTGCAGCGGACCCAGATAGGTCTGCATCTGGGTGGCGTCGAGGATACCGACCGAGCCCTGGTCGGCGACCGTCAGGGCCGAGGGCGGGGTGGCCGGGGTCCACCAGGCGTCGACCCCGGCCCGGGTCAGGATCGGCAGCGGCGCGGCGCCGCCCGAAGTGCCGGACACGATCCCGGGATAGCCGTTGGTGGGCAGGGCGTCGGGCAGGACGCTGAAGATGTTGGAGCCCAAGCCCGGAGCCGGGGCGACGCCCTTCTGCACCGGGCCCTGGGTCAGGGTGACGGCGGTGTAGTCGTACATCAGCGCGCCGATGCCGATGGCGACCGGGTCGGTGCTGGTCTGCAGCGCTTCGCCGTTGATCACCTGGGCGCAGGTGGCGATCTCCAGCGGGACCTGCGGCCAGACCTCGACGATGCCGGTGTTGCTGGTGAACGTGACGGTGCCGGTCGGGGTCTTGCCCGAGACGATCGGATTGGGCGTGATCTGCACATAGACGGGGCTGACGGCCGGGTTGACCATCCCCGTGCCGGGCGTGCGGGCCAGGAAGTGCAGCAGGCCCGTTTGGTTTTCGGCGGTCTGGGCGGCGGTCGAGGTCCAGGGCACGGAATAGCGGGCGCGCGCCTGCAGGGTGCTGAAGTGGGCCGCGGTCAGGTTCTTGCCGCCGGCCTGTTGCTGGTAGAGGCGCAGGCTGCCGTCGCTGGCCGCGATCAGGCTGGGGCTGATGCTGCTGAGCGCGAAGTCGAGCAGGCAGGTGGAGACGTCAAGATTGTCGGCGTCCCAGGCCACCGGCGTCATCGACGGCGCTGTGGGGGCGGTGCTGGGCGTCCAATAGGCGCCCGACAGGACGCCGTCGCCGGTCGTGCCGGTGCCTGCGCTGTTGGCCATGGTGGTCAGGCGAGCGGACTCGCCCGGCTCGATCATCCGCCAGTATCCGATCAGGCTGCTCCACGACGGGTCGTTGCTGGCGATCACGCCGGTCATGTGCGCCAGGATGTCGGCGCGCGTGCGGGCCGTGTTCCACAGTCGGGCCTCTTGCAGATCGCCGGCGAAGCCGCCGGCCCCGCCGAACCGGTAGCCGGCGGTCGGCGCCGTGGGCGCGGTCAGGGTGACGCTCGCGGTGTAAGGCTGGCCGTTGACGTAGAGCGTGACGCCCGAGGCGTCGCGCACGCCGGCCAGGTGGGTCCATTGGCCGACCTCGAGCTGCGGGCCACCGACGCTGGCGCCGCCGGCCGAGAACACCGGCGCGCCGTTCTGGGTGGCCAGCAGGACGGTCATCGGGCTGGAGGCGCTCTGGAAGATCGGCACGACGCCGGTTCCGCCCTGGCTGGCGCGCACCCAGCACTCGAACGTGGCCGTCGTGGCCGAGGCGCCAGTCAAGGCTCCGACCGTCACCTGCGTCTGGTGGGCGCCGTTGAAGCTGAGGGCCGTGGTCGGGGTCGGGGCCGAGGCGATCGGCAGCACGCCGGTGACTCCGGCGATGCGGCCGTTCTTGCCCACCGCGAAGTCGAGGATGGCGGTCTTGTTGTCCGGCAGGGTGGGGGTGGCGACCATCACCCGGGTGCTGCGGCCGTAGAGCCGGTGCACGCCCTTGTCGTCCTCCAGCCACTCCTGCCGCTGATAGGTCAGCATGGCGGGGCCGCTGGCGAAGGTCAGGCCGGACGGTGGGGTGTAGCTGGCGCTGGCCGTGACCTGCTTGGTCTTCGGATCGATCGAGTCCGTCAGGTCGAACAGGCCGTTCTCCGAGCGCAGCAGCGACCAGTTGTCGATCGCCTTGGTCACGCTGTTCCAGGCCAGGATCAGCCAGCGCTCGACCCCGGCGACGTCGGTCGGCAGCACCTGCACGCCGAAGCCGCCCGCCTGCAGGTTGCCGATCATCGTCAGCTCGGTGGTCGGTTCGACGAACCGCTCGCCGTTCATGTTGGTGGTGCCGAAGGTGTCCTTGCGGTCGGCGGGCAGGTCGATCTTCTGGCTGCGCCGGTAGCGGACCTCCCAGGCGAAATCGAGCTTCATCAACACTTCGTCCAAGACGAAACGATCGACCAGCAAGGTGTTCGACGTCGATTGTCTGAACAGGTAAATGTACTGGGTGTCGGTGATGACCTGGAACGGCGTGTCGGCCTTGGCGAAATTCGTGTCGCCCGCTTTCAGCGCGATCAGCTGCATGCCGACCGGACGGATCGCGGTCGGAAAGTTCACCAGTTCGAAGTCGCTCCAGAGGTCATCGGTGTTATGTCCAGGCTCGTCGACTCGAAGTATTGAGTAAGCGATCCTATTATCCGTGGTGTTGATGGCGGTTTTCACGTAGCTGAAGCAAATCAGCACGCCATTATGGACCACGAATTGCGAGAATTTGGCGTCAGTAGCTGCAAAAGGCATGGTGACGCCCCTTCGTATTTATCTAGGATGACGTTGTCATTGCAGTCTCTATCGACATGAACTTCTCACACACCAGAAACGTGCAATGTGAAAATATGCACGTCCACGTGCTTTTGGCGAACAATCACGATGCCGCGCTGGTGGGGCGGGGCGGGAAATAGGTCCGCGAGCGAAAGAGCTCTGCGAAAGGCGCTAAGCCCTTGCCGGCTCGTCAGCGCCGAGCTCGGGAAATCGGCCGCGTGTGAAAGCAGCCGGCGACGACAGGAGCCTCTCACAATCGCACGATTGGCGCGGGCTCGTTTCTCGGTGGCCGAGTATCGCTATGGTCGCGACTAGACCTCTCCGCCGATGCGCTCGATCTCGTCGGCCAAGGCCGGCAGGTCGAGGATCCGCAGCGTGCGGCCGGCCTGGGAGACGATCTTGAGACCGGCCAGGCGGTTCAGTTCGCGCGTCACCGGTTCGCGCTGACTGCCAACCAGCACGGCCAGTTCGGCATGGGTGGGGCAGGGGTGGATGACGGCCTGCCGGCCGTCGCCGCCCGCCGAAGCCGCCATGCGCAGAAGCTCGATATCGACGCGACAGGCCACGGAGACGGCGTGCAGCTCGAACAGCCGGTCGGTCAGCGAGCGCGTCAGGCTCGCCAGGTCCTCCAGCATCGCGCGCATGAAGGGGGGCGAGCGCTCGAACAAATCCAGGATCAAGGACTGAGGCAGGCGGGCGACGCGCACGTCTTCCAGCGCCACGATGTTCACGGAGCGGGGCAGTCCGTCGATCGCCGAGATTTCCCCGAAATAGCCGCCCGCCGAAATGCGCCGATAGCCGACCTCGCGGCCCGACCGAGCGTACTGGTTGGCCAACAGCGCGCCTTTCAGCAGCAGATGAACGCCGCCGTTCTCATCCAGTCGTTGGACGATCAGTTCGCCCTTGCCATAGTGAAGATGTTCGATCTGGGGCGCCAAGGCTTCGATCGCGTCACGCGCCATGTAGCGGAACAGCCTGTTGGCGCGATAGTCGCCTTCCGGCGGCGGCGTGACCGACGTATGGCTCGGAGGGGGCGGAGGCGAAGGAGGAATCACGGCCATCGAAAACGCTCCTGCACAGTCGATCTGGGGACGACGAATGGACAGCCGACCGCGCTACCGCGCCTTTATCAGCTATAGCCACCAGGACCGCAAAGCCGCCGAATGGCTGCATCGCGCGCTGGAGACCTATCGTGCGCCGCGCCGCCTGACCACCATCGGCGGCGGGGAGTCGACGCGGCGGCTGACGCCGATCTTCCGGGACCGCGAGGAGCTGAGCGCTTCGCCCGATCTGGGCGGGGTGATCCGCGATGCGCTGGACCGCTCGGACGCGCTGATCGTGCTTTGCTCCCCGGCCGGGGCGGGCTCGCGGTGGGTGGACCAGGAAGTGGCCTACTTCCTGAGGGACCACGGCCTTGGCCAGGTTCTCTGCGTACTCACGCCCGCGACGCCGAAGAGCGCTCCCCTGGCCGAGGTGTTGCCGCCGGCCCTGCGGGCGGCCCTGCCGAGCGGCGTGGAGCCCCTGGCCGTGGACCTGCGGCGTGACGCCGACGGACCGCGCCTTGCGCGGCTGAAGATCGCCGCCCGGTTGCTGGACGTCGGCCTCGACCAGCTGGTCCAGCGCGACGCCCGCCGCAGCATGCGGTTGATGGCCGCCTTCAGCGCCGCGGCCCTGGTGGTGGCCCTGGCCATGGCGGCGATGACCGTCGCCACCCTGAAGTCCCGCCAGGTCGCCCGCGACCAGCGCGACGAGACCGAGGCCCTCGTGGCCTACATGCTGGGTGACCTGCGCGAGCAGTTGGAGCCGGTGGGCCGTCTGGACGTCCTGGACGGCGTCGGCGCCAGGGTGCTGACCTACTACGGCAAGGCGCGCACCGATCAGCTCGACGATAGGGCGCTGGCCCAGCGCGCCAAGGCCCAGACGCTGCTGGGCACCATCCGGGAGCAGCGCGGCGACCTGGCCGGGGCTCGCGACGCCTTCGGTCAGGCCGCCTCCACCACGCACGAACTGGCCGCCCGCGCTCCCAACAACGGCGAGCGGATCTTCGACGAGGCGCAGAACGTCTACTGGCTGGCCTATATGGAATGGCGCCAGGGCAACGCCGTCGGCGCGGAGCGAGGCTTCAAGCGCTACGGCGAGCTCGCCCAGACCCTCGTGAGGCTCGATCCGGCCCGCGCCGACTGGCGGCTGGAAGTCGCCTACGCCAAGAGCAACCTTGGCACCCTGTTGCTGGAGCAAGGGCGGGCGGAAGAGGCGCTGACCACCTTCCGCGCCGCCCTGGCCGCCTTCGAGGCCGAACGCGCCCGGGCGCCCATCGACCAGGACCGCCTGGTCGACGCCGTGGACGCCCACGCCTGGGTGGCCGATTCCCTGGTCCAGCTGGGGCGGCTCCGCGAGGCCCATGCCGAGCGTGAAAGCGGAGCCAACCTGCTGGCCCAGGCCTCGGCTGAGGCGGCGGCAGACAAGCCGCTGGTCGCCCGTCATCTGGCCGCCCAATTGGCCCTGGCCCGGCTGGAGCTGGACCTGGGGCGAACGGCGCAGGCCCGCGCGCGGTCGGACAGGGCCATGGAGGGGCTGCGCAAGTTGGCGGCCCTGGACCCGACCAACACCCGATGGCTGGAATATCTGCTGATCGGGCAAATCGACGCCGTCGACTTGGCGGCCTGGTCGGGCCAACTGCCCGAGGCGCGCGCCGCCCACGCCCGGGCCGCGGTCATGCTGGCCAAGCTGCGCACGGGCGACGAGGCCAAGGCCTGGCGCGCCGACCTGGACGGGCGGCTGGACCAACAGGGCGTCATGCTGGCGCGGCTTGACGGCGACCCCGCACGGACACGGAATCTGGCGCTGGCGCTGCTGGATCATTTGCAGCGCGCCCCGGCGTCGCGCGAAGCCGTGGTTGAGCGGGCGGTGCTCTACGGGGTGGGGCGCCTGGGGGCGGGGCGACCGGCGGAGGCGATCTCGGCCTTGTCACCTCGGCGTGGATCGCTCTCTCCGGCCGGGCGCGACGTCCTGGCGCGCGCCTATCTCGCCCAGGGGAGGCGCGATCTGGCCGACGCGATCGTGCGCGACCTGAAAAAGCAGGGCTACGCCCATCCCGGCTTCCTTGCATTCTGGCGAGAGTCGCCTCTAGCTGGCGCCACCGTCCAAGGGGCTTCCACATGACAGAGTCACTACCGATCATCGAATTGGTCATCGGCATCGCCGACAACATCAACTTCATGAACGTTCTCGATCCCCAGAATCCGGTTCCGCTGTCGTTGAAACTCGATGCTCCGAGCCGATTGGTCTTCCGGCTGAGCGACGACCTCGTCGGAGTCGACTGGACGTTCCAGAAGCGTCCGATCGTCTTCACGGACGACTTCGGGATCAACTTCTCCAGCTATACCTGGATCGAAATGCTTTACGACGTGCCGCAAAAGCCCTTCACGTGCTTCACGCTTGTCTATGAAGACAATCGGGTCGGCGAATACATCTACAGCCTGTACATGACCGACTCGCACAAACAGAACATCATTTTGGATCCAAAGATCGAGAACGGCGCGGGTCACATTCCCTGATCGACCCCGAAGTCTTCGACAAGGACGAGCTCGCCGCGCTGATCCGGCGTGGCGAGATTCTCGCCGCCTACGATCTCGCCCGCGCCGCGCTGGAAGCCGGGGAGACTTCGCGCGACATCGCTCATGCCGCGGTCCTTTGCCTGGCTAGGGCCGGAGCCGTCGATTTCGCGCGGGCCGAATATGTTCGCCTGGGGCTGGACCGGGTTGAAGATGATCCCGACGCCATCGCCTTGGGCGCGCGCCTCCTGAAGGACGTCGCCCTGGCCGCGCGCGGGCCGCGCCGGGCGGCGTTCGCCAAGGCCTCCACGCGCCGCTACCACGCGCTTTTCCAACGCTTTGGCGGCCTTTACGGCGCGGTCAACGCCGCGACCATGACGCTGGTCGCCGGCGATCAGGCGGGCGGAGAGGCCTTGGCGCAGGCGGCCTTGCGGGTTCCGCCGCCGCGGGGCCTGACGGGGGAGGCGGCCTACTACACGGCGGCCAGTCGCGCCGAGGCGAGGTTCCTGACCGGCGATATGGAGGCGGCGCGGGCGGCGATGGCCGAGGCCCTTTCCTACGCGCCGCGGGCCTTCGCCGCCCACGCCTCGACCCTGCGCCAGTTGGAAATGCTGTGTCGCGAGACCGGCGTCGATCCCGCGTGGCTGGCCCCGTTTCGACCGCCGGTCTGCGCTCATTTCACCGGTCACATCCTGAACGCTTCGCGCGAAGGCGCGCTGACCGGCGGATTGGACGGCGACCTGCGTGACGAGGCCGACCGCGTGGTGCGCGAGCAGGGGATCGGCTTTGCCTACGGCGGCCTGGCCGCCGGCGCCGACATCGTCTTCGCCGAGGCGTTGCTGGAGGCCGGCGCCGAACTGCATCTGGTCCTGCCGGTCAATCTTCCCTCCTTCGTCGCTGTGTCGGTCGCGCCGTTCGGGCGCGATTGGGTCGAGCGCTTCGAGCACTGCTTCGCCCGCGCCACGTCCGTGCGCTACGCCTCGCAGGATCCCTATGTCGGCGACGAACAGGTCTTCGCCTACGCTAGCCAGATCGCCATGGGCTGCGCGGTGCTGCGCGCCCAGACACTATCGACCGAGGCGATCCAGGTGGTGGTCTGGGACGGGCACGAGACCAAGGGGCTGGCCGGCGTGGCGGTGGATCTAGCCTATTGGGCGAAGGGCGGTCGCCGGCAGGAGGTCATCGCCGTTCGGCGGCCGCCGCCCAGCCCGCCCAAGCTGTCCGATCGAGACGTTGACGCACCGGCCGCACGAGCAATGAAGGCCATGCTCTTTGCTGACGTGAAGGGGTTCGGGGCTCTGCGCGACGACCAGATTCCGGCCTTCGTCGAAACCGTGATGGGCCAGATGGCCAAGGTCGTCTCGGGTCTCGACGCGCCGCCGCTCCACGTCGAGACCTGGGGTGACGGCGTGTTCCTGGTCTTCGACCACCCGATCGACGCCGCCGTCGCGGCCCTGGCGCTTCAGGAGGCTCATCGGGCGCTGGACCTTCGGGCTCTTGGCTTGCCGCGCAGCCTGGGCCTCAGGATCGGCGGGCACTACGGGCCGGTGCACTTGAGCACCAATCCGCTGACCAAGGCCCTGGCCGTGATCGGCGCCCATGTGGTGGTCGCCGCGCGTATCGAGCCCGACGTCGCGCCCGGCTCGGCGTGTGTGAGCGAAGCCCTGGCCGGAGCGCTGGCGGTCTTCCACGGCGACCGCGTGCGCTGCGGCTATGTCGGGCGGACCCGGGGACGCAAAGGCTTTTCGGCGACCCCGATCTTCAATCTCACGCGAGCCTGATCGCCCCCTCCCGCGGCAAGGTGAACTGGCGCCTTTATTTCTGGCGATGTGCAAATCCGCACATCCGCGCGCCGACCTCTTCGGCATCCTTCAAGCGTAGGCCGCGACGATCACAGTCGAGCGGCTGCAAAACGTCTCTGACGATCGCCATCGCTGGAGTGTCGCTACGACCTACACCGCATTC
The DNA here is from genome assembly GCF_056397765.1 of Caulobacter sp. 05L422. Classification (NCBI taxonomy): domain Bacteria; kingdom Pseudomonadati; phylum Pseudomonadota; class Alphaproteobacteria; order Caulobacterales; family Caulobacteraceae; genus Caulobacter; species Caulobacter sp. 05L422. Next base: position 102,578 of record NZ_JBFTOB010000008.1, on the reverse strand, counting down.
GGCCAAGCACCGTTGGCCGATTAAGCCGCCTCCGGACCCGACTGCCCCATCGGTCGGGTCCGTCTTCCCCATACTCTACGAAATCGCCGACCGAACGTCTCTCAACGTTGCATCTGGAACCTCGCCATGTCTCTCGACGCAGCTGTCCTTAGAGGACCTCAGACCGCCCTCGACTCATTCTCCAGCGCGCTCGCCGCCGATCCCGCCGCGGGCATCGTCAGGCACGCCATAAAAATCTGGGCCCGTGATCACGGCGTCGCTGAAGACGACATCTCCGGCCTGACCGACAGGGTCGTGGAATTCGCGACTTCGGTGATCCACGAGCACAAGGTCCGGGCGGTTGCCTAGCTCGACGCCGCTCAAGCGCCTTGGCGCCATCCTGGCCCGCGCCAAGAGCCTCATCACTGGCGGCGAGGGGACCGCCGCGCCGATCCGGACGGGGGAGGCGCTGTCCGCGCCTGAATCCGAGGCCGACGCAGGGAGCGTGTGGGAGCCGGCAAAGCAGGACAAAAGCTTCTGGGTCACCATGGCCGGAGCCGACAGGCGGCTGGCCGAGCTCCGACGCGCGATCGATCAGGCCGCCGCCGAAGCGGACACGCGCGAGCTTGGCGTCGAGGCCCAGTGGAGCAACGTGGGGGATTCTTCCCTCGGCGAACGCCGATGCGAGAAGGCCAACCGGATGATTACCGACGCGCTGGGGCGCGGAGAGATTCTGATCCCGCCGTCGGCCGGATGAGTTGACGATGCGCCGCGCGGCGGCGCCGGAAGGTGCTCTGGCGCCGCAGTATAGTTTGGTGCGGCCGATAGCGGAGCCTGAAGTTTTTGGCGGGCGGATCGATACCTGTTGACCGCCCCGCCTTGCCCTTGGGGGAGGGCAGTCGGATGGGCGTGGACCCTTCGCCGTTTCGCCCGGCGAACGGTTCGCGCTCATCCGACCCATTTCGACGACATCGCGATCGTCGTTCACCAGCCCGGATATCGGTTTCGGAACCGGCCGTTGCTGAAAGCCCGTGAGAGCTTCGCCCGCCTTCGGCGCGCTCGGTGAAGTTGGGCGATTTCGGGCGTGTTATTGCACGCGAAATCCTGTAACTCGTTGAAATCGCGCAATAGTCGCTCCAGTTCGACGAAGGCGTGATTCCAGATCAAAATTATGAATAAAATCAAGTATTTATGACGAAGCTTTCCGTTGCGCCGATGATGGACTGGAGTGATCGGCATTGCCGGTCGCTGCATCGGGTGCTGTCGCGCCGGGCGCTGCTGTATTCCGAGATGGTGACCAGCGGCGCGGTGCTGAACGGCGATCGCGAGAAGCTGCTGGGGTTCGACGCCGGCCAACATCCGGTGGCGCTGCAGCTGGGCGGGTCCGAGCCCGCCGACCTGGCCGCCGCCGCGAAGATCGGCGAGGACTACGGCTATGACGAGATCAATCTGAACGTCGGCTGCCCGTCGGACCGCGTGCAGAGCGGCCGGTTCGGCGCCTGCCTGATGCGCGAGCCGCGATTGGTGGCCGACTGCATGGCGGCCATGGCCGCGGCGGTGTCCGTGCCGGTGACGGTCAAGTGCCGGATCGGCGTCGACGACCAGGATCCCGAACAGGCCCTGTTCGAGCTGGTCGACCTGTCGGCTCAGGCCGGCGTCACCACCTTCGTGGTCCATGCCCGCAAGGCGTGGCTGAAGGGGCTGTCGCCGAAGGAAAACCGCGACGTGCCGCCGCTGGACTATCCGCTGGTCCACCGCCTGAAGGTCGAGCGTCCGGACCTGGCCATCGTGATCAACGGCGGCATCCCCGACCTGGACGTGACGCTGGAGCAGCTGGAACACGTCGACGGCGTGATGCTGGGCCGGGCCGCCTATCACGAGCCGGGCATCCTGGGTCAGGTTGATCGGCGAGTGTTCGGCGAGGATGTCGCCGATGTCGACGCCTTCGAGGCGGTCGAGCTCTACAAGCCCTACATGGCCAGCCAGCTGGCGGCGGGCGTGCATCTGGCGGCGATGAGCCGTCATATGCTGGGCCTGTTCCACGGACTGCCGGGCGCGCGCGCCTGGCGTCGGATCCTGACGGTCGAGGGCGTCGCGGCCGGCGCCGGGCTGGAGGTGGTCGACCGCGCCGTGGCGGCCGTGCGCCAAGCGGTCGACGCGCGCGAAGCCCGGACGCTGGAAACGGCCGCGGGCTAGAGCGTGACAGCCGAAAGTGGATGCCGGTTTCGGCGCCCGTCACGCTCCGAAGGGAAATCTTAGGAGCGCAGGACCAAGGCGCGGGGGGTGGCCTGGAAGCTGGACAGCCGGCCCAGATAGCTCATGCCCAGCAGCGAGGTCTCAAGGCCCTTCTCGACCACCAGGGCCTCGACGTCGCGCACCTGGGCGCCGGCCACCGAAACGCTGGCCAGTTTTACCGAAGCCGCGCGGGTCTCGCCTGAGGCGGTCATGACCTTGTAGTTGTAGTCCAGCGCCTTGGTGTCGATGCCCAGACGCTTGGCGTCGGTCTGGCTGAGGGCGACGGCGGTGGCGCCCGTGTCGATCAGGAAGCGCACGGCGCGGCCGTCGACCTTGGCTTCGGCCCAGAAGTGGCCGTCGGCGGCCTTGACGATCTGGGCGGCGCCGTCGTCGACGGAAGCCGCGACGGGGGCGGGACCGCGCAGGTCGGGTTGACGCAGATCGTCCAGCGACACGACGGCTTTCGCCGCCCCGACCGCCGAGAGCGCGCCTACGATCGCGATGGTCGCGAACTTGAGCATCGAAGTCACCCCGCCATACAGGCTTGCTGGCCGTTTCTACGACCGTTGCGGGGAGAATAGTCGCGAATGGGTTTTCAACCGGTGAATCGATCCCGGCGCGACCGTTCGTAGTTAACTAATCGATAATCGATAGGCAAATTAAAAAACTGTAATACTTAGCGATAACATCGTTACATCTGCGTAATGTTCAAGATGACTTCGATTTAACTTAAGGGTCGCAAGTTTTTGCGGCAAATTACCTCTCGCAAGTTCAGTGCTTATCGAGGGAATTAGCCATGAAAACGATCATCGTCGCGAGCGTCGTCGCCGTCTCGGCCCTGGCCGGCGCCGCCCAGGCCGGCACCTCCGCCACCAACTACGAGTTCCTGCAAGCCGCCCGCTGCCGCGGCCTCGCCGCTTCCGAGGGCCTGGGCAAGGTGGACACCGCCAACATCGACGCCTTCCTGCGCGACCAGGGCGCCAGCCGCGAGGGTCCGGTCCGTGTCTCGGCCAAGAACAAGATCGCGGACGCCCAGAAGGAAGGCGACAAGGCCGAGGGCGCCAAGAAGGACAAGCTGCTGGCTGAACGCTCGGGCGCCTGCTCGGCCTGGCTGAGCGGCGCGACGACCGGCGCGGCCGTCAACACGTCGAACTAAGACCCCGCTAGCCCTGGCCGATCGTCAGATTGGCCATCGGGTCCGGGCGATGGGGAAGGGCGGCCATGATCGCCGCTCGTTCCTCGTCGCTCAGGCGGGCCCAGCCGGCGATCTCCGGAAGGGTTCGCCGACACCCCAGGCAAAAGCCGCTCTGTCCGTCCACAGCGCAGACCTTGACGCAAGGCGTCGCGATCGGACGGGGAGGGCGCGGCGCCGAAGTCAGCGTTTCCCCATCCGGGGCTTTCGGGGGCGTGGCCGAGGTCATGACCCGTATGTCGCCGTTCCGGGCCGGCCGCGCAAGACCGGCCGCTTCGGCGTCCTGTTCCAGTGAATCGCGTCCTCCCCGTTCCTCGTTTCACAAGGAGATATCCATGCGTATGTCGAACCTGGCGCTGGCCGCCGCTCTCTGCGCCTTCGCCGCCGCTCCGGCCCTGGCCGCCGACCGCATCAGCGACGGCGAACTGGTGCGCGCCTCGCGCTGCCTGGGCCTGAGCAAGGCCGCCAATCTCGGTTCCGTCGACGCCGCGGCGCTGCAGGCCTTCGTGAAGGTCCAGAGCAAGAGCCGCGACATGCTGGTCCAGGATCGCGCCGAGGCCGCCGAGCGCGCGGCCCGCAGCGAAGGCGACCGGGCCAAGGGGCCGCAGAAGGACGCGCTGGTCGCCGAGCGCGACGGGGCCTGCAAGGCCATGGTCACGACCGCTTCGACGGCGGGTCCCGCCGGGGCCTGATCGACCGACCAGGCTTTGCATCGGGCGCGGGCTGGCTTAAGTCCGCGCCTCATGACCTCTTCTTCTCCCGCCGCTTCCCCCTTCGACGACATCCGCCGCCTGGCCGCCGACGCGCCGGCCGCTCCGCCCCCCAGTTTCGAGGGCGGCGACCGCCTGGCCGAGATCTCGGCCTGGCTGACGGACTGGACGGGCAAGACGCCGCCGGCGGTGCTGCGCCCGGTCGTGGCCCTCTATGCCGGCGCGCGCCAGGGCGTGGGACCGCGCGGCTATGCTCGCGAACGCCTCGAGGCCGTGGCCGCCGGCGGAGCCAATGTCTGCCGCATCGCCGGCGTCCAGGGCGCGGGGCTGGAAGCCTTCGACCTGGCCATCGACCGCCCGACGCCCGACGCGGCCGCCAAGGCCTCGATGAGCGAGAAGGAATGCGCCGCGACCATGGCCTTCGGCATGGAGGCGCTGGCCAAGCAGCCCGACCTGCTGATCCCCGGCGTGATCGCCGCCGAGACCGACCGCGCCGCCGGCGCCATCGCCCTGGCCCTGTTCGGCGGCGAGGCCTCTGACTGGAGCGATGCGCCCGAGCCGATCGCCGCCGCCGTGGACCGCGCGAAAGGCGAGGGCGACCTGTCCGATCCGCTCGAGGCCCTGCGCCAACTGGGCGGGCGCGAGACCGCCGCCCTGGTCGGCGCGATCCTGGCCGCTCGGGTCCAGAAGATCCCGGTGCTGCTGGACGGCTACGCCGCCTGCGCCGCCGCCGCGGTGCTGCACGCGATCGACCCGGCCCTTGTCGCCCACTGCCAGGCCGGCCATGTCGGAACCGCCAAGGGCCACGCCCGCCTGCTGGAAGCGCTGGGCAAGCGGCCGCTGATCGCCCTCGACCTCGCCGAGGAAGAAGGCGTCGGCGGGGTCACCGCCCTGGCCCTGGTCCGGCTGGCCTGCGAGGTCCGCTAGAGCTTCGGACGGCGCAACCTGAACAATGTTTACGTTGACGCTAAGGTCATCTTTCCAAACGCTCGTTCGAACTCTAAGGTGACTCCCGAAAGTCAAAGACGGCCCCCGAAGAGGGCCGATTTCCGGGAGTCCGCCATGAACCTCGATTTCTCGCCCGAAGACGTCGCGTTCCGCGACGAGGTCCGCGCCTTCATCGCCGAGAACTACCCCGCCGGCCTGCGTGAAAAGCAGGAGGAGGGCGAGGAAATGGCCAAGGACGATTTCCTGTCCTGGCACCGCACCCTGGCCAAGAAGGGTTGGGTGGCCCCGGCCTGGCCGGAAAAGTACGGCGGCCCGGGCTGGACCTCGGTTCAGCGCTACATTTGGTCTGAAGAGACCGCCCGCGCCGACTGCGTGCCGATCCTGCCGTTCGGCATCAACATGGTCGGGCCGGTGATCTACACCTTCGGCACCCCGGAGCAGAAGGAACGCTTCCTGCCGCCGACCCTGTCGGGCGGCATCTGGTGGTCGCAGGGCTATTCGGAACCGGGCGCGGGTTCGGACCTAGCCAGCCTGAAGACCAAGGCCGAGCGCTTCACCGGCGACGACGGCAAGGAATACTACCTGGTCAACGGCCAGAAGACCTGGACCACCCTGGCCCAGCACGGCGACTGGATCTTCTGCCTGGTCCGCACCGACCCGGTCGCGAAGATCCAGGAAGGCATCTCGTTCCTGCTGATCGACATGAAGTCGCCGGGCGTCACGGTCCGTCCGATCATCACCCTGGGCGGCGAGCACGAGGTCAACGAGGTCTGGCTCGAGAACGTCAAGGTGCCGGTAGAGAACCGAATCTACGACGAGAACAAGGGCTGGACCTGCGCCAAGTTCCTGCTGGCCCACGAGCGTTCGGGCATCGCCGGCGTGGCGCGCTCCAAGCGCGGCATCGAGCGCATCCGCCAGATCGCCCAGGTCGAGCTGGGCGACGACGGCCAGCCGCTGCTGACCGACCCGGACTTCAAGCGCAAGGTCGCCGATCTCGAGATCGACCTGACCGCCCTGGAATACACCGAGCTGCGCACCCTGGCCGGTGAAGCGGCCGGCAAGGGCCCCGGTCCGGAATCCTCGGTCCTGAAGATCAAGGGCACCGAGATCCAGCAGCGGATCACCGAGCTGGTCCTGGAGGCCGCCGGTCACTACGACGCGCCGTATTTCCGGGGCTTCCCCAAGGACGGCGACAACGCCCACCCGATCGGCCCCGACTTCGCCCATCGCGCCGCCCCGACCTATTTCAACGTCCGCAAGACGTCGATCTACGGCGGCTCCAACGAGATCCAGCGCAACATCATCGCCAAGATGGTGCTGGGGCTCTAGCGACCCGAACCCGACGGCGGGCGGCCGGGCCGCTCGCCGCGACTTCCGACACGATCACCGCAACCCCGAAGCCGGCCGAGCCGCGCGGGGCAAGACAGAGACGGGAAACCTGGGATGGATTTCAACTTCACCGAAGAGCAGTCGATGGTCCGCGACACGGTCGCGAGCTTCCTGCAGGACAAGTACGACTTCGAGACCCGCCGCAAGATCGTCGCCTCCGAGAGCGGCTGGCGCGCCGACTACTGGAAGGCCTTCGCCGAGGAGCTGGGCATCCTGGGCGCCTCGTTCAGCGAGGAGCTGGGCGGCCTGGGCGGCGGCGCCATCGACAACATGATCATCATGGAGGAGTTCGGTAAGGCGCTGGTCATCGAGCCCTACCTGGGCACCGTGGTGATCGGCGGCGGCTTCATGAAGCACTCGGGCTACGCCGGCGCGGCGTCGGTGATCGAGGGCATCGTGGCCGGCACGACCACGATCGCCTTCGCCTATGCCGAGCCACAGGCCCGCTACACCTGGCAGGACCTGAAGACCACGGCCAAGAAGGAAGGCTCGGGCTACGTCCTGAACGGCCACAAGGCCGTGGTGGTCGGCGCGCCGTTCGCCACGCACCTGGTGGTCACCGCCCGCACCGGCGGCGCCCAGCGCGACACCGGCGGCGTGTCGGTGTTCCTGCTCGACAAGACCCTGCCGGGCATCGTCACCCGCGACTATCCGACGGTCGACGGCGGCCGCGCCTCGGAAGTCTATTTCGAGAACGTCTCGATCCCCGCCGACGCCCTGATCGGCGAAGAGGGCGGCGGTCTGCCCCTGGTCAACAAGGTGCTGGACGAGGCCACTGCCGCCGTTGGCGCCGAGGCCGTGGGCGTGCTGCGCAAGCTGCACGAGGGCACCCTGGACTACGCCAAGCAGCGCAAGCAGTTCGGCACCGCCATCTCCAACTTCCAGGTGCTGCAACACCGGATGGTCGACATGTTCATTGAGGTGGAGCAGGCCGTGTCGATGACCTACATGGCCACCATCAAGCTGGACGAAAGCGACGCCGAGCGCGCCAAGGCCGTCTCGGCCGCCAAGGTCCGCATCGGCCGGGCCTGCAAGTTCGTCGGCCAGAACGCCATCCAGATCCACGGCGGCATGGGCATGACCGACGAGCTGGCGATCGGCCACTACTTCAAGCGCGCCTCGATCATCGAAGGCCTGTTCGGCTCGGTCGACCACCATCTGCGGCGCTACGAATCGCTGTCGTTCGGCCCCGTGAGCGGCAAGGCGGCCTAAACCGCCTACGGACGAGCATCGAAAAGAGCAGGAGCCGCCCGCGACACGCCGTCGCGGGCGGCTTTTCTTTTGCGGTCTTGGCTTTTGTTCGCCCTGTTCCTGGGCGCGGGTTCGTTCAACCCGGCAGGACAACTTGCTGGATCTCATCGTGACCGACGCCCGCCTCGAAAACACGGCCCAACCCTTGGCCGAAACCCTGACCGCCATGGACGCCAGCGCCCAGCTTCTGCTGGAGCAGGTACGCGAGGCCAAGGCTAAGGCGGACCGGCTGGAGGTGGCGCTTTCGCTGGTCGTGGGCGTGGTCGCCAACGATCCGGACCTCGAGGAAGGCCTTGTGCTGCAACGGATCGCGGGTCAGCTGCGGCTGTGCGCCGACCTGCCGGAGATGGCCGCCGAGCTGGTCGGCTGCGAGGTCGCGCGCATCGACGAGGCCATGCTGCGCGCCGCCGCCGCGATCATCGGCGCGGCGGGCAAGCCTGAGCCGCTCGGCGCGCCGGAATCTCGGACAATCCACTAGATCGCCCGGCGGGAAAGTGCGGCGTTCCGTGCGCGAACCGTTGCTCCAGCGGGGAAAATCGGGCCTTCCGAACCGTTCGTCCGTACGCGGATTTCGTCAGGGTTCGGATGATTTTTCTTGCGTCCTGTTCCGCTCGGCGCATGCTTGTCGACGACGCGCTGACGACTAGGAGGGTGGGAGCCCCTGTAAGCCGCGCGCGTCTCCTGGTCCAACGGCCTGTTGGTTTTTCAAGCGAGTCTGGGAGACGCCGCCAATGAACGTATCGAGAATGAACCACGCCATGCTGTCCTTCGCCCTGATCGGCGGGATGCTGGTCGGAGGAAGGCAGACGCCCAAGCCGCCGGTCGCCGAGCCGTCGAAGGGTTCGAAGAAGTAGGCGAGAAGGCGGACGGGACGTTCCCCGTCCGCCCGACGTCTGGCTAGGCGGTCAGCAGTTCGCCCAGGACTGGAGCCCGAACCGGGGTCCGATCGACATTGGCGACGTCCTGGGTGCGCAGGTGGGCCTCCAGGATGTCGAGGATCTCGCTGTCGACCTCGGTATCGAACTTGCGGGCGAAGAGGTCCGAGCTGGTCGTCAGCGGCACGGCGTCGACGGCCGTGAAGGTGCGCGGGCGCAGCTTGATGTCGCCGTCCGGAATCCAGTCGATCATCCGCTTGTCGTCATTGACCACCTCGCCATGGGCGGTGGTGTTCATGATCACGGTCTGGAAGAAGCCTTCGTCGGCGATGAAGGTGTTGCGATAGAACGCCTTGTACCGCTCGACCGACGGATCGTGACAGACGAAGTCGCAGAACGTGCGGCTGACGATCTTCCACTGGGTGCCGATATAGGGCGTGGCGCCGTCGAGGAAGAGGCGGGTGGCCAGGGTGTCGATGATGCGACCGCCTAGCTCCTCCACATATTGCAGCACCCGGCCCATGGTGTCGGGACGGACCTTTGCCTGATCCAGCACGCGGATGAACTCCTGGCCCTTGTTGCGGGTCAGGAACGCCTTGATGCGCTTCTGGGTCATCAGCGGGAAGTCCTGGCCGCTGAGGTTGATGAAGTGGGTCCAGTCCTTGCCCATTTCCAGCAGCTTGGCCATGCCGCGCAGTTCGGCGTCGACCAGGCTGTAGCCGCCCCACAGGGCCTTCTTGCCCTCCAGCACGGCGGCGTTTGGATAGGCCGCCAGGAAGCCGCGGATGTCGGCCTCCAAGGCTGGCCCGGAATTCTTGTCGACGTGCACGAGGTATTGGTTGTCGGGGTCGTGGATGGCCTTGAAGAGGCGTTTGAACTGCTCGGGATAGCGGTGAACGAGGACGAGATAGGCGATCAAGGCTGACGCTCCTGGATGACGCCATGCGCGCCAAAAAAATGATTGGGGACGGCAAGCCACGGGGCGCGGATCATCGCGCGTGGGCGTGGCCCGACGGCGGATGTTCGCGCCCGGCGAGGCTCACCGGTCGGCGTCGTGTTTTCAGGGTCGGAAAGAAGCGCCCGTATGTCTGGCGCGTGGCGGGCCGTTACGCCTGGAAGGCGCACGAGCCGATGGCGCGTCTGCGCGCCTTGCGGGGAGCCTTACCATGTCTGGAGGTGCGGCGCGGATAAATCGACGCGCGGGTGGGCGGTCCAGGGCGAGGAGGCGCAAGCCGTTACGCACGCCGCGTCGTTTCGACACGGCGTGCGAGGAGTTCGATCTACGGCTTGGCGGCCGTGTTGCAGTCGGCGACGCCGGCGGCGTCCAGTTCTTGACCGCGATAGTTGAAGGTGGCGATTGCGCCGAGTTCGGCGGCCACCTTGCGGCAGGCGCGGCCGATCGGCAGCGACTTGACCTGGGGCGCGGCGCAGACGTCGCCGTTGCAGCGCCACATGGCGCCGTCCTGGATCAGGGTGGGGGCCTTGCTGGGGGCCTGCAGCTTGAGAACGGCGCCCTCGGCGGCGAAGGCGCTGGTCGCCATGCCAAGAGTGGACAGGGCGGAGGCCGCGACGAGCGCGGTCACGAAGATACGCATGTTTGTTTCCTATTATCCCCTAGGTCGACATTGGGAGGTCGACTACCGGACATAATGCGTTGCATTTCGCAACTAAGTCAACAAACGAACGTTTGAAGACGCGTCTTCTTGCCCGGTTTCCGCAAGCCAGGCCAGTAGGGCGGGCGTTATGTCGCTGGCTTTTTCCGCCACCCGCCAGCAGTCCGCCAGGGAAGGCGGGGTCAGGCCCTGGTCGATCGTGTGCCGCAGCAGGGCGAACAGCGGATCCCAGAAGCCGGCGGGATTGTGGAAGACGATCGGCTTGCGGTGCAGGTCCAGGCGCCGCCAGGACAGAAGCTCGATGATCTCCTCCAAGGTGCCGATGCCGCCGGGCAGCACGACGAAGGCGTCCGAGCGCTCGAACATCATCATCTTGCGCTCGTGCATCGAGGTGACGACCACCGTCTCGACGTCGTCGAACGGTTGCTCGCGGCCCCGCAGGAATTCCGGGATGATGCCCAGCACCTGGCCGCCGGCCGCGTGTGCTCCGCGCGCCGTCGCGCCCATCAGCCCCACGCCGCCGCCGCCGTAGACCAGCTTCAATCCGGCCTTGGCGAAGTCGCCGCCGATCTCGAAGGCCGCCTCGAGGAAGGCCGGGGCGGCCGCGTTCGACGAGCCGCAATAGACGCAGACCGCGAGCTTGGCGTCCTGGGCGGCCTCCGCGGCGGCGGCTTGGCCGCTGGACAGGTCGGGCATCGTCGTCCACTCCAGAAAAATAAACAGCGCGCCGGTCCTTGTGGAGAAGGTCGGCGCGCCGCACGTGAACACCCAAGCAAAATTGGCCGCCGGGGCGTCGTCGGCCGTTGGATACGCCATGATCAGGATTCGCGAGATCGGTTTCAAGTCAGCCAGCTTCAAGTCGGCATGGGTCGTCGCGGCGGTCGCCACCCTGGCGCTCGGAGCCTGCGGCCGCGAGGACAAGGGCTGGCGGCGCGATCCGGCGGCGGCCAAGACCGAACAGCTTTCGCCCCAGGCCGGCTATCTGAAGCCGCCGCGCGTGGTGTCGGCGATCCTTCAGGGAAACGCCGTGGCGCTATCGGGCCAGGCCGAGCCCCAGGCCAGCGTGCGGCTGGGCGCCCCCACCGGCGAGGCGCTGGTCGGCAAGGCCGACGCGGCCGGCGCCTGGCGGCTGGTKACGCCCCTGGCCGCCGAGCCCCGGCTCTATGGCCTGTCGATGACGATGGACGGCCGGACCGTGCAGGCCCAGGGCTATCTGATGGTGGCGCCGACCGGCGCCGCGGTGCTGCTGCGGGCCGGGGCCGGGGCCGAGGTGATGGGGCAGACCTCGCTGTCGCCGCGCATCCTGGCGATCGACTACGACCGGGGCGGCGGCGGCGTGGTTTCCGGCGTCGGCACGCCGGGMGCGGGCCTGGGCGTGCGCGTCGACCGCGCCACGCGCGGCGAAGGCAAGATCGGCGAGGACGGCCGTTTCTCGATCTCCCTCGACCAGCCGCTGACCGAAGGCGCCCACACCATCCAGGTGGCGGGCGAGGGCGGCGAGCAGCAGGTGGTCATCGAGGTCAGCCCGCCGTTGCCGCCCACCGACGGACCGGTGCGCTCGACCCTGACGGCCACGGGCTGGCGCGTCGACTGGATGACGCCGGGCGGGGGCCTGCAGACCACCCAGTTGCTGGGCGGCGCTCAGTGAGAGGCATGGCGTCGCGATCCGGCGCCGCGGCCGGCGCGGTCGCGGCTCCCGAGGTGAAGGCCAACGGCTGGAAGGCCCTGGCCGACCTGTTCAGTTTGGTGATGCGCTCCAAGGCTCCCGGCCTGCGCTGGCGCGTGACCTTGGCCCTGGTGTTCACCTTCGCCGGCAAGTTCCTGGGCGTGATCGCCCCGCTGCTGCTGGGCAAGGCGGTCAACGCGCTGAGCGCGGGGCAGGGGGCCACCGTCCAGGTCGGCCTGACGTTCGCGGCCCTGGCCGGCGGCTGGGCCCTGATCCGCTTCATTTCCGCCGTCGCCCCCCAGGCGCGGGACGCGGTGTTCACGCCGGTGGCCCAGGCGGCCCAGACCCGGGCGGCGGTCGAGACCTTCGCCCACGCCCTGTCGCTGTCGATCGACTTCCACCAGACCAAGCGCACCGGCTCGCTGTCGCGGGTGATCGATCGCGGCGCGCGGTCGATGGACTTCCTGCTGCGCGGCCTGGTGTTCAACATCGCCCCGACGGCGGTCGAGCTGATCATGGCCGCCATCGTGCTGGCCAAGGCCTATGACTGGCGCTTCGCCCTGACGGCGGTGGTCACGGTGGTGATCTACGGCGTGGTGACCTTCACGATCTCGGACTGGCGGATCGGCCACCGGCGGGTGATGAACGAGGCCGACGCGGAAGCCGCCGGCCGGGCCGTGGACGCGCTGTTGAACTACGAGACGGTCAAGGCCTTCGGGGCCGAGGATAGGGCCGTGGGCGGCTACGACGCCGCCCTGACCGCCTACGGCGCGGCCAACATCAAGGCGACCAACTCGCTGACCCTGCTCAACACCGTGCAGTCGGCGGTGATGAGCCTGGGCCTGGGCGTGATGGCCATCCTGGCCGGGGGCGAGGCGGCCGCGGGCCGGATCGGGCCCGGCGACGTCACCGCAGCCATCCTGATCCTGGTCAACCTCTATGGCCCGCTGAACATCCTGGGCTTCGCCTATCGCGAGATCCGCCAGTCGTTCATCGACATGGAGGCCATGCTCGATCTGCGCCGCGCCAAGCCGGACGTGGCCGACGCGGATGACGCCATCGACCTGCCACCGCCCGCCGACCGGCGCGGCGGGGCCGTGGCCTTCGAGGAGGTGTCGTTCCGCCACGGCGCGCGCTCGGAGGGCCTGCAGGGCGTGACCTTCACGGCCCAGCCGGGGACCACCGTGGCTATCGTCGGCCCGTCGGGCGCGGGCAAGACCACCCTGGTGCGGCTGGCCCTGCGGATGATCGATCCCCAGGCCGGGCGGGTCACTCTGGACGGCTACGATCTGAAGGCCCTGAAGCAGGCCTCGCTGCGCCAGGCGGTGGCCCTGGTGCCCCAGGACGTGGCCCTGTTCAACGACAGCCTGATGGCCAACATCGCCTTTGCCCGTCCGTCGGCCTCCGAGGCTGACGTCTGGGCCGCGGCGGAGTCGGCGGAGTTGGGCGAGTTCATCCGCAACCTGCCGGAAGGCATGGCCACCAAGGTCGGCGAGCGCGGGCTGAAGCTGTCGGGCGGCGAGCGCCAGCGCGTGGGCATCGCCCGGGCCCTGCTGGCCGATCCCCGCGTGCTGATCCTGGACGAGGCGACCAGCGCCCTGGACAGCCGCACCGAGGCCGCCATCCAGGCCACCCTGCGCAAGGCGAGGGCGGGGCGTACGACCCTGGTCGTCGCCCACCGCCTGTCGACCATCGCCGACGCCGACGAGATCGTCGTGCTGCGCCGGGGAAAGGTTGTGGAGCGCGGGCCTCACGCAGCGCTTTTGGAGGCCGGCGGCGAATACGCGGCGTTGTGGCGGCGGCAGACTCGGGAGAAACCTGTGGAGGCGGGGGCGGTCGTCGATTGATATCCGAAAACCGCCATTGTAGAACGAATGTAGAACATCAACGGCGATTACGGACATGCTGACGCGAAAGATCGATCGGGCCCTGGACGCCATGGCCGCCTGCAAGGACCGGGTTCCGGCCCTGCGCGACATCTACCGCGCCGACAGCCCCGAGGGCCTGGCCCTGGGCAATCTGATGGAAGCCGTCGAGCGGGCCCAGCAGGTCCTGCAAGGCCAGGGCGCGCGCGCCGAATAGGTCGTCACGGCCGTTCCAGCCGACAAATGTGGGGTGCGGCTTGGCGGGCCGCCGCTGTATCCTGCCTCAAGCCCATCCGACTTCAGGAGCCGCCCATGCGCTATCTGCACACCATGGTCCGCGTGAAGGACCTCGACGCCTCGCTGCGCTTCTATTGCGAAGGCCTGGGCCTGACCGAGGCCTACCGGATGGAGAACGAGAAGGGTCGCTTCACCCTGGTGTTCCTGGCCGCGCCGGAAGACGTCGAACTGGCCAGGGAGCGCAAGGCGCCGCTGGTCGAGCTGACCTACAACTGGGATCCCGAGGACTATCAGGGCGGCCGCAACTTCGGCCACCTGGCCTACAGGGTCGACGACATCTACGAAACCTGCCAGCGGCTGATGGACATGGGCGTGACCATCAACCGCCCGCCGCGCGACGGCCACATGGCGTTCGTCCGCTCGCCCGACAACATCTCGATCGAACTGCTGCAGGACGGCAATCTGGAACCGGCCGAGCCCTGGGCCTCGATGCCCAACACCGGCGCCTGGTAGAGCGGGCGTCTAGACCAGCTTCACCCGGGGCTCCGGCGGCGTGTAGACCGCGGCCAGGGCCTCGAGACGACCGGCCGGGTCGTCGATGATCGCCAGCCAGGCCAGGCGGGCCAGTTCCAGCCGGTAGTCGGCGGCGTAGCCGGTCGAGAACGGCGACTGGGTGCTGCCGGGCGGTTCGGCGGCCTTGGCGTTGGCCAGCTTCTGACGGGTCAGGACGGCGGGACGGTCGATTAGGACCTGGCCTTCGCCGCCCGCCACCCAGCCGTCGACCAGGGCGCACACGGCCACCGCGTGATAGACCATGACCGGCAGGGCGCGCTTCTGGGGCGCCGGCTCGGCGACCATGGTCGGCTTGACGGCGGTGGGCGGGCTGGTGATCCGGAAGGCCAGGGCGTTGGCGCCGCGTTGCAGAACGGTCTTCCAGTGATCGTTGGTCTTGCTCATGGTTAAGCCTGTATCCGCTACGCGGCGCGTGGTGAAGACCCAACGCGGCAATTGGCGCAGCGGATACAGGCTTGGGCGGAAATCCCGCCTTCGGAACGCTTCCGGCTACTCGGCCGCGGCCGTGGCGAGCGTCTTCAGGGCGGGGTAGTCGGTATAGCCCCGGCCGTCGCCGCCATAGAAGGTGGTCGGGTCGGGATCGTTGAGCGGCGCGCCAAGTTGCAGGCGTTCCACCAGGTCCGGATTGGCGATGTAGGCCTTGCCGAAGGCGACGGCGTCGAACTTGCCGGCGTCCAGGGCCGCCTGGGCGGTCTCGCGGGTGAACTTCTCGTTGGCGATATAGACGCCGCCGAACGCCTTCTTGAGATCCGCGCCCAGGCTGTCGGGGCCGTCGTATTCGCGAGCGCAGATGAAGGCGATGCCGCGCTGGCCCAGTTCCTTGGCGACGTAGCCGAAGGTGGCGGCCAGGTCGCTGTCGCCCATCGAGTGGCTGTCGGCGCGCGGAGCCAGGTGCATGCCGACCCGGCCGGGGCCGAACACCGAGGCGGCGGCGTCGGCGACCTCCAGCATCAGGCGGGCGCGGTTCTCGATCGAACCGCCGTAGCGGTCGGTGCGCTGGTTGGAGCCGTCCTGCAGGAATTGGTCGAGCAGATAGCCGTTGGCGCCGTGGATCTCGACGCCGTCGAAGCCGGCGGCCTTGGCGTTCTGCGCGCCCTTGCGGAAGGCCTCGACCACGCCGACCACTTCCTCGGTCGTCAGGGCGCGGGGCGTGGGGTAGGGGCGTTGGGGACGCAGCAGGCTGACGTCGCCCTTGGCCGCGATGGCGCTGGGGCCGACGGGCGCCTCGCCGCCGTGGAACGACGGGTCGGAGACCCGGCCGACGTGCCAGATCTGCATGAAGATGCGGCCGCCCTTGTCGTGCACGGCCTGGGTGACCTGCTTCCAGCCCTCGACCTGCTCCTGCGACCAGATGCCGGGCACGCCCTGGTAGCCGACGCCTTGCGGGACGACGGGCACGCCCTCGGTGATCAGCAGGCCCGCCGAGGCGCGCTGGGCGTAGTAGTCGGCCATCAGGGCGTTGGGGATCTGGGTCGGGCCGGCCCGCAGTCGGGTCAGCGGCGCCATGACGACGCGGTTGGGAAGCTCAAGGTCGCCTACGACGAGCGGATCGAACAGGGTGGGCATGAAACGGTCTCTGAAAGGGCTCGCCGACCCCGCGCCGGCGTCTCGAATATCTGGCGTGCCGCCGCCATATCGCAACTGCCACAGGGGCTGATTTTATTCTGACGAAGGTTGCAGGGAATCTGCGGGAACGTCCTGACCACGGCGGTCGTTGGCTCTGGGAGAGATGGAGAACTGCCATGGCCGAACCCGACGTCACCAACGGCGACGAAGTCGACGACACCTACGATCCCTCGACCGTCGAGGCCAACCTCAACATCCAACACGGCGGGGGCGTCGGCGCCCGCGACCTGGCGCGGCAGGCCGAGCCGGCCGAGATCGTCACCCCCGAGGACGACGACGCGCCCGTCGAAGCGCTGGGGCTGGCCCATCCCAAGGACTGACCGTCATGGCCGAACTGAACACCGAGAAACGCGACAAGCTGCCGGACAAGGCCTTCGCCGAGCCGGAGAAGCGGGCGTATCCGATCGAGGACAAGGCCCACGCCCGCAACGCCAAGGCCCGAGCCAGCCAGGCCGTGAAGGCCGGCCGCATGTCCAAGGCCGAGGAAAAGCGGATCGACAGGAAGGCCGACGCGGTTCTGAAGAAGGGATAGGGCTCGACCGCAGCGCGCGGTCCGGTCTATTCGCGTAGGACGACAACGCGAACAGGAATCCCTCATGCCCTCCGGCCTCGCCGCCCTTCTCGACGACATCGCCGGCATCACCAAGCTGGCGGCCGCCTCGCTGGACGACGTGGGCGCAGCGGCCGGCAAGGCGGGCACCAAGGCCGTGGGCGTGGTGGTCGACGACACCGCGGTCACCCCCGGCTACGCCATGGGGTTCACGCCCGATCGTGAACTGCCGATCGTCTGGAAGATCGCGCTCGGCTCGTTCCGCAACAAGCTGCTGTTCCTGCTGCCGGGCGCGCTGATCCTCAGCGCCTTCGCGCCGTGGGCCGTGACGCCGATCCTGATGGTCGGCGGGGCCTATCTGGCCTTCGAGGCCACCGAGAAGATCATCGAGGCCTTCGCGCACCACGAGGTGGCGGGCGAGGAAATCGAGGACCTGGCGCTGAGCAGCGCCGAGCTCGAGGCCCAGAAGGTGGGCGGTGCGATCCGGACCGATCTCATCCTGTCGGGCGAGATCATGGCCATCGCCCTGGCCGACGTGGCCGACAAGCCGCTGGCCGTCCAGGCCGCCGCCCTGGCGGTGATCGGGGTGGCGCTGACGGTGGCCGTCTACGGCGTCGTCGCGCTGATCGTGAAGATGGACGACATCGGACTGCACATGGCGCAACGGTCAAATCCCGCGACCCGGGCCTTCGGGCGTGGGCTGGTCAAGGCCATGCCGGTGACCATGGAGGCCCTGACCGTGATCGGCACCGCCGCCATGCTGTGGGTCGGCGGCGGGATCATCGTCCACGGGCTGGAGCATTTCCACCTGACCCCCGTGCCGCACTGGGTCGAGGCCGCCTCGCACTGGGCGGGCTCGGTTCCCGGCGTCGGGGCGGTGACCGGCTGGCTGGCCATGGCCGCCTGTTCGGCTGTGGTCGGACTGATCGTCGGCGGCGTGATCGTCGGCGTGATCCACCTGATCCCACGCAAAAAGGCGGCGCACTAGGCGCCGCCTTCAGTTGCTTTCGAGACTGCCCGGTCAGGCGGCTTGGCGCGCCGTCCGGTAGTCGTCGATCTGCCGGAAGATAGACGCCATGGCCGCGTGGGCCGGCTTCTGGTCTTCCGTGATATGGCCTTCGGCGAAGATCAGGGCCAGGCGGTCGCGAGCGCGGCTGACGCGGCTCTTGATGGTGCCCAGCGCCGCGCCGGTCACTTCGCTGACTTCCTCGTACGACATGCCCGCGGCGCCGATCAGGATCAGGGCCTCGCGTTGGTCGGGCGGCAGCATGTCCAGCGCCCGGCGCATCTCGTCCAGTTCCAGGGCGGCCGTCGGGTTGGACGTCGACACCAGGGTGCGCTCGGCGACTTCCGGGTCGAGGGCGCAGGAACGCCACGAGCGGCGCTTTTCCGAATAGAAGACGTTGCGCAGGATCATGAAGGTCCAGGCCTTCATGTTGGTGCCCGGCTGGTAGGAGTTGCGCGAAGCCAGGGCCTTGGCCAGGGCGTCCTGGGCCAGGTCGTCGCCGTGGCTGGCGTTGCCGGTCAGCGAGCGGCCGAAGGCGCGCAGGTGCGGAATCAGGCTGACGAGCTCGCGCTCGAAAGTGGTCTGGGCCGAAGTCGGATTGGTCATGCGATAATCCCCGTTCGGAGAGTAAACGCCCCCGACCCACTAAGGCTCCGCTTTGAAGTAAATAAATTTGACCGAACGCCGGTCAGCCTTCGGCGGCGATCTGGCGCAGGGCCTGCTCGAAGTACTCCGGCGGCTGACCGCCCGAGATCAGGTACCGGTCGTTGATCACCACGGCCGGCACAGAATTGATCCCCGCCGCCTGCCAATGGCGTTCGGCCTCGCGGACCTCTCGGGCGTACTGGCCTGAGGTCAGCACTTGGTGGGCGGCGTGCGGGTCCAGCCCCGCCTTCATGGCCGCGGCCACCAGCACCTCGTGGTCGGACGGATCCTGGTTGTCGGTGAAGTAGGCTTCGAACAGCGCGTGCTTTAGGGCCTTCTGGTCGCCGACCAGCCCGGCCCAGTGCAGCAGGCGATGGGCGTCGAAGGTGTTGTAGATCCGGCTGTTCTCGTCGGTGACCATCGAGAAGCCCACCGAGGCGGCCCGGTCGTGGATGGCCTGGCGGTTGGCCGCCGACTGCTCGCGCGTCGCGCCGTACTTCTCGGCGACGTGCTCGACGATGTTCTGCCCCTCGGGCGGCATGTTCGGATTGAGCTCGAACGGCTGGAAATGGATCTCTGCGTCGACCAGGTCGCCGACCCGCTCGAGCGCGGCCTCGAGCCCGCCCAGGCCGACGATGCACCACGGGCAGGAAACGTCGGAGACGAAGTCGATCTTCAGGGGCTTGGTCATGGCGCGGTCCGTCGTGGCGAGACCCGACATATAGGGCAGGCGGCGCCGATTGCACGACGCAAGGCCCCGCTCAGACCAGCGCGTCGGCGATCGCCCGCCCGCAGGCCTCCGTGGACAGCGGGCCGCCGAGGTCGCGGGTCCGCAGGGCGGGCTGGGCCAGGATGGCTTCGATCGCCGCGACGATGGCGGCGGCGGCCTGGCGTTCTCCCAGATGGTCCAGCATCAGGGCGGCCGACCAGATCTGGCCCACGGGATTGGCGATCCCCTGGCCGGCGATGTCCGGCGCGCTGCCGTGCACGGGTTCGAACAGCGAGGGGAAGGCGCGCTCGGGATTGATGTTGCCGGCCGGCGCGATGCCGATGGTGCCGGTGCAGGCCGGGCCCAGGTCCGACAGGATGTCGCCGAACAGGTTGGAGGCCACCACCACGTCGAACCAGTCGGGATGCTGCACGAAGTGCGCCGTCAGGATGTCGATATGGTACTTGTCCCAGCGCACGTCGGGATAGGCCGGGGCCATGGCTTCGACCCGCTCGTCCCAGTAGGGCATGGTGATGGCGATGCCGTTGGACTTGGTCGCCGAGGTCAGGTGCTTCTTCTCGCGGCGCTGGGCCAGCTCGAAGGCGAACTTCAGGATGCGGTCGACGCCCACCCGCGTCATCACCGTCTCCTGCATCACGATCTCGCGCGGCGTGCCGGGGAAGATCCGTCCGCCGATCGACGAATATTCGCCCTCGGTGTTTTCGCGCACGACGTAGAAGTCGATGTCGCCGGGCGCGCGGTTGGCCAGCGGGCTTGGCACGCCCGGCATCAGCTTGACCGGCCGCAGATTGACGTACTGGTCGAACTCGCGCCGGAACTGGATCAGCGAGCCCCACAGCGAGACGTGGTCGGGCACGGTCTCGGGCCAGCCAACGGCGCCGAAGAAGATCGCGTCATGGCCGCCGATCCGGCTCTTCCAGTCGTCCGGCATCATCTGACCGTGCTTGAGATAGTAGTCGCACGAGGCGAAGTCGAAATGGTCGAACGCGAAGGTGCAGCCGTAGCGCGCCGACACGGCCTCCAGCACCCGCAGCCCCTCGGGGACGACTTCCTTGCCGATCCCGTCGCCGGGAATGACGGCGATGCGGTAGTGGCGCGCTTGGCTCATGAAAACCCCCTCGGACGAGACCCTGGCTGGTTAGGCCAGGGGCGGAGGGGCAGGGCTAATGCGGAATTCGGATGAAACGATGCCGCGGGTGGCGGATCGGGGACCATCGAGCGTCGTAACCGCTTCATCCGCCCGGAAAGCAGGGCCGGAAAGCTGAAAACCGCTCTCGGCGCGCGCCTATTCCGGCATGCCTAAAAATGGATGCAATTGCGAACGTTCTTGGATGACGTTATGGCTGAGGTCCAGAGACTGATGATCGATCAGCGGCGGGTGGCGATCGCATGAAGACGGCGTTTCGTAGAGAGGACATGGTCGGTCATGATCCGGCCCGCCTCGGCGCTGTCCTGGCGCCGGATGGCGTCGAGCAGCCGTTCGTGGTCGCCCTGCGACGACAGCAGGTGCTCGGGGGTGGTCGTGGCGACCTGCCTCAGGCGCAGCGGAACGGCCGCCGCCACGCTGGGGCACAGCCGGGCCGGGTCGCCGAACACTGGATAGATCAGGGTCATCCGGATGGCGTTGCGCAGCACCTTGTTCTGCGACGCGTGATGGATCGAGCGGTGGAAGGCGTGGTTCAGCTCGTACCACTCGATCTCGGCTTTCTCCGACCATTCGCCACGATCCAGGATGGCGCGGCCCCGGTGGACCAGATCGGCCAACCGATCCAGCGCCGGGGTCTCCCAGCCCAGGTCCACCGACATCCGCGCGGCCTGGCCCTCGAGCCCGGCCCGGACCTCGATGGAGTCGAACACGTCGCCGATGGTCACGGCGCGGACGGTGTAGCCGCGATTGATCCCGTAATCGACCAGACCCTCGGCCGACAGCACGGCCAGGGCGCTGCGGATGGGAGTGCGCGACACGGCGAGTTCTGTCGCCAGGCCCTCGGCCCGCAGGCGGGTTTCCGGCGGAATCTGTCCGGTGACGATCATTTCGCGCAGGCGCATCAGGACCGTGTGGGTCGCCGGCTCGGTCTGCGGCGGGTCGGCCAGGGGCGTGCTCAGGTCTGGGCTTTGGCCTGCCGGTTTCGTCGCCATACGTTCCGTATCTCCCAAGGCCGGCTCGAGTCCGGCCCGCTATTCCTTCCTTACACCGCTACCTCGTCGAACGCGCAAGACTTCGGCCGAGCCTTGACCTCAACTCACCTGAAAAGGCGGCCCCTGGCCGGCCCGGAGATCGCCTCGTGATCGAGCTGCTGCTTCAACCCGCCGTGCTTGGTCTGGCGATGGTGGTCACCTTCATGATCCTGATCATGACCAAGCGGATGTCGGCGATCGCCGCGCTGCTGGTCGTGCCGATCGTGTTCGGACTGCTGGCCGGCGCCGGGGCCGGCCTCGGCGAGATGATCCTCAAGGGCGTGGGGCAGGTGGCCCCGACCGCCCTGATGCTGTCGTTCGCGGTGCTCTATTTCGCGATCATGATGGACGCCGGACTGTTCGACCCGCTGGTCAACAAGGTGCTGGCGGTCGTCGGCGAGGATCCGATGCGGATCAGCCTGGGCACGGCCATCCTGGCCATGCTGGTCTCGATCGACGGCGACGGCACGACCACGGCGCTGATCGTGATCACCGCCTTCCTGCCGGTTTATCGCCGGGTGGGCATGAACCCGCTGATCCTGGCGACCTTGCTGGGCCTGTCCAATTCGCTGATGAACTACGTGCCCTGGGGCGGCCCCTCGGCCCGCGCCGCCGCCGCGGTCCATGTCGACCTGGCCGACGTCGTGGGACCGCTGCTGCCGGCCATGGGCGTGGGTCTTCTCGGCATTCTCGGCCTGGCCTGGCTGTTCGGGAAATCGGAACGCAAGCGCCTGGCGTTCACCGGCGTGGCCGGGACCGCCGATCCCAGGGCCGCTGTCACGGCCTTGCCGCCGGCCCTCGACGCCGAGCGCGCCGCCATCCGCCGTCCGAAGCTGTTCTGGTTCAACCTGGTTCTGACCGTCGGCCTGATTCTGGGGATGATCCTGGGCCTGGCCCCGCTGCCGGTGCTGATGATGGGCGCCTTCGCGGTGGCCGCGACGGTCAACTATCCCCGGGTCTCGGACCAGAAGGCCCGGTTGGCGGCCCACGCCGACAATGTCGTCAATGTCGTCGTCCTGCTGTTCGCGGCAGGGGCCTTCACCGGCATCCTCAACGGCACGGGCATGTCCAACGCCATGGCGACCGCCGCCCTGGCGGTCATCCCGCCGCAGATCGGCCCGTTCCTGGCGCCGATCACCGCCTTGGTCAGCATGCCGCTAACCTTCGTGATGTCCAACGACGCCTACTATTTCGGCGTGGTCCCGGTGATCGCCAACGCCGCCGCCGGTTTCGGGATCGAGCCGGCCGCCATCGCCCGCGCCTCGCTGATCGGCCAGCCCGTCCATTCCATGAGCCCGCTGCTGGCGCCCATCTACCTGGCCTGCGGCCTGCTGGGGGTCGACGTCGCCGACGCCCAGAGGTTCGCGCTGACATGGGCCGTGCTGACCAGCCTGCTGGTGCTGGGCGTGGCCATGCTGACGGGCGCGATCCCGGTGGTCGCGTGATCCCAGTCTTCTAATCGAAGACCGGCATGGAACCATGCGCGGCAGGCCGTCGTCCGTCCCCGGCTTCCCGCGTAACGTCCAAGGCGTTTCATCGAGACAATCTTGGACTACCTCGACCTGAACAACTCACCCGGGCGCGCCGTCACCCTCGGTGCGCCCGGCGTCTTTCCGGGCGACCGGCTCAGCCCGGCTCGCCCGAGCGAGCCTTGAGCATCGTCCAGAACGCCTCGGCCGCGGCGGTCTGGCGGGCGCGAGGTCGGTAGAGGCGGATGTCGATGGGGATGTCCCATTGCTTGTCGCCGGCCCGGACCAGCACGCCCAGCTCCAGATCGCGGGCGATCAGGCTCATCGGCATCCAGGCCACGCCGCGCCCGGCCCGGGCCATTTCCGCCAGCACTGTCGCCACATGGGCCGTGAAGGTCGGGGCCAGCCAGACCGACGGCCCCTCCAGGGCGTGGGTGGAGGCCAGGATGCGGCCCATGCCCGAGACCTCGCTGAAGGCCAGATAGGGCACGGGCGCGCCCAAATCGCCCGGCAGTACGAAGCGGGGGCGCTGCGGATCGTCCGGGGCCGGGGCGCTGACCGGAACCAGGGTGTCGGTCCCGAGGTCCACCGAGACGAAGTAGTTCGGCTTGAACGACACCGGCGTCGAGGGGTGATGGTGGCACAGCAGGAACTGAGCCTGGCCCTGCAGCATCATCCGCTCGCAGCCGGCCATGTTGTCGGTGACCAGGCTGACCGTGGAGCCCAGGGGATGCTCGGCCTCGATCTCCTCCAGCCAGCGGGGGAAGAAGGTGATCGACAGGGCGTGGGTCGAGGCGAAGCGCAGGGTGGTGGTCGAGCCCTCGGCGATGGCCCGGGTCTGCTCGCGTCCCAGATAGAGCCGGCGCAGCAGGTCCTCGGCGTTGGGACGCCATTGCTCGCCAGCGAGCGTCAGGGCGACGCGGTGGGTGTCGCGGTTGAACAGCGGCGCGCCCAGCCAAGTCTCCAGAAGCCGGATGCGGCGGCTGAAGGCCGGCTGCGAGACGTTGCGCGCCTCGGCCGCGCGCCCGAAATGCTGATGCTCGACCAGCGCGAGGAAGTCTTCGAGCCAGTCGAGCTCCATGATCGTCCTCCGCCTAGCGGCCTTCGCGGCCGTCGGCGACGACACACTCCGGCGCGGGGTCGTCACCGTCAAGAACGGCGACGATGGACCGCGCCGCCACCATGTTGGTCCGGTCCAGCCCCTCGCGCGACGAGGCCGCGGCATGCGGCGTGCCGATCACGTTGGGCAGGTCCAGCAACGCCTGGGACACCGGCTTGTAGGCGGGGTCGCTCTCGCTGACATAGACATCCAGCCCCGCGCCGGCCAGGCGGCCCGCCCGCAGCGCGTCCAGCAGGTGGGCGTCCTCGACCAAGCCGCCGCGCGCGGTGTTGATCAGGATGGCGGTGGGCTTCATAGCGTCGATCGCCCGCGCGTCGATCAGGAAGCGCGTCTCCGGGGTCAGGGGCGCGTGCAGGCTGACATAGTCGCTGCGGGCCAGCAGTTCGGGCAGGTCGACGAACTGGACGCCGCTCGTCCGGGCGTAGTCGGGATCCGGACGCGGGGTGTGGACCAGGACCTTGCAGTCGAAGCCGGACAGGCGCTTGACGACGCTCTTGCCGATCCGGCCCAGGCCCACCAGGCCGACGGTCTTCTCGCAGAGGTCCGAGCCCATCAGGATCGACCAGTCGCCGTCGATCATCCGCTGCTGGGACTCGCGCAGCCGGCGGCCGACCGCCAGCATCAGGCTGATGGTGTGGTCGGCCACCGAGGCGTCGTTGCCGCCCGCCGCGATGGTCACGACCCGGCCCAGGTCGCGCGCCGCGGCCAGGTCGACCCGCTCATATCCTACGCCCCGGCGCGAGACGATCCGCAGGTCGGGCAGGGCGGTCAGCAGCTCGCGCGTCACCCGCGCATGGCCGACGATCCAGCCCGCCGCGCCGTCCAGCATCTCGACCAAGACATCGTGGCTCAGGTCGCCGTCGGCCTTGCCGGGCGGCAGGGGCGCGATCGTCACCTCGCAGCCGTGGGACCGCAGATAGGCGTGGGCGCGGTCGTCGAAGAAGCGCTGGGTGACTACGACCTTGCGGGCGCCGAGCATGTTTTATCTCCAGGCCTTGAACAGTCGGCGCAGGGGATGCGCCCGGGTGTTTCCGCGCCAGATCGCGGCGCGCATCATTCGATCCAGGTTTCGCAATACGGGCCCTTTGGGGCCGCGTATGGCCGACGGCGTCTCGCCTTTCCGAAGGCGCGCGAGAGAGCGTCTTTCCCATCGCTAGCGAAGTGTCGGCTATTTTGCATCCAAAAACTTGACCCATTGCATCCTGCGGCGCTAGTGGACTCCAGACGGCCGGCAAGGGCCGAAGTTTGTTGGGTGGGAAGCGCATGTTCGAAGGCCCTATCAAGATCATCGTCCCCGTGGGCTCGCTCGGCGCGGGTGTGGTCGAGGAGGAGGTCCGTCGGGGCGTCGCCCTGGGCGCCCACGCCATCGCCACCGACGCCGGTTCGACCGACAGCGGCGCGGCCTACCTGGCCCTGGGCATGTCCAAGAACAATCGCGGCTCGGTGAAGCGCGACCTGGCCATCCTGATGAAGGCCGGCGCCGAGGCGGGCATCCCCGTGATCGTCGGCACCAGCGGTCAGGCGGGCGGCGACAAGAACGTCGACTGGACCCGCGACATCGCCGTCGAGATCGCCCGCGAACTAGGCCTCTCGCCCCGCATCGCGCTGCTGTATTCGGAGCAGGACAAGGCGGTCCTTAAGGCCCGCAACGCCGCCGGCAAGATCACGCCCCTGGCCCCGCTGGGCCCGCTGGACGACGCGACCATCGACAGCTGCGACCACATCGTCGCGGCCATGGGGCCGGAGCCCTACATGGCCGCCTTGCAAGCCGGCGCCGACATCATCCTGGGCGGCCGCACCACCGACACGGCGGTCATCGCCTGCTTCGCCCTGCTGCACGGCGCCCCCGAGGGCGCGTCCTGGCACGCGGGCAAGGTCTCCGAATGCGGTTCGCAATGCGCCGTCTATCGGGATCGCGGCTCCGGCGTCCTGCTGTCCATCGGCCAGGACGGTTTCGAGGTCGAGCCGCTGGCGGCGAACAACCGCTGCGACCCCCACAGCGTGTCGGCCCACATGCTGTACGAGAACAGCGACCCCTTCCGCCTGACCGAGCCCGGCGGCGTGCTGGACGTGACCCATGCGGTGTACACGCCGGCCGATGACCGCACGGTCAAGGTCACGGGCTCGGTCTGGGACCCCAAGCCCTACACGATGAAGCTGGAAGGCGCGGCCGGCGGCCGCTACCAGACCCTGATGCTGGTCGGCATCCAGGACCCGGACGTCCTGGGCCGCGTCGACGAGTTCCACGACAAGATGCTGGCCGCCCTCTACGAGCGCGCCCGCAAGTCGACCGGTCTGGACGACGCCGATTTCCATATCTCGTTGCGGATGTACGGCTGGAACGCGGTGTCGGGCGATCGGCCGCCGCCCGGGACGCCGGCCCCGCGCGAGATCGGCGTGCTGTTCGTCGCCACCGCCGACACCCAGGAACTGGCGACCCAGATCGCCAAGGCCTGCAACGCCTACTTCTTCCACTACCCGATCTCGATGGACAAGGAGCTGCCCAGCTACGGCTTCGCCTTCACGCCGGCCGATGTCGAGCGCGGCCAGGTCTACGAGTTCAAGCTGAACCACGTGGTCCAGGTCGACGATCCCATGGAACTGGTCCGCACCGCCTGGATCGACCTGCGCAAAGAGGAAGCCGCCTAATGACGACCGTCAGCGACGTCTGCCATCACGTGCGCTCCAAGAACGCCGGCCCCTACTGGGTGACGTTCGACCTGTTCTTCAAGGGCCCGGAGGTCTTCGCCAAGTACGGCGACAGCCCGGCCCTGGGGCCCGACCTGCTGCATCGGCTGTTCGGCGCCGATCCGGCGCTGGTGAAGCGCTTTTCGGTGCCCAGCCTGAACGTGGTCAAGATCTCCTACGCCCGGGCCTCGCCGCAGGGCGGGGAGGTCGAGCGCGACATGCACTGCGGCCAGCAATTCGTGCGGCTGCTCGACGTTCAACTGGACTGAGGAGGCACGACGATGAGCGCTCACGCCTTGGACATCACGTCCGACCAGGCCGACGCCCTGGAAGTCGCGGTCCGCATTGATCTCGCCGCGGCCTACCGGCTGGTGGCGCTGTTCGGCTGGGATGACCTGGTCTTCACCCACATCTCGGCCCGCGTGCCGGGGCCCGAGCACCACTTCCTGATCAATCCGTACGGCTGGATGTTCGAGGAGATCACCGCCTCGTCGCTGGTCAAGGTCGACCTGCAGGGCAACGTGGTCGGGGAGAGCCGGGAGATGGTCAATCCGGCCGGCTTCACCATCCATTCGGCCATCCACGACGCGCGGAAGGACGCCGGCTGCGTGATGCACCTGCACACCGTGGCCGGGACCGCCGTCTCGTCCCAGGAGGCGGGCCTGCTGCCGCTGAACCAGACCGCGATGCTGCTGAACGGCCGGGTCGCCTATCATGACTTCGAGGGCGTGGCCCTGAACCACGACGAGCGCCCGCGCCTGGTGGCCGACCTTGGCGACAAGACCGCCATGATCCTGCGCAACCACGGCACCCTGGTGACCGGCCGTTCGGTCGCCGAGGCGTTCACGACCATGTATTTCCTCGAGCGCTCCTGCGAGATGCAGGTGGCGGCCCAGGCGGGCGGTCCGCTGCGCATTCCCCAAGGCGACGTCCAGGACGTTGTCGAGCAGCAGTCGCAGGGGTTGAGCGTGGTGGCGGACAAGCTGGTCTGGCCGGGTCTGCTGCGCCGTCTGGATCGCCAGAACCCCGGCTACGCCGCCTGATGCGACCCGACGATTGGCGGCCTGGGTGAGCCGCCTATTGGATCGGGCCTGGGCGCAATGGACGCTTCTGGTCGTCGTGACCGCGGTGGTGGTGGTGGGGCTGAAGGCGCTGCACGCGCCCGCCGCCCTGCTGCTGGGACCGCTGGCCGTGGGCATCGCGTTCGGGGTGAGCGGCGCGACGATCCGGCCGCCGCCGCTGCTGCGGGTCGCCGGCTCGACCTTGATCGGCTGCCTGGTGGCCGTGGCGCTGGGGTCAGCCATGGGACCGGCCTTGCTGGGACGCCTTCCGGCCTTCCTCTATATCGGCCTGTCGACTCTCGGCCTCAGCCTGGGGCTCGGCTGGCTGCTGGCGAGGGCAGGGTGGTTCGAGGGTTCCACGGCCGTCTGGGGCCTGTCGCCGGGCGGCTCGGCCAGCATGATCGCCTTGGCGCAGGAGACCGGCGCCGACGCTCGGATCGTCGCCCTGATGCAGTATTTCCGGGTGCTGCTGGTGGCGAGCTCGGCCATCGCCCTGGCCCACCTGGCCGCGCCGCTGCCTTCGGGTCATCCGCACAACGTGGGTTGGCTGCCGCCTCTGGATTTCCTGGGTCTGCTGGGCGCGCTCGTCCTCTGCGTGGGCGGCGGGGTGCTGGCCAAGGTCCTGAAGTTTCCGGCCGGCGTCTTCCTGATCCCGGGCCTGACCGGCGCCGCCCTGCTGGCGACGGGCTGGTTCCGTCTGCAGGTTCCCCCGGTCCTGGCCGCCCTGGCCTATGCGGTGGTCGGCTGGACGATCGGCCTCAGCTTCACGCGGCCGACCCTGCTGCACAGCGCGCGCGCCCTGCCCAGGATCGTCGGCTCGGCCCTGGCGCTGATCGTCGTCTGCGCGGCGTCCGGTCTGCTGGTCAGTTGGGCCTGCGATGTCGACCTGCTGACCGGCTATCTGGCCACCAGCCCCGGCGGCGTGGACTCCATCCTAATCATCGCCGCCTCGACGCCGGTGGATCTACCGTTCATCCTGTCCGCCCAGGTGGTGCGCATCATCCTGGTGCTGCTGCTGGGGCCCTACGCCGTGGGGTTCCTGGCGCGGCGTACTTGAAAAATCCGTTCGGCGATCAGCGCCGGCAGTCTTGGAGGGAAGCCCATGGCCTACGGCGACTATCAGAACGAGATTTATTTCAAGGGCCTGCACGGCGTGAAGCCGACCTGGCCCGTGGATTTCGCGACGCTGGAGCAGCGGGCCGCCGCGGCCCTGCCGCCGTCGGTGCTGTCCTATGTCCAGGGCGGCTGCGGCGACGAGTTCACCCAGAACCATAACGCCCACGCGTTCCGGCACTGGGGGCTGGTCCCCCGCATGATGGTCGACTGCACGCGCCGCGACCTGTCGGTGAACCTGTTCGGACTGACGCTGCCCACGCCGCTGTTCATGGCGCCGATCGGCGTGATCGGCCTGTGCACCCAGGACGGCCACGGCGACATCGCCACGGCCCAGGCGGCCGCCGCCACCGGCGTGCCGATGGTCGCCTCGACCCTGACCAACGATCCGATGGAAGACGTCACCGCCGCCATGGGCGATACGCCCGGCTTCTTCCAGCTCTATACGCCCAAGGACAAGGGCGTGGCCGAAAGCCTGGTGCGCCGCGCCGAGGCGGCCGGGTTCAAGGGCATCGTCGTGACCCTGGACACCTGGATCACCGGCTGGCGGCCGCGCGACCTCAACGACGCCAACTTCCCGCAGCTGCGCGGCCACGTCCTGGCCAACTACTTCTCCGACCCGGCGTTCCGCGCGCTGCTGGCCAAGCCGCCGGAAGAGGACCTGCCGACCGCCGTGATGACCTGGGCCCAGACCTTCGGCAAGCCGCTGACCTGGGCCGACCTGCCGTGGCTGCGTTCGCTGACCAAGCTGCCGCTGATCCTCAAGGGCATCTGCCATCCGGACGACGCCCGACGGGCGATCGACGGCGGCGTGGACGGGATCTACTGCTCCAACCACGGCGGTCGCCAGGCCAATGGCGGCGTGGCGGCGATCGACCTGCTGCCGGGGGTGGTCGAGGCCAGCGGCAAGACGCCGGTGCTGTTCGACTCCGGCGTCCGCTCGGGCAGCGACGTGGTCAAGGCGCTGGCCCTGGGCGCGACGGCGGTCGGGGTCGGACGGCCCTATGCCTATGGCGCGGCCCTCGGCGGCGCGGCGGGCGTCACCCATGTCCTGCGCAGCATCCTGGCCGAGGCCGACCTGCTGATGGCCGTCGACGGCTATCCGACCATCGCCGATCTGAAGGCCGCCGGGCTGGTCCGCGTGGCCTGAACGGCGGGGAGGGCGCGCCGGACCGGGCTTCGACGATCCGGCGCGGTAGAGATGGGCGGCTAGAAGCGGTAGGCGACCGCGACGGCGGCCGAGAACTGGTCGGCCGAGCCCTCGGTCTTGACGATCGGGCTGTCGGCGAAATTGCTCATCAGGCGCTTGTAGCTGCCCAGCAGTTGCAGGTCCCACTTGTCGGTCAGGGCGTAGCCGACCTTGGCCGACAGCCCGACATCGCGGACGCCGGCCTTGAGGTTGTAGCCCGGCAGGCCGCTGCGCACCGCGTCGGCGGCGCTGACGCCGAAATAGGTCTGGGCGTACTTCTTGTCGACATAGCTGACCTTGACTCCGCCGCCCACGGTCCAGCGCTTGTCGATGCGCTTGCCGTAGGTCAGCCCCAGGGCCGCCACCGCGCCGTCCGAGGTGTTGGAAGTGTCGGTCAGGTAGCTGGCCTGGAAGCTCAGTTCGTCGTTCTCGGCCAGGATGTCGGGGCGGCTGTATGCGATGAAGCCGCCCGCCTCGAAGGCGTCGTCGATCTCGGCCATCCGGCCCACGCGGACGCTTTTGACGTCGTCCTTGCGGCCGCTCTCGATGTCCATCATCGGCCCGAAGGCCCAGCCCTTGATCGACGAGACGTTTAGCCGGAGCTGCTCGCCCTGAAAGTCGAGATAGTAGGCGCCGTAGTAGATGCGGCCGGCCACGTAGGGCGTGGCCTCCAGGTCGTCGGAGCCCATGTAGTCGGGACGCGCGCCGGCCCCCGCCGCGACGATGCCGGACCATGCCCGCTCCTGGGCCTCGGCGCCCACCGGTATGGCCAGGGCGGGCAGCAACAGCAGCAGCGGATTGAGGGGGAGAAATTGCATCGAGAACTCCTTGGATGCGGGGCGGCACATGCCGGCGATCGGCCGATGACGCCACGGCTCAGCTCAAATTGGATGCAAACGTGGCTATTTATGGATGCCACAAATCGCGGCGACGCTTGATTGGAGCCGTGAGCTCGCCGATCGGCGGAAAACTCGAGGAAATTCAGGGGCTGACCGGAGAGGGCTTGTCGCCACATCATCCAGTGCATCAATTGATTGCATCCAATTTATTGACCCGTGCAATCCAATCCTTCTATGGTTCGATGCCCGGGTCCGCCCGAGGACAAAACAAAAAAGGGGAGGATGCGTGATGACGACCAGTCGAAGGATTCTGGCGTGCGGCGCCGCGATGGCGGCCTTGGCCAGCGCCGGCCAGGCGATGGCCCAGACCGCGCCGGCGGCGGCCGCGACGACGCCGGAAGCCGTTTCGCTCGACGAGATCGTCGTCACCGCGCAACGGCGCAGCGAGCGCCTGCAGGACGTGCCGGTGACGGTGACGGCCTTCGGCGCGGAGGAAGTGCGCCAGGCCCGGATCCGCGAGATCGACGACGTGGCCACCCGGACGCCCGGCCTGAACTTCGACGCCTTCCCGGCCTCGCAGCCGCGCATCGCCATTCGCGGCATCGGCTCGTCCGATCGCGGCGCGGCGGGCGATCCCAGCTCGGCGGTGTTCCTGGACGAAATCTATCTGGGCCGTCCGGCCGCGGTGGCCTTCGACGCCTTCGACGTCTCGCGCATCGAGGTGCTGAAGGGCCCGCAGGGCACGCTCTATGGCCGCAACGTCGTGGGCGGCGCGATCAATGTCGTCACCAACCGTCCCGACTTCGACGCGGTCGACGCCGCGGGCGAAGCGACGGCCGGCAACTACGAGCGCTACGAGGCAGCGGGCTACGTCAACGCGCCGTTCGCCGACGGCAGGGCCGCGTTCCGCGCCAGCGGCAGCTGGCGAACCCACGACGGCTACGTCAAGAACACCTTCACCGGCGGCCGGGTCGAGGACCAGGACACCCGCAGCGGACGCCTGCAGCTGGCCGTTCAGCCCAAGGAGTCCCTGCGTCTGCTGGTGACCGTCGACGGCACGCGCGATCGCGGCGCCGGGCCGGGCCAGCACGTGCTGGATCTGGACGACACCGATCCGCTGTCGGCCTTCTGGACCATCGACCGCGACCGCAAGCACACGGCCGGTTCGACGGACGGCTACCAGAACCGCGACACCTGGGGTGTGCGCGGCCAGATGGACTGGGACCTGTCGTTCGCCACCCTGACCTATCTGGGGGCCTATCGGGACCTGGACTATCACGTCGCCTACGACTTCGACGGCGGCAACCCCAGCACCAACTTCATCGACATCTCGGGCGGCAACGACGAGGACAGCCACTTCTCCAGCCACGAAGTCCGGCTGAGCGCCTTGCCCGACAGCCGCATCCAGTGGGTCGCGGGCTTCTACAAGTACGACAGCAAGACCCTGCGCGACGACATCCTGGCCTTGGACATCGGCGGCCAGGGCGCCGAGATCTACGCTCAGGACGCCAAGCTCGACAGCTACGCGGTGTTCGGCGACGTCACCGTGCCGGTCGGCGACAAGCTCTCGCTGATCGGCGGCCTGCGCTATTCCAAGGACAAGAAGGACTACCGGGTCTCCAACACCGAGGGCGACTCGGTGTTCCGCGCCGACGACTTCTTCGACGTCAGCGTTTCGGGGACCTATGACGCGGTGACCTATCGCGCCGGGGCCAACTACCACCCGGCCGAGGACCAGCTCTACTACGTGATGGTCTCCAAGGGCTTCAAGAGCGGCGGTTTCCAGGACACGCCCAGCTCGGCCGAGGACGCCGCCCAGGGCTTCGAGCCGGAATACGCCACCCAGTACGAGGTGGGCCAGAAGAGCACGTTCCTGAACGGCGCCCTGACCTGGAACAACACGCTCTACGTGATGAAGTACAGCGACCTGCAGACCAAGCGCACGGACGGCCTGAACATCATCACCGACAACGCCGGCAAGGCGACGATCAAGGGCTACGAGACCTATCTCAGCTGGCGGCCGTTCGCCCACGCCCGCCTGGTGGCCAGCTACGGCTACACCGACGCGCGCTTCGACGAGTTCGAGCCGGAGCCGGGCGTCGACTACGCCGGCAACCGGATTTCGCGCACGCCCAAGCACAAGGTGGTGCTGTCGCCGTCCTACGACCTGTCGCTGGGCGAGCGGGGCGAACTGCGGTTCGCCGTCGACTACCGCTACGAGAGCCACATCTACGACGACAACTCCAACACCGGTCCCGAGCAGCGGCCGGCGACCAACTTCTTCGACGGCCGCATCGTCTACAGCGCGCCCTCGGACAAGCTGGCCCTGTCGCTGTGGGGCAAGAACCTGAGCAATGAAGTGACCCGCACCTATCAGGGCACGTTCCTGGGGGCGAACTTCGGCGCCTACAATCCTCCCCGGACCTTCGGCGTCACCTTGAGCGTCAAGATGTAGGCGCGTTCGGGCGGTCGGCTCCGGGGGGCGCCGACCGCCCGCTTTTCACATGATTTCGTTCGCCACCGCGGGGGGCCTCGATCCCCCAAATCCGCGCCGTAGGGCTCGATCAGGTCAGCCAGTAGCGGTCGCCCCGCGCCACGAAGCCTTCGCGGATCAGGCGCCAGAGGTTTGTCGCCAGTTTGGAAAGCATGATCGCGACCTCCCTGCGAAGGCCTCACGCTGGGTGATGAAGGGGATGGTGGCAAACCCGGCCTCGGCGCGGCGTGGAAGCGGGGCGAGAACGGCGCGCGATGCGGCGCCCGCAGGCCCTGGGGCCTGCTTTTTTAGCAGATCGGCGTGGTGGAGGGCGCGCCGACGACCTGCTGTCGGTATTACGATTGCGACAACTCGTAATATGTCGAACGCTGCCTTCAGCGAATTTGGAGGGAGCCCGCTCATGACTGTCTTGTTCACCCGCAAGCGTTTCATCGCGGCCATGGCCGCGTCTTGCCTGGCCCTGGCCTCGTGCGGGCCCAAGCCCGCCGAGAAGGCGGAAACCGCTCCGGCGGCCGCTCCGGCGAAGACCAGCTACAAGATCGGCTGGACGATCTACGCCGGCTGGATGCCGTGGGCCTACGCCCAGCAGTCGGGCATCGTGAAGAAGTGGGCCGACAAGTACGGCGTCGAGATCGAGCTGGTGCAGATCAACGACTACGTGGAGTCCCTCAACCAGTTCTCGGCCGGCAAGCTGGACGGCGTCACCGCCACCAACATGGACGCCCTGACCGTCCCGGCCGCCGCCGGCAAGGACACCACCGTCCTGATGATCGGCGACTATTCCAACGGCAATGACGGGGTGATCCTGAAGAACGGCGCGACGCTGGCCGACATCAAGGGCCGACCGGTCAACCTGGTCGAGCTGTCGGTCTCGCACTACCTGCTGGCCCGGGCGCTGGAGACGGCGGGCCTGAAGATGCCCGACATCAAGACGGTCAACACCTCCGACGCCGACATCGTGGCCGCCTACAGCGCGGCCGACACCAAGGCCCTGGTGACCTGGAACCCGCAGCTGTCGGAAGTGAAGAAGATGCCGGGCGCGACCCTGGTGTTCGACAGCTCCAAGATCCCGGGCGAGATCCTCGACGGCCTGATGGTCAGCACCGACGAGCTGAAGGCCAACCCCAACCTCGGCAAGGCCCTGACCGGCATCTGGTACGAGACCATGGCCCTGACCGTGGCCCAGACCCCGGAGGGCAAGGCCGCCCGCGAGGCGATGGCCAAGGCGTCGGGTTCGGACCTGGCCGGCTTCGAGAGCCAGCTGAAGACGACCTACCTCTACGCCGACCCCAAGGCCGCCCTGGCCGCGACGGTCAGCCCGGACCTGGTCACCGCCAACGACCGCGTTCGCAAGTTCAGCTTCAGCATGGGCCTGTTCGGCCAAGGGGCGAAGTCGGTGGACGACATCGGCATCAGCTTCCCCAATGGCAAGACGCTGGGCGATCCGGCCAATGTGAAGCTGCGCTTCGATCCGACCTATGTGCAGCAGGCGGCGGACGGCAAGCTGTAGCCTGACACCAAACCGCTCCGTCCCGATCCGGGGCGGAGCGGTCCCCGTCACGACAAGGATCCGATCCGCTTCATGCGCCGCTTGTTGAACGTCAGACCGAGGGGCGGCCTCAGCGTCCTGCTGGGCCTGCTGCCGCTGCTGGCGGTGGCGCTGGTCTATCTGATGGCCTCCCAGGCCCGCCACGCCGAGAACCCGCGCGACAAGCTGCTGCCAACCCCGACCGCCATGGTCGAGGCGGTGCAGATGATGGCCAGCGTCGACCCGCTGACCGGCGACGCGCCGCTGGTGGTCGACACCGTCGCCAGCCTCCAGCGGATCGGGACCGCCCTGGCTATCTCGACCACGCTCGCCTTGGTGCTGGGTCTCAGCCTGGGTCTGCTGCCCATGCTGAGGGCCAAGTTCGGGCCGCTGGTGGCGGCCGTAGCCGTGGTGCCGCCGATCGCGGTGCTGCCGATCCTGTTCATCGTCTTCGGCCTGGGCGAGACCGCGAAGATCGCCCTGATCGTGATCGGCATCACCCCGGTCATGGTCCGCGACCTGGCCGCACAGGTCGGCGCCATTCCCGAGGAGCAGCTGGTCAAGGCCCAGACCCTGGGCGCCAGCACCTGGCAGTTGGCCCTGCGCGTGGCGCTGCCCCAGGCCATGCCCCGGCTGATCGACAGCCTGCGCCTGTCGCTGTGCCCGGCCTGGGTCTATCTGATCTCGGCCGAGGCCATCGCCGCCGATGTGGGCCTGGGCTACCGGATCTTCCTGGTCCGCCGCTATCTGTCGATGGACATCATCCTGCCCTATGTCGTCTGGATTTCGATCCTGGCCGTGGCCATGGACGTGGCGCTGAAGCTGGTCAGCCGCCGCTTCTACCCCTGGGCCCATCCGGTGCGGGGGCGTTGAGATGGACTTGCTGACCTTCCGCAACGTCTGGGTGGAGTACGGCGACAAGGTCGTGCTCGAGAACGTCGACCTGTCGATCAAGCAGGGCAGTTTCGTCTCGATCGTCGGGCCGTCCGGCGCCGGCAAGAGCACCTTCCTGCGCCTGGCCCTGGGCCAGGAGGCGCCGAGCAAGGGCGCGATCGACCTGGACGGCCGCAAGCTGCGCGCCGAGCCGGGTCCGGACCGGGGCGTGGTGTTCCAGAAGTATTCGGTGTTCCCGCACCTCAGCGCCCGCGACAACGTGGTGTTCGGCCTGGACTGCGCGGGCTCGATGTTCCGCGGTAGGCTGTCGGGTGCCAAGCGTCGGGCGGCCGAGGAGCAGGCGAACGCCATGCTGGCCGCGGTCGGCCTCGGCGACAGCGGCGACGTCTATCCGGCCCAGATGTCGGGCGGCATGCAGCAGCGCCTGGCCATCGCCCAGGCCCTGATCAAGAAGCCGCGCATCCTGTTGCTGGACGAGCCGTTCGGCGCGTTGGACCCGGGCGTGCGCCTGGACATGCACGAGCTGATCACCGGCCTTTGGCGCGAGCATGGCCTGACCATCATGATGGTCACCCACGACATCAAGGAGGCCTTCAAGCTGGGCACCCGCGTCCTGGCCTTCGACAAGCGCCGCCGCGATCCGCAGGCGCCGCACCGCTACGGCTCGACGGCGGTCTACGACTTCCCGTTGGACAAGCCCGGCGCTGTAGGGCCGGAGGCGCTGGCGGGGCTAGGCGGCTAGGCGACCTGGGCGCTGGCGGCGATCAGCTCGGCCTCGAACTGCGGATTGGCCGGCAGCTCCAGAAGCTTGTGGGGCTCGTTGCGGTCTTCCGCCGTCTTCAGATAGCGGGCGCCCGTGCGGCTGGTCAGGGCCTCGACCTTCACCTCGACGCCGTCGCGCACCACGAAGAACCGCCGCTGGCCGGCGTCCAACAGCTTGATCGCTTGCCGGATCGTCAGCGCCCAGGGCTCCGGCGAGTCGCCGCCGATATGGCTGATCCGCTCGTAGGTGGTGTGACGTCCGTTCTGGGCGATCCAGGTGATTTCGGCGGTTTTGGCCATCGTATTTCCGAGTCCGGGCAGGGCGCGCGGCGAGACCCGGCCAGGCGAAGGTCGCGGGGCCGGAACGTCGAAACGATTGTCTGCTGATGCGAAGGCGCCGAGGTCAGCGCGTGGGCGACCATAGCAGACTCTCGCGATTCCCGGGGAAAAATGCGTCGAAAGGGCCGTCAGGGCCCTCGGTCAGCCCGCCAGCGAGGCGATATAGGCCCGCCAGCCGCCCAGTTCGGTGATGTCCGTCGCGCCGTTCAGGGCGCGGGGTTCGGCGACGAAGCCCTTCACCGACGTCCCGTCTTCCAAGGTCACCGTGCCGATCGCCAGGGGCGCGGGGACCTCGGCGGTGAAGCTGCCGAAGGCCTCGAAATCCAGCTCGTAGACCTCGACCAGGATCGAGCTTCCGCCGTCGCCGACATGGATCAAAGCCGGCTTGGGCGGGGTGGTCTCGGCCATGGCGTAGAGCTTGTAGGCCGGGGCGGTCCTGGTCGCCGCAACCAGCCGGGCCTCGCGCGAGGTCAACTGCCAGTGCAGCGGCATTCCGGCCAGGTGGGCGCCGACCACGGCCAGCTTCACGCCGGGCTTGCGGGGCGTCAGGTCGAGCGGCGGCGTGTCGGCCATGGGGAAGGTCTCCAGATATCGCTCGGCCAGGGCCAGCAGCATGCGGTCGGCGAAGGCCGGTCCGATCAGGGTGACGCCGAACCCGGTCCCGTTCTCACGGAAGCCGGCGGGGACGGCGAGGGCGCTCATGTCGAGCAGGTTCACGAAATTGGTGTAGAGGCCGAGGTTGGCGTTCAGCGCGATGGGCTCGGCCAGCACTTCCTTCAGGCGGTAGATGGTCGGGGCGGTGGGCAGGAGCATCACGTCCGCCGCCTTCCAGATCGCTTCGGCCGCGCGACGATAGGCCTCCAGGGCGTAGAGGCCCTTGAAGGTCTCGACGCCGGTGACCGCCACGCCGCCCTGGACGATGGCCCGCACGGTCGGGTGGATCGCGCCGGGCGCCTCGCGCAGCTGGTCCTCGACGGCGGCGGTGCGTTCGGCCACCCACGGACCGCTGTAGAGCAGCTTGGCGCAGTCCAGCAGCGGGGCGATGTCGATCTCGACGGGCGTCCCGCCGGCGGCGGTCATGCGGTCGATGGCGGCGGCGTAGAGGGCGGCCGATTGGTCGTCGCCCATGAACAGGCGCTGGTCGGATTTGGGAATGCCGAAGCGGAAGGACCCCTCTGGCGCGGCGGGCGGCGAGGCTGGCGTGCGGCGCGAATAGTCGTCTTCCGCATCGAACGCCGTCAGCACCTCGTCCACCAGCGCCGCCCCCGCCAGGTCGGCCGCGAACACGCTGATGCAGTCCAGCGAGCGGCAGGCGGGAACCAGGCCGCGCGTGCTCCAGCGGCCCTTGGACGGCTTGAGGCCGATCAGGTGGTTGAAGGCGGCCGGCACCCGACCCGAGCCGGCGGTGTCGGTGCCCAGGGCGAAGGCCACCAGGCCCGCCGCCACGGCCACCGCCGAGCCGGAGCTGGAGCCGCCGCTGACATAGGCCTGGTCGAACACGCACAGCGGCGCGCCGTAGGGGCTGCGAACGCCCACCAGGCCGGTGGCGAACTGGTCCAGGTTGGTCTTGCCGATCAGCACCGCTCCGGCGGCGACCAGCCGCTCGACCACGGTCGCCGAACGGTCGGGCACGTAGGCGAAGGCCGGGCAGGCGGCGCTGGTGGGCAGGTCGGCGACGTCGATATTGTCCTTCACCGCGAACGGCACGCCGGCCAGGGCCAGGGTCCCGCCGGCCGCGATCCGGGCGTCCACGGCGCGGGCCTGGGCCAGGACCGTCTCGGCGGGCAGGCGCAGGATCCAGGCCTGGGGCTGGATCTCGTCATAGGCCGCGACCGCGTCGAGCGCGGCTTGGGCGACCTCGACCGCGCTGGCGCCGCCCCCTTCTTTCTGGGCGTTGACGGCCTCGGCGATGGCGGTGACCGACAGGCGCTGGAAGTCGCTCACGCGGCGGCCTCCCCAAGGGCGAGCAAGTCGGGCGCGATGGCCACGATCGGCGCGCCGGCGGCGATGGCCTGGGCCGGCTGGGCGTAGACGGCCGTGACCACGCCGGCCGTCGGGCTGTTGACGTCGCATTCGGCCTTCATGGCTTCGATCACGGCGATCACCGCTCCGGCTTCGACCCGCTGGCCGGGCTCGACCAGCACCTTCCAGACATTGCCGCCCAACGGAGCCTCGACCAGGTCGCTGCCGTCGGGGACCGTGACAGCCGCCGCCTCGCCGTCATCGTCGACCACGCTGGACAGGGCCTCGACCCGCGCGAACTCGCCCTTGGCCTCCCAGTCGGCGCGCTCGGCGTCGAAGGCGGCCTGGCGCGTGGCCTGGAAGGCGGCGATGCCGTCGGCGTTCTGCGCCAGCATCTTGCGATAGTCCGACAGGCGGAAGGTCTCTTCTTCGACGCGGATCTGGCGACGCCCCAGCGGGAAGTCGCGGCGCCACTCGACCAGCTCCTCGGCGCTGACCGGGAAGAAGCGGATCTGGTCGAAGAACCGCAGCAGCCACGGCTTGCCGTCGACGAAGGCGTCGGTCTGGCGCCAGGTGTTCCACACCTGGATGGTCCGCCCGAACAGCTGGTAGCCGCCCGGTCCCTCCATGCCGTAGATGCACATATAGGCGCCGCCTATGCCCACGACGTTGGGCGGGGTCCAGGTGCGGGCCGGGTTGTACTTGGTGGTCACCAGCCGGTGGCGCGGGTCGACCGGGGTGGCGACCGGCGCGCCCAGATAGACGTCGCCCAGGCCCATCACCAGGTAGCGGGCGTCGAAGACGATGCGCTGGACGTCGTCGATGCTCTCCAGGCCGTTGACCCGCCGGATGAACTCGATGTTGTCCGGGCACCAAGGCGCGTCGTCGCGGACGGCCTGCATGTACTTGTCGATGGTCTGGTAGATCGCGGGATCCTTCCAGCTCAGCGGCAGATGCACGACGCGCGACGGAATCTCGAAATCGTCCAGCCCGCCGAGGCGCTCCTCGGCCGTGGTCAGGGCTGCCAGCAGGTCGGCTTGGGTCAGGCGGCGGCTGTCGTAGTGCACCTGCAGCGAGCGGATGCCGGGGGTCAGATCGATGACGCCGGGCAGGGCCAGGCCCTGCAGGTCCAGGTACAGGGCGTGGATGCGCAGACGCAGTTCCAGGTCCAGCACGATGGGGCCGTATTCGACGAGCAGGTGCTGGTCGCCCTGGCGGCGGTAGGTGACGTGGGGGCGGTGACCTTGTTCCGGCAGCTCGGCCAGGACGGGGCTGTCGAGCGCCTCGGTCGGGGACGGGCCCGGGGTCGCGACAGGGGGCGCGCGCAGCGTCGCAAGCAGCGCTTCCTGCTCGCCCAGCGCCAGGGCCGCCGCCGCGTCGTCCACGACGTCGAACCGCACCGTGTCCCCCGGCGCCAACTGTCCGGCCTTCCAGAGATCCGCCTGGATGATCACGAACGGACAGACGAACCCGCCCAGCGAAGGTCCGTCCGGACCCAGGATGATCGGCATGTCGCCGGTGAAGTCGACGGCCCCGATGGCGTAGGCGTTGTCGTGGATGTTGGACGGGTGCAGCCCGGCCTCGCCGCCGTCGCGACGGGCCCATTCGGGCTTGGGCCCGACCAGCCGCACGCCGGTGCGGTTGGAGTTGTAGTGCACCTTCCAGTCCGTGCCGCCGATCATCGCCACATCCGCCGGGGTGAAGAAGTCCGGCGCGCCGTGCGGGCCGGGCAGGACGCGGATGGTCCATGCCTTGGTCGTGGCGGGGCGCAAGGGAGGCGGCAGGGCCGAGGCCGGGGACAGCGTGTCCCCGACAGCCAGTCGCAGCACGTCGCCGGCCGTCAGGTTGCGCCCGGCATGGCCGCCGAAGCCGCCCAGGGTGAAGGTCGAGCGGCTGCCCAGATAGACCGGCACGTCCAGCCCGCCCTGGAACAGCAGGTAGCCGCGCAGGCCCGCGCCGACCACGCGGCCGATCTTCAGGGTCTGGCCGGCGGAGACGGCGATCGGGGCGTAGGCCTCGACCGGCGCGCCGTCGAGCTTGGCGTCGAACGCCGCGCCGGTCAGGCACACTATGGCGGCGCGGTTGAACTTCAGCGTCGGGCCGAGGGCGGTGATCTCCAGCCCCGCGGCGTCCTCGCCGTTGCCCAGCAGGCGGTTGCCCAGTCGGAAGGCGAAGGCGTCCATCGGGCCGGACGGCGGCACGCCGACGTCCCAATAGCCCTGGCGGCCGGGCCAGTCCTGAACGGTGGTGGCCGGACCGCCGCTGAGCACCTGGATGGTGTCTGGCCGCCAGCTCACGCTCTCCAGCGCCCGGGTCGAAACCTCGCCGCTGACGAAGGCTTCGGAGCGGACGACGGTGCGCAGCCAGTCGAGATTGGTCTCCAGTCCTGCTAGCCGCGTCCCGTCGAGCGCTGCCTGCAGGGCCGCGACCGCCGCCGGGCGGTCGGCCGCCGTGACGATCAGCTTGGCCAGCAGCGGGTCGTAGAAGGCGCTGACCTCGGTCCCGTCCACCACCCAGCCGTCGGCCCGGACGCCGTCGGGAAACGACACTTGGGTCAGCACGCCGGAACTGGGTCGATAGTCCTGGGCCGGGTCCTCGGCATAGAGCCGCACCTGGATCGACGCGCCCTTCGGCTCGGGCGGTGGGGCGTCGAGGAAGGCGAAGTCGCCTGCCGCGCCGCGCACCATCCACTCGACCAGGTCCACGCTCGTCACCTGCTCGGTGACGCCGTGCTCGACCTGCAGCCGGGTGTTGACCTCCAGGAAGAAGAAGTCGTCGCGCTCGGCGTCGTAGAGGAACTCCACCGTGCCGGCCGAGCGGTAGTTCGCCGCCGAGGCCAGGCGGACGGCGGCATCCAGCAGGGCCGCGCGGGTGGCGGCGGGCAGGCCGGGGGCGGGGGTCTCCTCGACGACCTTCTGGTTGCGCCGCTGCAGCGAGCAGTCGCGCTCGCCCAGGGCCATGACCTTGCCGGCCCCGTCGCCGAACACCTGCACCTCGACGTGGCGGGCCTTGCGCACGTAGCGCTCGAGGAACACGCCGCCGTCGCTGAAATTGCCGGTCGCCAGGCGCTGGACGGCGGCAAAGGCCTCGCTGACCGCCTCGGCCGTCTCGCAGACCCGCATGCCGATGCCGCCACCGCCGGCCGTGGCCTTCAGGATGACGGGGAAGCCGATGCGCTCGGCCGCCTCCAGCGCCGCCGCCGGATCGACCAGCAGGTCCGTGCCGGGCGCCAGCGGCACGCCGTGGGCCTGGGCCAGGTCCCGGGCGGTGTGCTTGAGACCGAAGGCGCGGATGTTGTCGGCGGTCGGGCCGACGAAGGCGATGCCCGCCGCCTCGCAGGCCTCCGCGAAGCCCGCGTTCTCGCTGAGGAAGCCGTAGCCGGGATGGATGGCCTGGGCGCCGGTCGCCTTGGCCGCCGCCAGGATCAGGTCGCCGCGCAGGTAGCTCTCGGCGGCCGGGGCGGGTCCGATCCGCACCGCCTCGTCGGCCAGGCTGACGTGCAGCGAACCGGCGTCGGCGTCGCTGAACACCGCCACCGACTTCACGCCCATGGCCTTGAGCGTGCGGATGATCCGGCAGGCGATGGCGCCGCGGTTGGCGATCAGGACCTTGTCGAACATGGCGGCGCTATTCCGAAACGATCATGCGCACGGGCGTCGGATTGAAGCCGTTGCAGGGGTTGTTGATCTGCGGGCAGTTGGAGACCACGACCACCACGTCCATCTCGGCCCGCAGGTCGACATAGAGGC
The DNA here is from genome assembly GCF_056397765.1 of Caulobacter sp. 05L422. Classification (NCBI taxonomy): domain Bacteria; kingdom Pseudomonadati; phylum Pseudomonadota; class Alphaproteobacteria; order Caulobacterales; family Caulobacteraceae; genus Caulobacter; species Caulobacter sp. 05L422. Next base: position 60,103 of record NZ_JBFTOB010000008.1, on the reverse strand, counting down.
CCGGCGCCGAGATGCCGTCGACGATGCCCAGGGCCCCGTCGGCCTCGACCGGCACGTTCATGAACCAGTTGACGTTGCTGACCATGTCGCGCTTGCCGCGCCCGTGGCGGGCGTTGGCGGTCAGGAAGTTCTCGACGCAGGCGTGCTGGGCCTTGGTGTGGTGGCCGTAGCGCAGGGTGTTGCTCTCGCACGAGCAGGCCCCGCCGATGGTGTCGTGATAGGCCACGGCCGCGGCGGTGACCGTCATCATCGGCGCGCCCTCGTTGGACAGCAGCACCGAGCCCTCGCGCAGGAAGACGTTGCCCTGGGCGGCGATGGTGTCCTGGGCGCTGTAGCGTTCGGCGTCGTCGGCGGCGCTGTAGGCCAGGAAGTCGACGGCCTGGTTGCCTTCCAGATCGACGATCCGCAAGGTCTGGCCGGCCTTGACCGTGTGCAGCCAGGGCGCGCGGGCGGGCACGACCTCGTCGTGGACGACGGCGCCGGGCAGCGGGGGCGGGGAGTGGGTCATGCGGCCCTCAGCGACGGTAATAGTCTTCGACGTTCAGGAAGGCGCGCAGGCCCTCTGGCGTCGCGTTGCGGATCGGGTCGGCTTCCGGCGTGACCGGGCCGCGCCAGGCGGTGGCTCTCAAAGGCGTGACGGCGTAGGCCCGGCGCGGGTCCAGCACGTGCGGGCAGTTGGCCAGCACCACGATCAGGTCCATCTCGGCCCGCAGGGTGACGAACCGGCCGGGCGGGTAGGGGCCGACATCGATCACCGTCTCGCCGCCCTGGGCGATCCGCACGTCCTTGAACAGGTTCAGGCAGGGATGGATGTCCTTGCGGCCCAGGCCGAACTTAGCCACGCCCAGCGAGAAGCGGTCGCGGGCGTTGGGGTGGGCGCCGTGGTTGAAGCCGTCGCCGTACTTGCGGGCGTTGCTGGCCTGGTTGGACGCGCCGCAGAAGGCGTCGTGAGTTCCGGCGGTGTCCTCGACCAGGCTGGCCAGCACCCGGCCCATGTCCGACAGCAGCAGGCGGCCCTGGCCCAGATAGCCGTTCCACTGGACCTTCAGGGTGTCGGCGATGTTCAGCCGCTCGACCGGGCGCTCGGCGTTGAACAACAGCAGCGACGGGCTGGCGTCGCCGGCCAGGTCGGTCAGGCGCAGGTGGGTCCCGCGGGCGATCTGGCGGCCGGCGTAGCCGCCCGGGGCGATCGTCTCGTCCCAGACCACGTCGGCGGCGACCACGCCTTGCGGCAGGTCGACGGCGTCGGTGGCCGGCACGGTGGGCATGGCCTCGGCCCGGGTCCCGGCCTGGGCGCGGGCGTGGGCCTGGGCGGCGTAGGGATCGGCGGTCTGGCTCATCAGGCCGGCGCTCCGTCTTCGCCGTGGAAATGCAGCGGCGGCAGCAAGGCGGTGGTGGTGACCAGCTTGATCTGCTGGACGCCGCGCACCTTGCGCAGGTCGTCGCACAGCTGCTGCAGGCGCTCGAACGGCCCCTGGACCAGCAGGACCTCCATGGCTTGGTCGTCCTCCAGGAAGACGTTCTGGGCCGAGATCACCTCCTTGACGAAGCTGAGCTGGGTCTGGGCCAGGGCGTGGCGCACCCGGCCGTTCTCGGCGCGGTAGATCAGAGTGATGGTGCCGGCCAGGACGGCGTCGGGACGCTCGGCGCTGTGCTCGGCCAGCTCGTGGCGGATCAGTTCGGCGATCATCTGCGAGCGGCTGGGCAGGCCGCGCTCGGCGACCATGGCGTCCAGCTGCGCCATCAGTTCGGCCGGCAGGCTGATGCTGAGGCGTGCGAGGGTTGAGGAGGGCGTGTCCATGGGAAGCATCCGATCGCGAATATTACGAAGGATGCAATATGTAATACTGGCGGCGGGCCCGGTCGATGCATGGCGCCTCGGTTTTGGGCGGCGCGCGACCGATCGTTACGCAGCCGAAGCGGCGCCAGGGCGTCGTCGCTTGGTCAGGGCAGGCCCGTGCGAAGCCGCGAACCTGGACGCCGCGAGAGCGGGGCGGCGCGATGCTTTGGGGAGAGGTCTTCCTGCCGTCTGATGGACATTCGCCATCGCGTGAAAAGCGATGGCTCCGCGGGTAGGATTCGAACCTACGACCAGCCGGTTAACAGCCGGCTGCTCTACCACTGAGCTACCGCGGAACAGGTCGCCTCAGGAAGAGGCCGGGTGATAGCCGCCGATTTGACTCGGTGCAAGCGCATTCGGACAAAAAAACAGCCCGGCTTGCGGCCGGGCTGTGGAAAGTCAGTGATGGTGGGGTGTCTTCAAGAAAGACCAGTCGAAATTCGGCCCTTATGGTTAATCAGGTCTTAATTTCGGCTGCGACCAAATAGCCTCAAGGGGTCGCTCAAGGCTTCATCAGGCCGACGGGCAGGGACTTGGCGGCGACCGCGACGTCGGCCTTGGCGGCCGTGTCGCGCGACGAGGCGCCCAGGGTGACGGTGTAGTCGCCGGCCGCGACCGACCAGCCGTGGGCCTTCTCGTTCCAGGTGGCCAGCAGGCGCGGATCGACGGTCAGGCTGACCTTGGTGGTCGCGCCGGGCGCCAGTTCGACCTTCTTGAAGCCGGCCAGGCGCTGGGGCGCCTCCCAGCCGCCCGCCTTGGGCGAGACATAGACCTGCGGCACGGCCTTGCCGGTCCGCTTGCCGGTGTTCCTGACGTCGAAGCTGACGGTCAGGGCGCCGCCCTTGGTCTCGGCCTTGAGGTTGTCATAGGCGAAGGTCGTGTAGGACAGGCCGTGGCCGAAGGCGAACAGCGGCTGGTGGCCCTTCTTGTCGAACCACTTGTAGCCGACCGCCGCGCCTTCGATCGTGTAGTCGACCGCGAACAGGTCGTCGGGCTTCTTGGGATCGCCGTCCAGCACCGGGCGGGGCAGTTGGTCCAGGGCGGCGGGGAAGGTGACGGGCAGGCGGCCCGAGGCGTCGACCTCGCCGGTCAGCACGCGGGCGATGGCCTCGCCGCCTTCCGAACCCGGGTACCAGGCCTCGACCACGCCGCCGACCTTGCCGAGCCACGGCATCAGCACCGGACCGCCGGTCTCCAGCACCACCACCGTCTTGCCGTTGGCGGTGGCGACGGCGTCGATCAGGGCGTCCTGGTCGTTCTCCAAGGTCAGCGGGCTGTCGACCGACTCGCCGTTCCACTGGGTGGCGAACACCAGCACCACATCGCTTTCGGCTGCCAGCTTGGCGGCCGCGGCCTTGTCCTTGCCGTCGGCGAAGCGGATGTCGGCGCCGGGCAGGCGGGCCTTCAGCGCCTTCAGGGGCGAGGAGGGGAAGTAGATCATCGGACCGGGCCAGGTGGCCGGGCCTTCGCCGGTCACCGCCCGGCCGCCGATCGGATAGACCTGAGAGGAGCCGCCGCCCGACAGCACGCCCACGTCGGCGTGGCCGCCGATCACGGCGATCTTCCTGGCCGAGGACAGCAGGGGCAGCAGGCCCTTGTCGTTCTTCAGCAGCACGACGCCTTCCTCGGCGTCGGCGCGGGTGACCTTGGCGTGGGCGGCGTAGTCGATCGTCGTGATCTTCACCGGCTTTTCGATCACGCCGCTGGCGAACAGGCCGCGCAGGATGCGGCGGGCCATGTCGTCAAGACGGGCCTGGCTGACCTCGCCCTTGGCCAGGGCGTCCTTCAGCGGGCCGCGGAAGAAGTTCTGCCGGTCGAAGGCCTCGCCGGCGGATTCCTGATCGAGGCCGGCGTTGATCGCCTTGGCGCTGGAGTGCACCGCGCCCCAGTCCGACATCACGTAGTTCTTGTAGGCCCAGTCCTGCTTGAGAACCTTGTTCAGCAGGAACTGGTTCTCGCAGGCGTAGTCGCCGTTGACCCGGTTATAGGCGCACATCACCGAGTGGGGATCGGAGTCCTCGATGGCGAACTGGAAGGCCAGCAGGTCGGAGGTGCGGGCGTCGGCCTCGCCGATCTTGGCGTCCAGCACGAAGCGGCCGGTCTCCTGGCCGTTCAGGGCGTAGTGCTTGATGGTCGAGACGATGGCGTTGGACTGGATGCCCTTGATCTGGGCCCCGACCATCTTGCCGGCCAGCCAGGGATCCTCGCCGCCATATTCGAAGTTGCGGCCGTTGCGCGGCTCGCGGACCAGGTTCACGCCGCCGGCCAGCATGACGTTGAAGCCGGAGTCGCGGGCTTCGGAGCCGATCATCGCGCCGCCGGCCTGGGCCAGTTCGGGGTTCCAGGTGGCGGTGGTGGCCATGCCGGAGGGCAGGGAGGTGCGCTCGCGCTTCTTGGGCTCGCCGCCCTGGGTGGCCACGCCGACGCCGGCGTCCGTCTGGAACTGGGCGGGGATGCCCAGGCGCTCGATCCCCGGCACGTAGCCGGCCGAACCGGCCAGGGCCTCGGGAACGCGCTTGTACTTGGTCCCCATGTCGGCGCCGAAGAAGCCGAAGATGATCGTCAGCTTCTCGTCCTGGGTCATGGCCTTGACCGCGGCGTCCGCGCGCGCGTCGGCGTCCAGCTTGGGATCGAGCCACGGCTTGGCGGCGGGGGCCGGGGCGGGCGCCTGGGCGCAGGCCGTGGTGGCCAGGGCGCCGGCGGACGCGCCGAGCATGAGGGCCAGGGTCAGGCCCCGCCAGGACTGTCGGTTCATAGTACCTCCCACTCTATTGTTGGCGCGGGCGAGAGCTCGCCGACGCGATAGGACTTCAGGTCTAGCCGGCGCGGACCGGGCCGGTGGATTCGCGGATCACCAGGCTGTGCTGGGTGAGGATCGTCGCCGCCGACTTGCCGACCGCCTCGTTGGCGTTCCAGGCGTTGAGGGCTGTGATGGCCCGCTGGGTCATCTGGTCGAAGGGCTGGCGGATGGTGGTCAGGGACGGCCAGATCGCGGCGGCGATCGGCGCGTCGTCGAAGCCCACCACCGACAGATCGTCCGGCAGTTTCAGGCCGCGCCGCTGGGCCTCCATGCAGGTGGCGGCGGCCATGTCGTCGTTGGCCGCGAAGATGGCGGTCGGCGGGTCGGCCATGTCGAGCAGGGCCTGGGCGCCGGCCAGGCCGCCCTTGAAGCTGAAGTCGCCGGGGACGATCAGGGCGGGGTCGGGGCGCGGCTTGCCGGCGGCGGCGTAGGCCTCGTTGAAGCCGTTGCGACGCAGGGTGCTGGCGGCGTGGTCGGGATGGCCGGCGATGTGGCCGATCCGCTCGTGGCCCAGGCTGAACAGGTGCTCGACCACCTCGCGGGCGGCGGCGCGGTCGTCCATGACGATGCTGGGCGACAGGGAATCGGGGCTGGTCGGCGAGATCAGCACGCAGCGCACGTCGTGCTCGCGCAGCAGGGCCTTGAGCGGGGCGAAGTCGCATTCGGGCGGCAGCAGCACCATTTCGCGGATGCCGCCCTCGGTCACGAAGGCGCGGATGCGGTCCTGCCAGCCGGCCATGTCGCCTTCGACCAGCTCGGCCGACAGGTGGCGGCCGTTCTGCAGGCAGGCGACCATCAGGGCGTGGTGGATGCGGGTCTGGTAGCCGCCGCTGGGGTCGCCCATCAGGATGCCGACCGCCGGAGCGGCCTGCGAGCGCAGGACGCGCGCCACGGTGTTGGGGTGGTAGTCGAGCGCCTGCATGGCGCCTCGAACCCGTTCGCGGGTCTTGGCGGTGACGCTCTCGTGATCGTTCAGGACGCGCGAGACGGTCTTGGGCGACACGCCCGCTCGCAGCGCCACATCGTGGATCGTCGCCATAACCTTTGCCGCACCCAACACTAGATGATCGCGCCGCCCGCTCGATCGCGCAGATCGCCGCCGCCCCGTTGATCAAAGCCATAGCTCAGCCCGACAACGATGTCATGTGACAGGACATTTATTTTGTCCGCAAACGTCATCGATGAGGACATTTCAGGTCATGGCGGGACATGCGATTCAGTCGATCCGGTGCGCCGTAAGGGAAATCCGGCGCCGAAACATGGTCGATCTCGTAGGCGGGATGTCTTGCCGTGCTCGGCCGTGTTGCACTTGATATCAGGGGCGTATCGAACTTTAGGTCCGTAAATTACTCAGAAAAAACAACGATTATCGGCGTTTGACTGCGCTGTCGGTGGTCTGGGCGGAGCGCGTTTTTGTACGTCCTGGCCACAAAATGACAACGTTGACATTTTGATTGACACGAGCGGGACATTTATCAATCTTGAGACACGGCTGGGGAGGGCGTGAGCCAGCGTATGCGTCGAGGGGCGCAGGGGTCGCCACAGGTTTTCACTTGAAAACGTTGCTCGCCGGGCAGGCTGGCGACCTCGGCGACAGGCGAAAAACGGATACAGCCCGCGTCGAAACCGGCGGGGGTGAAGAACGGCCATAAAAATATTTTTGGGGAGCGAAGACCTTGTCCAATCCACGAAACCAGTCCGCGTTGGCCCGGGGGATGACCCTGGCGCTGCTGGCGGGCGCCTCGTCCATGGCGCTGGCCACGGGCGCCTACGCCCAGACGTCGGACGCCTCGCAGGTCGAGGAAATCGTCGTCACCGGCATCCGCGGCTCGCAGATGCGCTCGGTCGACGTCAAGCGGCGCGAAGCCTCGATCGTCGACGCGATTTCGTCGGAAGACATCGGCAAGCTGCCCGACACCACCATCGCCGACTCGCTGCAGCGTATTCCCGGCGTGCAGATCAAACGTGACGCCGGCGAAGGCGCGACCGTCAACATCCGCGGCCTGGCCCAGGTCATCACCCTGTTGAACGGCGAACAGTATCTGAGCGCCGGCAACATGGGCTCAGCCCAGCCGAACCTGCTGGACGTTCCCGCCCAGCTGATGAACCAGGTGCTGGTCTACAAGTCGACCGACCCGACCAACGCCCTGTCGGGCATCACCGGCACGATCGACCTGCGCACCCGTCGTCCGTTCCAGATGGAGCAGGGCTTCTCGATCGCCGGCGGCCTGGAAGGCCAGCGCGGCGAGCGGACCAAGGAAAACGACTACCTGATCAACGGCCTGGTCAACTGGCGCAACGAACGCGTCGGCCTGATGATCGCCGCCACCGCCAGCAAGGCCAACCTCGGCAACAACTCGTCGGGCGTCGTGGGTCTGTCGGGCAACAACGACTGGGGCGGTTCGGCCGCCAACAACTTCATCTCGCCGCACGGCTTCGAAAGCTTCCACCGCGAGGTCGAGCGCAAGCGCCTGGGCGTCAACGTGGCCTTCGAGGCCGACCTGGGCGAGGGCTTCACCCTGGTCGCCGAGGGCTTCTACGCCAAGCTCGACGAGTATAACCGCGCCGCCGGCATCAACATCTCTAACCGCTGGGACGGCGGCGCCTTCGGCGTCTGGACGACCCCGACCGTGTTCGATCCCACGGGCCAGAACAGCACCGGCAACGGCCGTCCCTGGGTGGCGGTGGACGAGTACGACATCAACGCCTGGTGGGTGAACAGCTTCTCGGTGAACCGCACCACCAAGTCGGAAACCAAGAACTACAACCTCGAACTGAAGTACGACAACGGCGGCAACTTCACGAGCGAAGTGCGGGCCATCCGCGCCAGCGGCGACCGTCTCAGCATGAACGGCCAGGCCCAGGGCGACCTGAGCAACTGGCAGTACGCCGACGGTCGGTTCAACCTGTTCCGCAACGCGGCCGACCGCACGCGCGGACCGTTCTATCCGGCGGCGATCTGCGCCCAGTATCCGACCTCGCAGCGCAGCAACGCCATCTCCGGCAGCGCCGGCGGCTGCTACCTGAACCCGAACCCGCAGGGCTACGGCGCCAACCCACAGCTGCACTACAACATCGGTGGCAACAAGGCGGTCTGGAGCGGCTTCGACCGCCCGCTGGTCGGCGGCCTGGGTGCGGGCAAGACGCTCAAAGACTACATGGCCAACAAGGACAGCTACGCCATCGGGGCCTTCTCGTCGGAAGGCAACAACGAGGTCGAGTCCGACATGAACGTGTTCCGCGCCGAGGGACACTACAAGTTCGACGACAAGTTCCTGGGCTTCATCACCAAGATCGACGCCGGCGTTCGCCAGAGCGACCGCTCGGTCGACGTCGAGGCGTTCCACCTGTTCTCGCCGTTCTACGGCGGCGTTCCGGGCGCGGTCCAGGCCAACGGCACGCCGGTGCCGGCCGCGGGCTGCTTCGCCCAGTGGAAGGCCATCGACGTCGTCATGGACCAGAACCAGTGCCAGGCGGGCGAGTTCGTGCCCAACCCGGCCGGCGGCGCCCCGATCTTTCAGGGCTACACCGTCAACCGCCCGACCAAGATCGACGCCTACAACAACGTCATCTGGATGGACGACCTGGGCAGCATCACCCAGGGCATCCCGGGCTTCTGGGTCGTCGATCCCCACGACTTCGACGACGTGAAGTCCTTCCAGGAGAAGGTGTTCGGCGCGGCGGTCCGCTATCAGATCCCCGGCGTGACCTATGACGTCACCCTGAAGGAGCAAAGCGCCTACGGCGCGGCCAACTTCGAGATCGGCAAGCTGTCGGGCGACGTCGGCCTGCACGTCATCCAGACGCACCTGCTGGTGAAGCAGAACCTGACGGGCGACACCCAGAACTACGGCGACACCAACCTGGACGTCGGCGACACGGTCACCAGCCGCAAGTACACCGACTGGCTGCCGTCGTTGAACGCCGTCTACGACGCCACCGACAACCTGAAGTTCCGCTTCGCCTATTCCAAGACGATGCAGCCTCTGGACCTGCAGAACTACGGCGGCGGCCTCAGCATCGCCACCGCCGACTGCGGCACCAAGCCGGGCCGCTGCGTGACGGGCGCCAGCTCTTCGGGCAACCCGTACCTGAACCCGTGGCGTTCCACGAACCTGGACGGCGCGGTCGAGTACTACTTCGGCGGCGCCTCGATGGTGAACCTGTCGGTGTTCAAGCTGAAGATCGACAGCTTCGTCACCGGCGGCACCACCCGCGGCACCTTCAAGGACCAGGACGGCACCCCGCGCGAAGTGAACGTCACCCAACCCATCCAGGGCGACGGCGGTTCTGTGAAGGGTCTGGAAGCCGGCACCAAGCTGGCGTTCAGCGACCTGCTGCACGACGGCGGGTTCTTCTCGAACTTCGGTATCGACGCCAACGCCACCTACTCGCCCAGCTCGGAGTCGCGTCTCGGCCTGGACGGCAAGAAGCTGCCGTTCACCGACAACTCCAAGTACCAGTACAACCTCGTGGGCTGGTACCAGGACGACAAGTGGCAGGCCCGTATCGCCTACAACTACCGGACCGATCGCCTCAACAGCGTCACCGGCAGCTCCGGCGACAACCTGGCGGTCTTCCAGGACGCCACGGGCTTCGTCGACGTGAACCTCAGCTACGACGTTCGCGACAACGTGGTCGTCTACCTGAACGGCTCGAACGTGACCGGCGAGATCGAGAATTACTACGTGCGGTTCGCCGACGGTAAGACTCAGTACTTCAGCCAGAACGAGTTCGAGCCGCGCTACACCATCGGCATCCGCGCCAAGTGGTGATCTAGCCTAATCCTTCCCTGCGGGCCGCCGTGACCCCTGTCACGGCGGCTTCTTTTTTCGAGCGGGGCGGCTAGCATGAGGTTCAAGACGGGCGTTCGAAGTCCGCGACGAGAAGCCGTGAAGCGCTTCGATCAAGGGTAGGGAACAACCATGCAGGACAGCATGCGGGATCGGCGGATCCGCGACATCGTCGTCGTCGGCGGCGGCACCGCCGGCTGGATGGCGGCGGCCAGCCTGAAGCACCATTTCGGCGGCGCGCCGGTCGACATCACCCTGATCGAGTCTTCCGAGATCGGCACGATCGGGGTGGGCGAGGCGACGATCCCGACCATCCGTCGCTTCTATCAATCGTTGGGTCTGTCGGACGTTGACGTGCTGCGGGCCACCGGCGGCACCTGTAAGCTGGGTATCCGCTTCAACGACTGGCTGAAGCCCGGCTCATCGTTCATCCATCCGTTCGGCCTGTACGGCCAGGACCTGAAGGGCGTGTCGTTCCATCACTACTGGATGCGCCTGCGGGCCTTGGGCGAGGCCGCGCCGATCGGCGACTATTCGCTGGGCGCCAGCCTGGCCGCCGGCGGCAAGTTCACCACGCCCTCGCGCAATCCGCCCTCGACCCTGTCGGTGTTCGACTGGGCCCTGCATTTCGACGCCAGCCTGTTCGCCCGCCTGATGCGTCAGGTCGCCGAGCAGAACGGCGTGCGGCGCATCGACGCCAAGATCGTCAAGACCAACCTGCGCGCCGAGGACGGCTTCATCGAGTCCGTGTCGCTGGACACCGCCGCGACCGTGGCGGGCGACCTGTTCATCGACTGCTCGGGCTTCCGCGGCCTACTGATCGAGGAGGCCCTGCACACCGGCTACGAGGACTGGAGCCAGTGGCTGCTGTGCGACAGCGCCCTGGCCGTGCAGAGCGAAGGGAAGGGCGCGCCGCCGCCCTATACCGACGTCACCGCCCATGAAGCGGGCTGGCGCTGGCGGATCCCGCTGCAGCACCGCTGGGGCAACGGCTACGTCTATTCCAGCCGCCACACCACCGATGAGGCGGCGAGGGCGGTCCTGACCGGCGCTCTGGACGAGCGCTTGCTGCACGAGCCGCGCAAGATCGGCTTCCATCCGGGCCGCCGCCTGAAGGCCTGGAACAAGAACTGCATCGCCCTGGGCCTGGCCTCCGGCTTCCTGGAGCCGCTGGAGAGCACCAGCATCGCCCTGATCGAGACGGGCATCGAGAAGATCAAGTCGCTTTTCCCCAACCGGGACTTCGATCCGGCGGTGGTCGACGAGTTCAACGAGATGTCGCGCCTGGAGATGGAGCGCGTCCGCGACTTCATCATCCTGCACTACAAGCTGAACCAGCGAACCGATGACCCGACCGGTTTCTGGACCCATTGCCGCGAGATGTCGGTCCCCGACACCCTCCAGAAGAAGATGGACCTGTGGCGCGCCCAGGGGCACTTCGTCCGCTACCGCTGGGAGATGTTCTCCCAGCCCAGCTGGCTGGCCATCTATGCCGGCTTCGATCTGCTGCCGGAAACCTACGACCTCAGCGTCGACGGTTTCGACCCCGGTCAGCTTACGGAAGCCCTGGGGCAGATGCGCAAGGCCGTGGCCGACACCGTCGCCGCCACCCGCACCCACGGCGAATTCATCGAACAGTACGCCCGTCCCCAGCCGGTCGCGGCCGAGTAGGAACAAGACAGATGGCCCACCTGAACAAGATCGTCGTCGTCGGGGGCGGCTCGGCCGGCTGGATCTGCGCGGCCATGCTCAGCCACTATTTCCAGAACGGCCCGACGCAGGTCGAGCTGGTCGAATCCGAGGAGATCGGCACGATCGGCGTGGGGGAATCCACCATCCCGCCGTTCCTCCAACTGATCCGCACCTTGGGGATCAACGAGCAGGAATTCATTCAGGAAACCCAGGCCGCCTTCAAGCTGGGCATCCGGTTCGAGAACTGGCTGGAGAAGGGCGACGTCTACTACCACCCGTTCGGCCAGATCGGCGGTCCGTTGGAGGTCAACGAGTTCTACCAGTGCTGGCTGCGGGCCAAGCAGAACGGCCATCCGTCGAAGCTGCAGGACTTCGCCCCGGCCACGGTGATGGCCGACACGGGCAAGTTCATGTTGCCGGCCAAGGCCCAGCGCACGATGATCGCCAACGCCAACTACGCCCTGCACGTCGATGCGAAGCTGGTGGCCCTCTACCTGCGCCGGTTCGCCGAGGCGCGCGGCGTCAAGCGCACCGAGGGCATCGTCACCGACGTGGCCGCCCGTCCCGACGGCGGCGTCGCCAAGGTGATCATGAAGGACGGCCGCGAGGTGGCCGGCGACTTCTTCATCGACTGCTCGGGCTTCCGGGCACTGCTGATCGGCAAGACCCTGGGCGAGCCGTTCCGCGACTGGGGCGACGTACTGCTGTGCGACCGGGCCATCGCCGCCCAGACCGAGAACGTCGGCGCGCCCCATCCCTACACCCTGGTCCAGGCCCAGGACTTCGGCTGGCGCTGGCGCATCCCGCTGCAGCACCGTTCGGGCAACGGCTACGTCTATGCCAGCAAGTACCTCAGCGACGACGAGGCCACCGCCACGCTGCTCAGCCAGATCAAGGGCGAGGTCGTGCTCGGCCCGACGGTGATCCCGTTCAAGACCGGCGTGCGCGAGCGGCCCTGGGTCAAGAACTGCGTGTCGATCGGCCTCTCCTGCGGCTTCATCGAGCCGCTGGAATCCACGGCCCTGCACCTGATCTACAAGGGCATGGACTACCTGCTGCGGTTCATGCCCGACATGGACGCCGACCCGACCCTGGCGGCCGAGTACAACCGCCGGATGGTCGCCGACTACGAGGAAATCCGCGACTTCATCGTCCTGCACTACGTGACCACCCGGCGCGACGACACGCCGTTCTGGCGCGACTACCAGAAGGTCGATCCGCCGGAGAGCCTCAAGGAGCGCATCGCCCTGTTCAAGGCGGCCGGGGTGCTGCGCGACGGCGTCGACGACATGTTCCGCGCGCCCAGCTGGCAGTCGGTGATGGAGGGCATGGGCGTGCGGCCCGACCGCTACCAGCAGTTGGTCGACCGCATCCCGCTGAGCGTGATCATGAACCTGATGGACAAGTCGGCCCCCATGCTGGCCGACTTCGTGGCGACCCTGCCCAGCCATGAGGAGTTCCTGAGAACCCATTGTCCCGCCGCGCCTTTCAAGCGCTCGGCTTAGGCGGCGTCCGCCTTGCGGGCGACCCAGCCCCGGAAGGTGAAGGCGGCGTAGAACAGGCTGACGTCGACGAACCCCGCCTGCGCCAGCAGCGCTTCGTCTTCCTCGGGCGACAGGATCGGCAGCCTTGCCCCGATGGCCTGGCCGGTGCTTTCGGCCTGGACCGACGGCGTGCCCGAGGCGGCCGCGAACGCGGCGTAGCGTGACAGCCACAGGACCTTGTCGTCGCCTTGCGGGAAGCTGTGATGCGCCACGACAAAGGGCGCGCCGGGCTTCAGCCGCCGGTGGATCTCGGCCAGCGTCGTCCTGCGGTCTTCCTTCGCGATGAAGTGGAAGGTCAGGAGGCAGGCCGCCGCGTCGAACGGCCCCTCGGGCGCGTCCTGGATGTAGCCCTCGTGCAAGGTGGCGCGTGTGTTCAACGGGCCCAGGGTTCGCGTCGCCAGCTTCAGCATCTCCGCCGACGGATCGACGCCGTCGAAGGTCCAACCCGGCTGCATCTCGGCGAAGCGCTTCAATTCCAGCCCGCCGCCGGCCCCGAGCACCAGCACGCGCGCGTCGTCCTCGCAGCGCTCGGCGAGCAGGAGGCCCGCCATGCGCTGGAGGTCAAGGAACCCCGGCACCAGCCTCACGGGGCCCTCGGCATAGCGGGCGACGGCTTCGGGATCGGAGAAGGCCGACACGCTCATCAGGCCGCCAACAGCGCGTCGCGGATCAGCGACTGGTGCGCCCCCACGCCCGCCAGCACGCCGTCGGCCGAGGCCAGGGTGGCGTTCTGCATCGGCCGCGCCGCGTCGCCGGCCGCGAACACGCCGGGCACGGTGGTGGCCTTCCAGTCGTCGGCGCGGATGATCGGACCCAGCGGCCCGTCGTCGAAGGCGCAGCCCAGGGCCTGGGCCAACGGGCTGGCCATCCGCTGGGCCGGGGCCACGAACAGGGCGTTCAGCGGCACGACGCGGCCGTCCGCCAGCTGGACCGCGGCCAGGTCGGGCGCATCGCCCATCAGGGCCGTGATCGGGCTGCGCTCGATGGCGACGCCGCGCGCGTCGAGTAGGGCGCGCTGCTCCTGGTCCGGCTCGAACCGCCCCTGGGTGAACAGCGTGGTCGGGCCCCAGTCCGGGATCATCGCCGCCTGATGCGCCGACATCGGATGACTGGCCAGCACGCCCAGCGGCCGGTCCCGATGCTCGTAGCCGTGGCAGTAGGGGCAGTGCACGACGCTGGCGCCCCAACGCTCCTTCAGGCCCGGCAGGTCGGGCAGGACGTCGACGACGCCGGTGGCCAGGACCAGCTTGCGGGCCCGCACCGTCCGGCCGCCGGCCAGGGTCACCACGAAGCCGCCGGGGACGGCCTCGGCGCTCAGCGCCTCGCCCTTGGCGATCTCGACGGTGGGATAGGCCGCGACCTGGCAGCCGGCCTCGCGCACGATCTGGGCCGGCGGCTTGCCGTCCTGGCCCAGGAAGCCGTGCGAGGCGTCGGCGAAGCGGTTGCGGGGCAGGCCTGCGTCGACGACCAGCACCGTGCGTCGGGCGCGGGCCAACTGCATGGCGGCGGAAAGGCCGGCGAAGCTGCCGCCGACGACGATCACGTCAAGCATGAGGATGATCCTTGGGCTGGGGGATGCGGGAGACGTCGATGCCCTCGAACAGGTCGGCCAGCGAGATCGTGGCCAGCTTGCGGGCCAGCAGGGCGCGGGCTTCCAGCACCGCGTCGTCGAGCGCGGCGTTGACAGCCTTCTCGATCGCGCAGCCGGGCATTTCCTCGGACTTCCCCAGCGCGATGACCGGCTCGTCCAGGGCGTCCTGCACCTGGGCGAGGCTGATGTCGGAAAGCGCCCGGCCCAGTCGCCAGCCGCCGCCGTGGCCTTTTGTCGAGGCGACGATCCCGGCCTCGCGCAGGCCGGCGAAGGTGCGGCGGATGACCACCGGATTGGTCCCCGCGCAGGCGGCCATCTCCTCGGACGTCATGGGGTCGTGGCGCTGGGCCATATGCAGCAGCACGTGCAGGGCGACGGAAAAGCGGCTGTTCGGTTTCATGTAATTTCAAATGTTACATGATGGGGCGTGGCGCAAGGGGGCGGCGAAAATTACGTCGTCAGCGCCAGGCGTTGGCTTGGGTGATCGTGGCGGGTTCGGTCAGCAGGGCGTCCAGCGGGCGGCCGGCCAGGGTGCAAGTCGCGGTCTTCACCGATCCGCCGCCGGTGACCTTGCAGCTCAGGGACTGGGAGAAGGCGGCGGCCATCAGGCGCTGGCGGTCGACGGGCAGGGCGGGGGCGGCCGGCGCTATCCGCAAGGGGATCCACTGATCGGGCGTCGGGCCCTGGGCGATGCAGAGGGTGCGGCCGTCGATGACGTGCAGGACTGGTCCGCTGACGATCTGGCCGGCGGCGGGAGCCGGGGCGCGGCAGGTCTGGGCCAGGAAAGTCTGGGCCAGGGAAGTTTGAGCCAGCGCCGGCGCGCCGAAAGACAGGGCGGCCAAGGCGACGGCCGCCGCTCCCGATCTCGCCCAAGCCCTGGCCATGTGGATAAGTCCTCTGAACGGGGACTCAACACGGTCGCCGACTTCGTGTTCCCTGTGGAGCCCGTTGAAACGACTGGCGTTTGTGGTCTGTTGCCGAGATGACGCAGCTGGGGCGCCGGCGGGATGAGACGGCCGCGCGGACCCCGCCTGGGCCGTCGTGCTAAAGCAGGCTCCAGGACGCGGCGACTCAGGCCTGCGGCGAACGGATACGGACGGGAGAACTCCGCTGGCGACGGTGAAGCGTACGGGATCGCGGAAGACGCTGACGACGGCCAATCTGGCCGCCCTGGGCGCGGAGCGGCTGGCCGAACTGCTGATCGACGTCGCCGAGGGCCACGCCCAGATCAAGCGTCGGCTGCGCCTGGAGCTGGCCGGCGAGATCGGCCCCGAGGACCTGGCCGCCGAACTGGCCAAGCGCATCGACACCGTCGCCGACAGCCGGGCCCGCATCCACTGGCGCAAGCACAAGGAGTTCGTCCGCGAGCTCGACATGCAGCGCGCCCTGATCGCCGGGCGGCTGGCCGAGCTGGACCCGACCCTGGCTCTGCCGACCCTGCTGCGGTTCCTGGCCCTGGCCGAGGGCGTGTTCCACCGCACCGCCGACGCCAAGGGCGAGGTCGAGGCGGTGTTCGACGCCGCCGTCGACGATGTGGCGGCGATCGCGCCCCTGGCCTTGGCCGATCCGCGAGCGCTCGGAGATCAGCTTCTGGACCTGCTGCTGCATGGCCGGGCGGGGCTGGGGCCGCGTGTGCTGAAGAACGCTCTGCCGGCCTTGGGCGCTCAAGGCGTCGCCACGCTGCGGGGGCAGGTCGAGACGACCATGGCCTCGCAGAAGCGGGTCAGCGGCGCGCTGAAGGCCGCCGTCCAGGTGCTGGCCGACGCCCAGGGCGACGTTGACGGCTACATCGCCCAGTTCACCGACTCCCAGGCCGTGCTGCCGCCGATTGGCGCCCAAATCGCCCGGCGGCTGACCGCGGCGGGCCGCCTGGACGAGGCCATCGCGGCGCTGGACCGCTCGACGCCGGGCTCGTTCGCCCAGCTGGTCGGGGCGGTGCTTGGGCGACCCTCGTTGCCTGGGCCGGGCGCCCTGGACTGGGAGGACGCCTATATCGAAGTGCTGGAGGCGCGCGGGCAGGGCGACCTGGCCCAGGACATGCGCTGGGCCAGTTTTGAACGCGGCCTGTCGGTCGAGCGGCTGCGCGACTACCTCAAGCGCCTGCCCGACTTCGACGACGTCGAGGCCGAGGACAAGGCCCTGGCCCATGCCGAGGACTTCCACGACCCGCACGCCGCCCTGGATTTCCTGATCCGCTGGCCGGCCTGGGACCGCGCCGCGCGCCTGGTGCTGCGCCGGTTCGGCGACCTGGACGGCGACCGTCCCGAGTTGCTGGAGCCCGCCGCCCGGGCCATCGAGGGCCGCCACCCGCTGGCCGCCACCCTGCTGCTGCGCGCGATGATCCTGGACACCGCCCGCTACGCCCGCACGGCGCGTTACAAGGACGCCCAGCAACAGCTGCTGGAAGCCGCCTCCCTGGTTCCCGCCATCGCCGACTGGCAGGGCCACGAGGACGCCGAAGCGTTCGCCGCGCGGGTAGCGGGCTATCGGCGCTGGTAGTTTGTCCGGGCCGCCGTATGCTCCGGCGCAAGGTCAAGCTTCGTGGACAAGCTCATGCGTATCCTGCTCGCCGCGTGCCTGGCGCTGACCTGCGGCGCCACCGGCGCCGCCGAAGCGCCGATGAACCGCGACGCCCAGTGGATCTATCGCGAACGCAACGGGGACGGTCGCGGCGAGCCGTCAGCCACTTTCCTGAGCTGGTCCTACACCAGCGTGCTTTTCCAGGCGCGCTGCCAGCGGTCGACCCACACCGTCACCTTGAGCTTTTCGGACAGCTCCGACACGGACTTCCGCAAGGAATGGGATCATCGCCCGCTGACCGTCGTGCTGGGCAAGCGACGGGTGGCGTTCAAGACGTTCGTGGGCATAGCTGAAGACACCAACTCGCCGGAGGCTCGGTCCACGCTGACCGGAACGCTGAAGGTCACCCCCGCCGTCCTGGCCGCCTTCACGCAGTCGGCCGGGACCGAGGTGTCGATCGAGGCCCCGGAAGAGGAGTACGGCGAATGGTTCGTCGGCAAGGCCGAGCCCCTGCGGCGGCTGGTCAAGGCCTGCGCCTGACATTCGACCCAAAGCCCTGATTGCCTAGACGGGAGCGGCGGACCTATAAGCGGGCTGAAAATTCCAGCCCTTCGAGGGATTCCATGAGCTCCGATTTCGTGGCCGCGCGCCTGAACATGGTCGAAAGCCAGATCCGCACGGCCGACGTCACCGATCTGCCCCTGCAGGACGCCCTACGCGTCGTGGCGCGGGAGGCCCTCGTGCCGGCCGGCAAGGGCTATCTGGCCTATGCCGACGCCGACGTCGAATACGCCCCCGGCCGCTGGCTGCTGCGCCCGCGCGAAGTGGGCAAGCTGCTGCAGCACCTGCGTCCGCGCGAGGGCGACAAGGCCCTGGCCATCGCCGCGCCCTACGCGGCCGCCGTGCTGGAGAAGATGGGCCTGCAGGTCACCCGCCTGGACGGCGACGACCTGACCGCCGTGCCCGGCGCGAACTACGACGTGATCATCTGCGAAGGCGCCGTGCCGCGGGCTCCGGCCAGCTGGACCAAGGCCCTGGCCCAGGGCGGCCGCCTGGCGGTGATCGAACGCGACGGCCCGGTCGGGCGCGCCATGATCTACGTGCAGGCCGAGGACGGCGTCGGCCGCCGCGCCGTTTTCGACGCCACCCCGCCGATGCTGGCCGGTTTCACCGTCGAACGGGGCTTTGCGTTCTGACGACTTCCAGTCCAGAAACAACAACGCAACGTCTGCGTGAAAAAAGCTTAACTAGCGGCCTATGGTCTCTCGCCTTACAGCCGATCATATAGGTGCGGCGTCGCGCCGGGTCTGGCGAAGGTTTCGTGGGGAATGAACTTGATGTCGAATAGCCGTCGGGCCGCTTTGCTGGCCGCCGCTTGCAGCATGGGCCTCATGGCGGGCCTGGCTTCGGCCGCCCAGGCCGAGACCCTGGCGGACGCCCTGGCCCTGGCCTATCAGACCAACCCGACCCTGCAGGGCCAGCGCGCCAGCCAGCGCGTCACCGACGAGGGCGTGGTCCAGGCCAAGACCGCCTTCCGCCCGACGTTGAACGCGACCGCCGACGCCACGGTCTCGCGCACGGATCTGGCGAACCCGACCACCGCCATCGTGGGCGGCCAGGTCGTCACGCGCGACCACACGACCGGCAGCGGCAGCGGCGCCAGCCTGGCCCTGCAGCAGCCGCTCTATACGGGCGGCCGCGCCAGCGCCAACCTCACCGCCGCCCAGGCCGACGTGCTGGCCGGCCGCGAAGACCTGCGCAGCGTCGAGCAGTCGGTGCTGGGCAACGTCATCCAGAGCTATGTCGACGTCCGCCGCGACCAGGAACGCCTGCGCATCGCCCAGGAGAACGTCAGCGTCCTGAACCGCCAGCTGGAAGAGTCCAAGGCGCGCTTCGAGGTCGGCGAGATCACCCGCACCGACGTGGCCCAGTCGGAGGCCCGCCTGGCCGCCGCCCAGGCCAGCCAGTCCTCGGCCCAGGCCATCCTGGCCGCCAGCCGCGCGGCCTACGCCGCCGTGGTCGGCCAGAACCCGACCAACCTGGCCCCCGAGCCGTCGCTGGCCGCTTTGCTGCCCAGCAGCGTCGAGCAGGCCTTCGACCTGGTCGACAAGAACAACCCGCAGATCCAGGCCGCCCGCTACGCCGAACAGGCCGCCGCGGCCCGCGTCGCGGTCGCCAAGGCGGCCTATCGCCCGACTGTCGGGGCCCGCGCGGGCTTCGACACCGACGCGACCCGCACCAACGGCACGGGGCGCGATTTCGGCGACTACAACCGCGGCTACACCGCCTCGCTGACCGCCTCGGTGCCGCTGTTCACTGGCGGCCTGATCAGCTCGCAGGTGCGCGCCGCCCAGGAGCGCGAGAACGCCGCCCGCACCCAGGTGGAGGGCGCCCAGCGCTCGGCCCTGCAGCAGATCTCCACCGCCTGGAACAACCTGCTGGCCTCGCGCGCCAACCTGGTCTCGAACGAGGAACAGGTCCGGGCCACGCGCATCGCCTTCGAAGGCGTGCGCCAGGAGCAGCAGGTCGGCCTGCGCACCACCCTGGACGTGCTGAACGCCCAGCTGGAACTGGCCAACGCCGAGGTCGCCCTGGTCGTGGCCCGTCGCGACGAATACGTGGCCAGCGCCAGCGTCCTGCAGGCCATGGGCGTGCTGAACGTCGCCAACCTGGCCCCCGAGGTCGAGCGCTACGATCCGGTCAAGTCGTACGACAAGGTCAACCACGCCTTCGGCTGGGTGCCGTGGGAGCCTATCGTGCAGGTGGTGGACAAGGTCGGCGCCCCCTCGACGGCGGTCAAGGGCGAGCCCAAGCCGGCCGGCAAATAGGGCGAATTGGCGCGCCCGCCATCCTTGAGCTTGCTTAAGGCGCGCAAGTCTGCACCATCGCTGTAAGCGTCCGCCAGGGCGCCTACAGGATTCGTACCCCTTCGAGACGACTCGCACATGTCCGACCAGAGCCCCCAAGAACCGACGATGGAGGAGATCCTCGCCTCCATCCGACGCATCATCTCGGAAGATGACGCGCCGGCGGAGGAGGCGGCGGCGCCCGAAGCGGAAGCCGCGCCCCTCGCCGAGGAAGTCCCGGCCGAGGACGATGTCCTGGAGTTGACCGACCCGATCGAACCGGCCGCGCCGGTCGAGACCATGGGCGACATCGACGTCTATTCGCCGGAGCCCGAGCCGGAACCCGCGCCGGCGCCGCCGCCCGCGCCCGAGCCGGAACAGATCCAGGGCTTCTCCCGCGACGAAGTGGCCGACAACCTGGTGGGCGACCACGCCGCCAGCCTGGCCGCCACCGCGTTCGGCAGCCTGAGCTCGGCCCTGCTGATGCCCAAGGACGGCCGCACCCTGGAAGACGTCGTGCGCGAACTGCTGCGCCCGCTGCTCAAGGAGTGGCTGGACCAGAACCTGCCGCGCATTGTCGAGACCAAGGTCGAGGAAGAAGTCCACCGCATCGCCCGCGGTCGCAGCGTATAATCGACCGTCATCCCCGCCTCGGCGGGCGGTGACGGACCGGAAATTCGAAGGCGGTCGCTCCGGCGACCGCCTTTTTCCGTCTAAAAATCCCAGATGAACCAAGGCCCAAGGTTTCGCCCGGCGGCCGCAGATGGCATATCCCCAGCGCCATGCTTGAAAAGACCTTCGATCCCAAATCCGTCGAGCCCCGTCTGTACGCCGCCTGGGAGGCCTCCGGGGCCTTCAAGCCGAGCGAGGACCCGAACGCCGAGACGTTCACGATCGTCATCCCGCCGCCGAACGTCACCGGCAGCCTGCACATCGGCCACGCGCTGAACAACACGCTGCAGGACGTGCTGACGCGCTTCCACCGCATGCGCGGCAAGTCGGCCCTGTGGCTGCCGGGCACCGACCACGCCGGCATCGCCACCCAGATGGTCGTCGAGCGCCAGCTGGCCGCCGCCGGCAACATCGGCCGTCGCGAGATGGGCCGCGAGGCCTTCGTCGACAAGGTCTGGGAATGGAAGGCCGAGAGCGGCGGGGCGATCACCAACCAGCTGCGCCGCCTGGGCGCCAGCTGCGACTGGTCGCGCGAGCGCTTCACCCTTGACGAGGGCCTGTCGGCCGCCGTCCGCAAGGTGTTCGTCCAGCTGTACAAGCAGAAGCTGCTGTATCGCGACAAGCGCCTGGTCAACTGGGACCCGCAGTTCCAGACCGCCATCTCCGACCTTGAGGTCGAGCAGAAGGAGGTCGACGGCCACTACTGGCACTTCGCCTATCCGCTGGCCGACGGCGTGACCTTCCAGTACCCGGTCACCTTCGACGACGAGGGCAAGGCCACGGAATTCGAGACCCGCGACTTCATCGTCGTGGCCACCACGCGTCCCGAGACGATGCTGGGCGACACCGCAGTGGCCGTCCATCCGTCGGACGAGCGCTACAAGGACCTGGTCGGCAAGGACGTGATCCTGCCGATCGTCGGCCGCCGCATCCCGATCGTCGCCGACGACTACGCCGACCCGACCAAGGGCTCGGGCGCGGTCAAGATCACTCCGGCCCACGACTTCAACGACTTCCAGGTCGGCAAGCGCCATGGCTTGGCCTCGATCAACATCCTGACACCCGACGCCCGCCTGAACGACGAGGTTCCGGAAGCCTATCGCGGCCTGGACCGTTTCGTGGCTCGCAAGGCGATCGTCGCCAAGGCCGAGGAAGACGGCTGGCTGCGCGAGATCGAGAAGACCAAGCACATGGTCCCGCACGGCGACCGCTCGGGCGTGGTCATCGAGCCCTACCTGACCGACCAGTGGTACGTCGACGCCAAGACCCTGGCCCAACCCGCCCTGAAGGCGGTGGAGGAGGGCGCGACGGTCTTCGAGCCGAAGCACTGGGAAAAGACCTACTTCGAGTGGCTGCGCAACATCGAGCCCTGGTGCGTCTCGCGCCAGCTGTGGTGGGGCCACCGCATCCCGGCCTGGTTCGGCCCGGACGGCCACATCTTCGTCGAGGAGACCGAGGAAGAGGCGCTGGCCGCCGCCATGCTGCACTATGGCGACGAAGCCCCGATCCTGAAGCGTGACGAGGACGTGCTGGACACCTGGTTCAGCTCGGCCCTGTGGCCGTTCTCGACCCTGGGCTGGCCCGAGAACACCGACGACCTCAAGCGCTTCTACCCGACCAGCACCCTGGTCACCGGCTTCGACATCATCTTCTTCTGGGTCGCCCGGATGATGATGATGGGCATCCACTTCATGGGCGAAGTCCCGTTCAAGCAAGTGTTCATCAACGCCCTCGTCCGTGACGAGAAGGGCGCCAAGATGAGCAAGTCCAAGGGCAACGTGATGGACCCGCTGGTCCTGATCGACGAACTGGGCTGCGACGCCGTGCGCTTCACAATGACGGCGATGTCGGGCCAGGCGCGCGACATCAAGCTCAGCAAGCAACGCATCGAGGGCTACCGCAACTTCGGCACCAAGCTGTGGAACGCCTCGCGCTTCGCCCAGATGAACGAGTGCGTCCGCGTCGAGGGCTTCGACCCCGGCTCGGTCAAGCAGCCGATCAACAAGTGGATCCGCGGCGAGACGGTCAAGACCGCCGCCGAGGTGACGCGCGCCCTGGAGGCCCCGGCCTTCAACGACGCGGCCGATGCGCTGTACCGGTTCATCTGGAACGTGTTCTGCGACTGGTACGTCGAGCTGGCCAAGCCGATCCTGAACGGTGACGACGCCGAGGCCAAGGCCGAGACCCGCGCCACGGCCGCCTGGGCGCTGGACGTGATCCTGAAGCTGCTGCACCCCGTCATGCCGTTCATCACCGAGGAGCTGTGGGACAAGACCGCCGAGTTCGGCGCGCCCCGCACGGGCATGCTGATCGTCGAGAAGTGGCCCGAGCTGCCGGAAAGCTGGATCGATCCCGAGGCCGAGGCCGAAATCGGCTGGCTGGTCGACACCGTGGGCGAGATCCGCTCGATCCGCGCCGAGATGAACGTCCCGCCGGGCGCCAAGCCGCCGCTGACGGTGATCGGCGCCAGCGCCGAAACCAAGGCGCGTCTGGCCCGCCACCGCGACCTGCTGCTGACCCTGGCCCGCCTGGACAGCGCCCGCGAGGCCGATGCGGCCCCGACCGGTTCGGTCCCGATCGTGCTGGGCGAGGCGACCGGCGCCCTGGCCATCGCAGAGTTCATCGACCTGACGGCCGAGAAGGCGCGGCTGACCAAGGAGATCGCCAACCTGGTCGGCGAGGTCGAGAAGACCGCCAAGAAGCTGAACAACCCCGACTTCCTGGCCCGCGCCAAGGAAGAGGTCGTTGAGGAGAACCGCGAACGCCTAGCCGAGGCCGAAGCGGCCAAGGCCAAGCTGGAAGCGGCCTTGGCGCGGCTCGAAGCGGTGGGCTAGGGCGCCGTCGATTGTGGTCCTCGCGGTTTGGGTTCACCCTCTTCGGGTGAAGCCTGATCGCGGGGGGACGAATTGGCGCGTTCAAAGGCAGGATGGATCGCGGCGGCGCTGACCATGACGGGGGCGCTGATCGCGACGCGCGCGACGGCGATGGACCTCTCGTCCGATTGCGACGGCGGCCGGCTCGCCGACGTGTCACGACTGCTCGACCACGCGGAAACGGCTTGGCTGGGCCAGGTCTCCAGCGTCCGGACGGGGCGGACGACCGGCGGCGGCGGCGCGATGATCGTCACCGTCAACGGCAGCTTTCGCGTTCGCCCGACGCTCGCCCTCAAGGGAAAGCCGCCCAAGCCCGTCACGGGGCGGTGGTTCATGACCTGGATCGATGACGGTCAGATCGTCGGCTACAAGCCCGACAAGGACGAGACCTATCTGGTGCTGGTCGGGCGCGGCGGGCCGTTCCTGGAGCGCGCCGCCTGCGTCAGCGGGCTGGCCAAGCTGGGCGGCGCGGCCGAACCGGCGCCGTCCTCCCCCTAGGACAGGACGGCGCTCGGCCTTCGGTTACTTCTTCACGCCCAGCATGCCCTCGATCTCGGCCTTGCTGGCGTTGATCAGGGTGGCGCCGTCCTGGACAGCCAGGTTGTTGACGGCCACGGCGAAGGTCTTGTCGTCCATCTTGATGGTGGCCATCGACTTGCCGGTGGCGTCGGGCTTGACCTCGGCGACCGAGCCGATGACCACGCCGGTGTTGTCCTTGACCGGCTGGCCGGCCGTCACGGGCGCGGCGGGGGCGGCCGGAGCCGGCGTGGTGGCCGCCGCGGCGGCCGGATCTTGAGCGGGAGCCGCCGGGGCGGTGGTCTGCGCCAGGGCGGGGGCGGCGATGGCGAGCGCGATCGTGGCGGCGCCGAGGGTCAGAAATGAACGCATGCGGTTTCCCATCTAATCGAAACGTCCCCCGACGTTCCGTTAGGCTGACGCGACTTTGGGGCGTCGGCGGGACGATGATGCGGTCAAAATGGGTCGAGGGTTGAACGCGGTTCGCTCAGCGGCTTTCGGGCGGCGGACGCCAGGATGGAGAGGGAGGCGAGGACTGCGACTGCGACTGCGACTGCGACTGGGGCGGGGTCGGGGCCGGGGGCGAGGATGAGCAAGGCATCCAGTAGTACTGGCGGTTTGCCCCATCCCATGCCCATGAGCCGCAGGCCGCCGACGGGGCGTCGCCTTGCGCGGCGGGCCTGTCGCCATAAGCCGGCGGAGGGCCCTCGTCGCGATCGTCGTAGACGGTCTCGGAGCGCTCGATGACCACGGTCGGGGCGGCGTAGTAGCTCGGATAGCCGTAGTAGCCGGGATAGGCGCCCCACCCGTATCCGTACGGATAGGAATAGGCCGACCCCAAGGCCAGACCGAGCCCGACGCCGCCGGCATATCCCCAGTAGCCGCCATAACCGTAGCCATAGCCGCGATGGCCGTAGCCCGCGTAGCCGTAGCCTCCATGGCGGTAACCGCCATAGCCGCCGTGATAACCGCCTCCACCATGGCCGCCGCCTCCGCCATGGTAGCCGCCGCCACCGTGGCCGCCGCCGCCGTGATGACCACCGCCGCCCCCTCGGCCGCCGCGCGATTGCGCCTCGGCCGACGACGGCGCGGCCAGCAGGGGAACCGCCAGCAGGCAGACGGACGCGAGCGCTGTCAGAAGGATTTTCATCTGGACCTCTCCGCGAGGCCGAGGGTCATGCGGCCGACGGCCATGTTGTCGGCGCGGCAGGCGTCGCAACTCCTTCAAGATAGGCCCGATCAGGCTCCAGCGAAAGCGTCTCGCGTCGGACCCTCACCGCCCGTAGACGGCGTCGCGCACCTGGGTCGTGAAAGGCCCGTTCATGCCCTCGAACGCGGTGTTGGTCATGATCACCACCGTCAGGCGGTTCTTGGGATCCACGAACCAGTTGTGGCCGTAGACGCCGCCCCAGGCCAGCGTGCCGGCGCCTTGCGGGGTCTTGGCGACGGCGGGGTCGTCCAGCACCGCCCAGCCATAGCCGAAGCCCCAGCCTGGGCCCTGGGTCGCCGCCTGGACGCCGGCCTGGTCCTTCATCATCTCGGCCGCGGTCGAGGCCTTTAGGATCGGCGCGCCGCCCTGGCGGACGGTCTCCAGCAGCGCCAGGACGTCGCCGGCCGTGCCGACCATGCCCGCGCCGCCGGACGGGAAGGCGGTCTTGTCGGTGGCCCGGCTGGGCGCGAAACGCACGGCGCCGGCGCCCAGCGAGACGTCCAGATTGTCGGTCATCCGCTTGGGCGCGGGCTGGGCGTTGAAATAGGCGGCGGTCAGGCGGGCCGGGTCGCGGGCGACGAAGCCGGCGTCGGTCAGGCCCAGGGGCCGGGTTACGCTCTCGGCCACGACCTGGGGCAGGGGCTTGCCCGTCGCTTTCTCGACCACCGAACCCAGCACGTCGATGGCCAGCGAATAGCGCCAGGTCGAGCCGGGCGGGAAGGCGAGGGGCGCCTGGCCCAGGCGGCGCATGTTCTCGTCCAGGGTCAGGCCCGAATTGTCGATGCCGTCCGAAACGCCGAGCTGGTGGTAAGGGTGCGACGGCTTCTCGGCCAGGCCGTAGGTCAGGCCGCTGGTGTGGTTCAGCAGCTGGCGCAGGGTGATGACCGGCGTGGTCCCGTCGGCCAGCTTCGGCTTGAAGTCCGGCAGCCACTTGGTCACCGGATCGTCCAGCCGCAGCGTGCCGTCCTCGACCAGCTTCATGACCGCGACGCTGACGAACGGCTTGGTCACCGACGAGAACCGGAAGACCGCGTCCTCGCGCATCGGACGGCCCGCCTCGCGGTCGGCCAGGCCCGCCGCGCGGTGGTAGACGACCTTGCCGTCGCGGGCGACCAGCACCACCGTCCCTACCAGCCGCTGCTCGGCGACGGCGGCGTCGACCACCTTGTCGAGCCGGGCGGCGAGGGCGGCGTCTGGCGCGGCGGCGACAGGAACCGACGGCGGGGCGGCCAGGCTGGGAACAGCCAGGGCCAGGGCGGCGGCGACGGCGAGGCTCGAGATCCACGGACGCATGAGGGCGACTCCCTGTTTCGAGTTCTGAGGTAGGGCGATACCGGGGAGGGGGCAAGCTTGCGGTCGCTCACCACTTCCCCCACCTGACCGCTTCGCGGTCTGTCCGCCCCCGTAGGGGGCGGAGGACGCAATGCGCCATTCCTCTCCCCCTATGGGGGAAGACGGTCGCGAAGCGACCCGTAGGGGGCAAGTGCGCGAGCCGCCGTCCACCCCGGCGATGCAATCCACGCATCTAACTTATCATTGTTCCCTTATGTTCGAACGGATGTTTGCATCGCGTCGTCGGCTGTGCTTTTCCTTGCGTGAACGTGCCCGTCGAACAAAGGCGCGACCACATACCGGGAGAGTAACGATGACCCAGGCCGCTTCCGCGACCACTGGCGCGCCCACCGCCGCTCCGATCACCCCCGCCATCCCCTGGCCCGCCATGTCGGTGCAACAGGCCTACGCCATGATCACGGCTCCCGGCTCGCCCGGCGAGATGGAGGAGATCGACATCCGGGGCGTGAAGACCCGGGTGTGGAAGAACTGCCCGCCGACCCTGCGCGACACCCTGCTGGTGGGCCGCGCGCACGGCGACAGGATCTATCTGGTCCATGAGGACGAGCGGGTCAGCTTCGAGGCCTTCTACCGCGCCGCGACCGTGTTCGCCGCCGAGCTGGAAGCGGCCGGGGTCAAGAAGGGCGACCGGGTCGCCGTGATCATGCGCAACCTGCCCGAATGGCCGGTGGCTTTCTATGCGGGCCTGTCGATCGGCGCGATCCTGACGCCGCTGAACGCCTGGTGGACCGGCCAGGAGCTGGAATACGGCCTGGTCGACAGCGGCGCTTCGGTGGCGATCATGGACGTCGAGCGCTACGAGCGTCTCAAGGAGCATTTCGACAACTGCCCCGAGCTGAAGCGGGTCTATGTCAGCCGCTCCAAGGAGGACATCGCCCACCCGTACGTGAAGCGGATGGAGGCGGTGATCGGCTGTCCCAACGACTGGATCAAGCTGGACGAGAAGCCGCTGTCGACCGTCGAGCTGGGCCCGGAGGACGACGCGACGATCTTCTACACGTCAGGCACCACGGGCAAACCCAAGGGCGCGTTGGCGACGCATCGCGCCGTCAACAGCAACATCTTCGCCGCCGCGGCCGCCGGGGCCCGCAGCTTCCTGCGGCGCGGCGAGGCGCCGCCCCAGCCCGATCCCAGCCTGCCGCAGAAGGGCTCGCTGATCTCGGTGCCGTTCTTCCACGCCACAGGCTGTTTCGCGGTGATGAACCCCTCGCTGTTCGGCGGGGCCAAGCTGGCCATGATCCGCAAATGGGATCCGGAAAAGGCCATGCAACTGATCCAGGACGAAAGGCTGACCCAGATGGGCGGCGTGCCGACCATCGCCTGGCAGATCATCGAGCATCCCAGCCGCCCCAACTACGACCTGTCGTCGCTGGAGACCGTGGCCTATGGCGGCGCGCCCTCGGCGCCGGAGCTGGTGCGCAAGATCAAGGAGATCTGGCCCAAGTCGCTGCCGGGCAACGGTTGGGGCATGACCGAGACCTCGGCCACCGCCACCAGCAACTCGGCCGAAGACTACGAGAACCGTCCCGACAGCTGCGGCCCGGCCGTGCCGGTCACCGACCTGAAGATCATGACGTTGGAGGCTCCCTACAAGGAGCTGCCGATCGGCGAGGTCGGCGAGCTGTGGTGCAAGGGCCCGCAGGTGGTGAAGGGCTACTGGAACAAGCCCGAGGCCACCGCCCAGACCTTCATCGACGGCTGGGTGCGCACCGGCGACCTGGCGCGTCTCGATGAAGAGGGCTTCTGCTACATCATCGACCGGGCCAAGGACATGCTGATCCGCGGCGGCGAGAACATCTACTGCATCGAGGTCGAGAACGTCCTCTACGACCACCCGGCGGTGATGGACGCGGCCCTGGTCGGCATCCCGCACAAGACCCTGGGCGAGGAACCGGCCGCCGTCGTCACCCTGAAGCCCGACGCCCACGCCGACGAGGCCGAGCTGCGGGCCTTCGTCGCCGACCGCCTGGCCGCCTTCAAGGTGCCGGTGAAGGTGGTGTTCTGGCCCGAGACCTTGCCACGCAACGCCAATGGCAAGATCATGAAGAACGAGCTGAAGAAGGTGTTCGTCGAGGGATAGGCGAACGCCCATGGTCAGGAGGCGGCGATGGTCCAGTCGAAAGCGGTGAGCGTCGACGCCTTCATGGCCGAGGTCGGCGACGATCGCCGGCCCGCTCTCGAGCGCCTTCGCCAGCTGTGCCGCGAGGAACTGGCCGGCTGGGGCGAGGGCATGACCTACGGCATGCCCGGCTACGGCCCGCCGGGTCCGCCGGTGATCTGCTTCAACAATCAGAAGCAGTACGTGGCCTTCTATGCCGGCGAGACGGCCGTGACCAAGTTCGCCGACCGCCTGGCGGGCGCCGCCGACTGCGGCAAGGGCTGCATCCGCTACCGCAAGCCGGGCGCCATCGACTTCGACCTGGTGCGCGACATCCTGCGGGACGTGCGCGCCAGGAACGAAGCCTAGACACTCACCGGCGGTTTCCGCCAAGCCCAGGGCTGGGCCGCTTCCAGTTCGTAGGCGAGCTGGAGCAGCGTCTTCTCCGCCCCGACCCTTCCAGCGAACTGCACGCCCACCGGCAGGCCGTCGGCGGTCCAGTGCAGGGGCACGCTCATCGACGCCGCCCCGGCCACGTTGTGCAGCGTGGTGTAGCCCACATAGGCGTTCAGGCGCTCGGTCAGGTGGGGGATGTCGACCGTCCCCGACACCCAGCCCAGCGGGGCCGGCGGCAGGCCCAGGACGGGCGAGACGATCACGTCGTAGCGGTCGAACCAACGGTCATAGGCCTGGCCCGCCGCGTTCAGGTCAGCGACGGCCTTTTGCAGGCCGCCCGCCGGCATCTGGCCGACCAGTTCGGCCATGGCCAGGGTGAAGGGCTCCAGCAGGCTGTCGTCCGGCTTGCGACCGATCGCCTTGCCGACCGCGTCGACCAGCTCGGCGGCGCCGCTGGCCCACAAGGCGAGAAAGTCCTGGGCGTAGGCGGCGCCGTCCACCGGCCACTTCGTCGTCTCGACCTTGTGGCCCAGCGACTCCATCAGCTTGGCGGCGTTCTCGGTGGCGGCGCGCACTTCGGGATGGGGTTGGGCGCCGAGCATGGTCTCGACCACCAGCCCGACCCGCAGCCGTCGCTTGTCGGGACTCGTCACCACGCCGATCGGCGGCAGGATCGCCTCGGACCCCTGACGCTCGGTCGCCGCCAGCAGGGTGGCGCTGTCGCGGACGCTGTGGCTGACGCAGTGATAGACCGACAGGTCGACCCCGCGCTGCGCCGGACGGCCCAGCACCATCCGGCCGCGCGAGGGCTTCAGGCCGAACAGGCCGCAGTTGGAGGCCGGGATGCGGATCGAGCCGCCGCCGTCGCTGGCGTGGGCGAAGGCCGTGACCCCGGCCGCCGTCGCCGCCGCCGCGCCGCCGGACGAGCCGCCGCTGGAATGGGCGGGGTTCCAGGGGTTGCGGGTCGGCGGGAAGCCCACCGGTTCGGTGGTCGGCAGGAAGCCGTATTCCGGTGTCGACGACTTGCCGATGACGATCAGCCCGGCCTTGTCGAAACAGTCGACATAGCCGTCTTGGGTCTTGGCCGGCGGATTGCGCAGCATGGCGCGCGAGCCGCTGTAGGTGGGCAGGCCGACATAGTCGTCCAGGTCCTTGACCAGGAACGGCACGCCCGCGAACGGGCCGGCCAGCGGGGACGTGCCCGCGTCCAGGCGCTTGGCCTTGTCGATGGCGCGGTCGAAGTCGGGGGTGACCAGGAAGCCCAGCCTGGGCTGCAGCGCCTCGGCGTCGCGCACGGCCTTTTCCGTCACCTCCAGCGCGCTGACCTCCTTGCGGCGGATGCGGCCGGCGATCTCGACGGCGTCGGGCGTCCAGGGGGCGGAGGATGCGGCCGGCTTGGCGGCGGCCTCGGAAGCGGCGGCGGCGGCGATCGCGGCGGCGCCGGCCACCAGGCCCTGGCGTCTGGACATCATGAGTTTCCCCCTCTGGGTCCGACGTCTGGAGCGCGTCGGTGATCAGTGTTCACTGTGAACCCAAGGGCGCCGGCTCCGCAAGTCGTGCTACAGCCCCCGGATGAAACGCAAACGCGCCGACGTACTGCTGGTCGAGACCGGCCTGTTCGACAGCCGGGCCAAGGCCCGGGCCGCCATCGAGGCCGGAACCGTCAAGGCCGACGGCAAGGTGATCACCAAACCCTCGCAGGAGCTCGAGCAGACCGCCGTGCTGGAAGGCGTCGCCGCCTTCCCCTGGGTGGGACGCGGAGCCCTGAAACTGGTCCACGCCCTGGAGCTATGGCCGATCGTGGTCGAGGGCAAGATCGCCCTGGACGTCGGGGCCTCGACCGGGGGCTTCACCGAGGTGCTGCTGTCTAAGGGCGCGGCCAAGGTGTACGCCGTCGACGTCGGCCGTGAGCAGCTGCATCCCCGCATCGCCGCCGATCCGCGCGTGGTCGACCGCTCGGGCGTCGACGCCCGGGTGCTGGACGAAGGTCACCTGGACGAGGCGCCGAGCCTGGTCGTCAGCGACGTCAGCTTCATCTCGGTGGAGAAGTGCCTGCCCGTGGCCCTGGACCTGGCCGAGCCGGGCGCGGACCTGGTCAGCCTGATCAAGCCGCAGTTCGAGGCCGGCCGCGACCGGGTGGGGAAGGGCGGCCTGGTCAAGGACCCGGCGATCATCGACGACTGCATCGCCTCGGTGCGCGCCTTCGTCGAGGCGTCGGGCTGGACCGTGAAGGCCGTGGCGCCCAGCCCGATCACCGGCGGCGACGGCCAGGTCGAGCACCTGCTCTGGGCGGTCAAGAATTAGCCCAAGAAAAAGGCCGCCGGCGCGAACGCCGGCGGCCCCAGGAAGATCGAATGAGAAATCGGGTCGGTTAGTCGACGACCTGGTAGCGGCCCGAGGCGTCCGGGCAGACGCGGACGAAGCGCTTCTGGGTGCGGCCGTCGGGCAGATAGATCGGGCTTTCGGCCAGGGTGCAGCCGGCGGCGTCGGCCCCACCGGCGGTTCTGCTGTCGGTCACGCTGTAGGAGCGCTCGGACTCGTAGGTGTAGCCGTCGCGACGGTCGCCATAGCGGCTGTCCTCGTAGCGGCCGCGATCGTCGTAGCCGCGGTCGGCGGGCTCGTTATAGGCGCCCTGATTGTAGGCGGGCGGGGGAGGCGGGGGCGGATTGGCGCCCGGCGCGCAGGCGGCCGAGTTGCGGCCGATGGCCGAACCGGCGATCGCGCCCAGCAGGCCGCCGAGCACGGCGCCTTCGGTGCGGGCGCCCTTGGCGGCCACGCCGCTGCCGATCGCCGCGCCGATGCCGGCCCCGGCCAAGCCGCCGCCCGTGCCGCGCTGCGTCGTGCTGCGGCGGCAGGGATCGTAGTAGTAGCCGTTGTTGTCATAGTTGCCGCCACCGCCATAGGCGCCGGCGTTGCCGTAGGCGCCATAGGCTTGGGCCGAGGCCATCGTCGGGGCCAGCGCGCCGGCGAGGGCGGCCGCGGCGGCGACGCCGAGAACGGTCTTGAACATCATGAAAGAAACTCCTCCGACCGGGCCCGGAGATTCACCGCGACCCGCCTTACCGACCCAACTTGCCAAGCTCTTCATGAACGGCTGTTGAGCGACCCGTTCATCTTCGTTCACGCGCATTCGCTTCGAATGCGCTATGAGCGTCCGAAATCTTGTCTGCGTCGATGATGGCGCGGGCATGGCGGGCCTCGCGCCCCTTGAAAATCATCACCAGAAATGGCCGGCGCCCGGTGAAGGTTCCGCCAGACGAATTGGACTATTTATGCGTGAACTGAGGATCCAGGCGGTCGGCGCCCAGGGCGACGGCATCGCCGAGGGCTCTTTCGTCCCCCTGACCCTGCCCGGCGAGCTCATCACCGCCGAGATGGCCGGCAATCGCGGCGAACTGGTCGAGGTGCTGGAGCCCAGCGCCGATCGCGTGATCCCGCCGTGCCGGCACTTCGGCGTCTGCGGCGGTTGCGCCTTCCAGCACTGGGACGCCCAGCCGTACCTGGATTGGAAGCGCGAGCAGATCCAGTTCCAGCTGGCCCGCGAAGGGTTGGAGACCGAGGTCCTGCCGACCTTCGCCTCGCCGCCGGCCTCGCGCCGCCGCGTCGCCCTGCACGCCCGGGGCGGCAAGGGCGGGGCGCGCCTGGGTTTCAAGGAGCGCCGCTCCTGGAACCTGGTGAAGATCGAGGAATGCCCGGTCACCCATCCCAAGCTGGTCGCGGCCTTTCCGGCCCTGGCCCGCCTGGCCGCGCCGTTCCTGGAACACCCCAAGTCGGCCCCGACCCTGCACGTCACCCTGACCGCCACGGGTCTGGACATCGACATCACCGGCGTCGAGGCCAAGAGCGGCGGCCTGTCGGCCGACGCCCGGGTGCGCGCCGCGATGATTGCCGGCGAGCATGATTTCGCCCGGGTCACCATGGCCGGCGAGATGATCTACATGGCCCGCCAACCGATGGTGAAGCTGGGCCCTGCCGTCGTCTCGCTGCCGGCCGGCAGCTTCCTGCAGGCCGTGCCCCAGGCCGAGAAGGCCATGGTCGAGTTCGCGGTCGAGGCGGCCCAGGGCGCCTCGCGCATCGTCGACCTGTTCAGCGGCGTGGGCACCTTCACCTTCCGTCTGGCCGAGATCGGCGGGGTGCATGCCGCCGACAGCTCGGCCCTCGCCATCGCCGCCCTGAAAGGCGCGGTCGGTACGGCTAACGGCCTGAAGGCGATCACCGCCGAGGCGCGCGACCTGACCCGCCGGCCGATGCTGTCGACCGAGCTGAACAAGATCGACGTGGCCGTGCTCGATCCGCCCCGGGCCGGGGCCTACGAGCAGCACGTCGAGATCGCCAAGTCCAAGGTGGCCCGCGTGGTCGGCGTATCGTGCAATCCGGCGACCTTCGCCCGCGACGCCAAGCTGCTGACCGACGCCGGCTTCCGCCTGGAGCGGGTGTTGCCGGTGGACCAGTTCCTGTGGTCGCCGCATATTGAGCTGGTCGGAGTGTTTTCGCGGTAGGACGACGCCTCTTTCGAAAGGCGGACCGTCCTTGGAGACGGCCATGGACGAGCGATCGGGCAAGTCGGGCGAGCCCCGGGAAGAGATTCCCAAGGGACTGGGCCCCAAGGGGCGCGGCGCCTTCGCGTTCGACGGGGCCAGCCAGCGGGCCAAGGCCGCCGTCAAGGCCGCCTGGTGGACCGCCGCCGGCGGCGTGACCCGCGCCCTTGCCCAGCCCACCCGCGGCGCGGCCAAGACCCGGTTCGAACCCCAGGGCCCGCCGGTCTCGGCCGCCCGGTTGCGCAAGGCCTATCTGACCGCCTTCGACAAGGACGCCGCCGACGTCGCGGCCGGCCTTTATCCGCCGACCGGGGACGGCCCGCGCAATCCCGCGGACGCCTTCCGCGAAGCGCTGGACGTCATCGCCGACGCCCGGGCCGTCGACCAGCGCCGCCGCCGGGGCGACGGCGTCGAGGTGCGGGATGAGCCCGAGAGCGAAGGCTATCCCAACTACTACCGGCAGAACTTCCACTATCAGTCGGGAGGCTGGTTCACCGACGCCAGCGCCCGCCGCTACGAGGCCCAGGTCGAGGCGCTGTTCTCCGGCGCGGCCGGGGCCATGCGCCGCCGGGCCCTGTCGCTGCTGGCCCGCCACTGGCGCGGCAAGGACCAGCGGGGGCTGAAGGTGCTCGACCTGGCCTGCGGTTCGGGCGCGTTCCTCGGCGACCTGGACGCGGCCTTTCCCCGCGCCGCCATCGGGGGACTGGACCTGTCGCGGGCCTATCTGGCCGCCGCCCGCAGCCGTTCGGGCCGGGGCGGGGTGCAGGCCAACGCCGAGGCCCTGCCGTTCGCCGACGCCAGCCTGGACGCCGTGACCTGCGTCTACCTGTTCCACGAGCTGCCGCCGCGCGTGCGTCCGGTGGTGGTCGCCGAGATCGCCCGTGTGCTCAAGCCCGGCGGCGTGTTGGCCTTCGCCGATTCCGTGCAGCCCGCCGACGAGCCCGACCTGTCGCGGCTGTTGGAGGCCTTTCCGGCCTATTTCCACGAGCCGTATTATTCAACCTACGCCCAGGCCGACCTGCCGGCCCTGTTCGGCGCGGCGGGGCTAAGCGTGGCCGGACAGGACCAGGCCTTCCTGACCAAGGCGCTGCTGCTCGAAAAGACCCTGTGACCAACCGGCTCATGGCCATTGCCTAGCGCGGCGGGCTCCTGTATTCGAACCGACCTCTTCGCCGACGCTTCTTTGCGTTGACCCGGATGGCCCGGTGGCGGAGTGGTGACGCAGCGGATTGCAAATCCGTGCACCCCGGTTCGATTCCGGGCCGGGCCTCCATTTCTTCAGCCTATCGGTGCTTTCGAGACGCCGGCGGCGTCAGCCGCCCGGACCGATCCCATGCGCCAGGCCGTACAGCGTCAGGGCCCAGAGGGTTTCCGAATCGAGTCCGCCGGTGACCGGGGCGGCGAGGAAGTCGACCAGCAGGATGCCCAGCGGAGCCACCCAGGCCTGGGCCGAGCCGGCGCGGGTGTCCAGGGCCTGGCCGCAGATCTCGAGATAGCGTCGCGCGCGCCTGGCGGCGGGATAGGCCAGCAACGACAAATCCAGCCAAACCCCGCGCTCGATCTCGAACCGCGCCTCGGACAAGGCCTTGAGGTCGAGCTGCGCCAGGGTCAGGGCGAGCTTG
Organism: Caulobacter sp. 05L422; assembly: GCF_056397765.1. NCBI lineage: Bacteria > Pseudomonadati > Pseudomonadota > Alphaproteobacteria > Caulobacterales > Caulobacteraceae > Caulobacter > Caulobacter sp. 05L422. The sequence goes on along the minus strand of NZ_JBFTOB010000008.1, from coordinate 25,199 downwards.
CGGCGGACGGGAGCGGCCAGGGGCAGTTTCAGCCCGCCCATGACGGCCACGAACGGCGCGGCGAACTCGGGGAGCAGGCGCAGGGCAGGGTGGCGGGCCCGGTCGGCGTCCGCCACGAGGACCCGCCCCGCCATCGCGCGGTCGGCCACGCTCTGAGGCAGGTCGGCCAGCAGGGCCACCTCACGCCGGGAGAAGACTTCGCCAGAGCGCTCGGGGCGCCGGACGATGCTGGGCATGGACTTAGGACCCTTCGGTGCGCCTGGAGGACAGAACTATAACGTCATGCCCGGCCCCCGACCTCATTCCCAGCCCCTAGACGCCGTCTAGGGCGCGATCCTGACCATCACCACGCCGTGCGAGGGCACGGACGCGGCGAAGCGGCCCTTCATCTTGCCCAGGCCCTTCTTGGCCCAGAGGTCGCGGACTTCGGCCGACAGGCTGGCGGGGTAGCCGAGTTCGGTCCAGTTCACGGCGATCGACTGGCCCTCGGCGCTGCGATTGAACAGGATCACCGCGCGGCTGCCGTCGGCCAGCGGCTTGGACCAGACCTCCAGGTCGCCGTCGTCGCGGATGCGGCGGCCTTGCACGCCCATCGCGTCCTGGTTCACGGCGATGACCTCCTTGTTCAGGAGGATGGCGCGCGTGGCCTCATCCATGTTGGCGATGTCGTTGCCGGCGATCAGCGGGGCGGCCATCAGGGCCCACAGGCTGAAGTGCGACTGGTACTCGGTGGTCGTCAGGCCGCCGTTGCCGACCTCCAGCATGTCCGGATCGTTCCAGTGGCCCGCGCCGGCGAACGGGTAGAGCGGCTCGTTGAGGTCGACGATGCGCAGGACGCCCAGGGCGTAGTCGTGCTTGCCGTCCCATTTGTCGGTGATGTCGCCAGTCGTGCGCCACAGGTTGCCGACGTTCTGGGCCCATAGCCAGGGCTTGGCCGTGCCCCACTCGCACATCGAGAAGACGATGTCGCGGCCGGTCTCGCGCAGGGCGTCGGCCATCAGGGTGTAGGCCTCCTCGGCGTTGCGCGTGCCGGTCGAGCACCAGTCGTATTTGAGGTAGTCCACGCCCCAGTCGGCATAGATCTTGGCGTCCTGGAACTCGTGCCCCTGGCTGCCCGGCCGTCCGCCGCAGGTCAGCCGGCCGGCGTCCGAATAGATGCCGAACTTCAGGCCCTTGGAATGGACGTAGTCGGACAGCGCCTTGATCCCACCGGGAAACCGCTTGGCGTCGTAGGTGATGAAGCCGCCGGCGTCGCGGGCGCCGTGCCAGCAGTCGTCGATCACGATGTACTCGTAGCCGGCCGCCTTCATGCCGTTCGAGGCCATGGCGTCGGCCATGCGGCGAACGGTCTGTTCGTCGATGTTGCAGGCGAACTTGTTCCAGCTGTTCCAGCCCATCGGCGGCTTCTGGGCCAGGCCGTTGGCGACGCGCGGCGGCGGATCCTTGTCGGCGGCCACGGCGAGCGGAGCGCCGGCCAGGGCCAGGGCGCTGGTCATCAGGCAGGCGGCGAGGTGCTTGAACGGCGTGGGCATGGACGTTTCCTCTCGGGGGCGGTCGGCCTGTCAGGCCGTGACGGTCTTGTTCGCGTAGCGCTCCAGCACCTGGGCGTGGAGCGGCATCTGGTCGACGACCTGACGGCAGATCGCGCGGACGTGCTCGATGTTTCCGGCCAGGGTGCGGTCGTCCATCAGGTCGGCCAGCGGGTCGTAGCCTTCCGGCTCTTCGCCCTGGCCCATCATGATCGCCAGCCAGTTCGGCTCCTGGAAGATCGTCTGGCCGGGGAAGATGGTCAGGCCCCGGGTGCGGAACAGCTCGATCTTGTCCCGCAGCGACTCCGGGATCGGCATGTGGCGCATGCGGTCCCAGAACGGCTCTCCGACCCGTCCGTTGACATGGTAGTGATAGACGAGGAAGTCGCGGATCTGCTCCATTTCCTCGCCCATGATCCGGTTGTAGAGGTCCGCCGCCGCCGGGTCGTTCCTCGCCTGGGGGAAGCTGGCCGCCAGCTTGATCAGGCCATGCTGGATCAGGTGGATCGAGGTCGATTCCAGGGGCTCCAGAAACCCGCTCGACAGGCCGATGGCCGCGCAGTTCTTGAAGCGCGACTGCCTGCGCCGCCCGGTCTTGAACCTCAGGAAGCGCGGATCGGCCTCGGGCCTGTTGTCGGGGTGCTCGCGCGCCAGGTTGGCCAGCAGGGTCTCGGCGGCCTGGTCGTCGCCGATGTGCTGGCTGGAATAGACATAGCCGTTGCCGGTGCGATGCTGCAGCGGGATGCGCCACTGCCAGCCGGCGGCCAGGGCGGTGGCGCGGGTGTAGGGGATGGGATCCTCGTACCGGGTCGACGGAACGGCCACCGCGCGGTCGGCCGGCAGCAGCGCCGACCAGTCGTCGTGCCCGACCCCCAGTGCGCCCTCGATCAGCAGCGCCCGAAAGCCCGAGCAGTCGATGAAGAAGTCGCCCTCCAGGGGCTGACCGTCGTCGAGCAGCAGCGAGGCGATCGCGCCGTCCAGCGGATCGAGGTTCACCTCGCGGATGGTCCGCTCCAGCCGCTTGACCCCGCGGCCCTCGGCGACGCGCCGCAGGAGCTTGGCGTAGAGCGAGGCGTCGAAATGGTAGGCGTGGGCCATGGCCGCGCGGGGATCGCGCGGGTCGTCCACGCGCCAGTCGAAGCGGCCGGCCTTGGCGGCCAGGGCGCTGAGCGAGAACTCCGACAGATCGGGCCGGTAGCCGAGCTTGCGCGCCCTCAGCCAATAGGCGTGGAAGGACACCCCGTTGATCGGCCCGCCAAAGGACCCGAACGGGTGGATGTATCGGTGGTCGGGCTCGCGCCAGCCGACGAACTCGATGCCCAGCTTGAAGCTGCCCTGGGTGGCCGACAGCATGTCGGCTTCGTCGACGCCGATCACCTGGTTGAAGAAGGTGATCGGCGGGATCGTGGCCTCGCCGACGCCGATCGTGCCGATCTCGGCGGACTCCACCAGGGTGATCCGCATGTGGTGCGGCGGGAAGATCTTGGAGAAGAAGGCCGCGGCCATCCATCCGGCGGTGCCGCCTCCGGCGATCACCAGGTGCGAGATTTTCCCAGGGTTTCCCATGCCGCCTTCTTGTGTCGTTGGAAGTCGGCCCCGCCGGCGGCGAGCCGGCGGGGCCTTTGGTCCAGAAGATCAGCCCGGGGCTAGAAAGTCCCGCGGATGATGAACGACACGCGGCGATCGCTCACGGTCCAGCTGTGCTTGCGGACCAGGGACTCCGAGAAATTCCCCTGCGTGCCGAGGAACCAGGAATCCCGCTGGTCCATCTCCAGCTCGTACTTGGTGTTGAGCAGGTTGACCGCCTGGATCCCCACCTTCACCTGCGGCGTGACCGAGTAGAGGATCGAGCCGTCCAACTGGCCGTAGTCCTCGGCATAGACCGGCACCATCAGGTTCGAGGCCGAGGCGCTCATCAGGTAACGCGAGCGCCAGTTGTAGGCCAGGCGGGCGTCGATGCCGTATTTGCTGTACAGAAGCGTCGCGTTGTAGGTGTAGCGCGACAACTGTTCCAGCGGCAGGTCCAGCTTCGAAGCATTGATCTGCGAAGCGTCGGTGGTGCTGCTGGTGGCGTTCGCGGTGCCCTTGCTGTCCAGGATCGTCGCGTTGAGTTCCGTGCCCAGGCCCCCGAAGGCGCCCGGCAGGAAGTCGTAGAACTGCTGATACTGCAGCTCGACGCCGTAGATTTCGCCGTGGCCCATGTTCTGGGGCACGGTTCCGACCGCCTGGACGGACTCGCCGTTGTCCTTGGTGATGGTCATCAAGGTCTGGGTCGACTGGATGTAGTCGTAGACGTCCTTCTTGAAGAGACCAGCCGACAGCATGCCGCCGCGGAAGTACCACTCGCCCGACACATCGTACGAGTTGGCGCGCATCGGCTTGAGGTTCGGATTGCCCGAGTAGAAGCCAAAGGCGACGTCGGTGTGGTACTGCACCGCCTGGCCGCCAGCCGCCGCCGTGTCCAGCTGGGCCTGGGTGTAGGGCGTTCCGGTCGTCGGGTTGATGATGTTGTCGGCCGCGGTGGCGTTGCGCGACTGCAGGGTGGCCGACATCGAGACCGACGGGTCCAGCTGGAAGAAGTCGGGCCGGACGATGTTCTTCGAGGCGGCGAACCGGAAGAAGACGTTGGGCTTGGCCTTCAGGCGCAGGTTCAGGCTGGGCAGGACGTCGGTGTAGTCGCTGCCGCCGACCGAGGCGAAGGGCTGGCCGTCGGCGAAGTCGATCTTGGCCTGGGCGGCGGGCGAGGCGAAGCGCTTCTGGGCGGGGTCGATATAGCCGACCGTCCCATAGCCCTGGCCGTCCACCTTGGACTTGACGACCCGCAGGCCGAAGTTGCCGTCCCAGCTCATCGCCTCGCCGCCCCAGGTCATGGGCAGGTTGTCGCCGCCGAAGCGGACCTTGGCGTAGATCGCGCCGGTCTTCTCCCACTGGCGGTTGGTGCCGCGGCCGCCGGAATTGGCGTAGCTGGAGTTCACGCCGTCGAGCGGCTGCCAGTAGTTGATGCTGCCGGTCGGCGCCGCCCAGATGGGCATGTAGCTCATCATGGTGCCCTGCTTGAACGGGCTGTAGGTTCCGCCGGCCGCGCCCCAGGACGGGATCGTGCCGTTCGGGCCGCCCGGCGGGTAATAGCCGTACTCGCCGTCGTTATAGGCCGGCCCGCCGCCGGGGACGGGGCCGTTCCACACCACCTGGTCCAGATAGGTCGCCAGCCCCGAGGTGCTGCGCGCCAGGTCGAACCCCGGCATGATCAGGCCGGGAACGGCGACGTCGCCCTTGAAGAAGTTGTCGAACGCCACCGTTTCCTGGTGCTGGGTGTACTTGTCGGCCGTGGCGGTGACCCGCGTGGCCCAAGGCGCGGAGATGAGCGCCCAGTTGTAGCCCGCGTCGCGCGAAGTCGCGTCGCGCGAGGTGGCGCGGGCGCCGATCTTGAAGTCCTTGATCAGCGAGTCGTCGTCGAAGGTGTAGGTGGCGTCGAACTTGCCCGCGTATTCCCGGGCGTCGTTGTCGTCGAGGTGGTCCATCGCGGCGTAGAGATTGAAGATCGACGGATTGCCCGTGGCGTTCGTCATGGTGATCTTCGGCAGCTTGCCGGTCAGGTCCAGGCCGAACCCGCCAGGCTGGGTGATGGTGTTGTAGACCGTCAGGTCCTTACCTTCACGGTGCGAATAGACGTACTGCAGGTCGCCGTTCACGACCCATCGGTCGTTGGACCAGGTGAAGCCCGCCGAGACGTCGTTGGTGTTGTCCTCGACGGTTCCGTAGCGGGTGCCCAGGTTCAGCAGGAACGAGTTGGCCACGCCGTTGCCGCCGCCGCCGCCGTCGACCAGCTGGCCGCTCAGGAAGTTGCCGTCAGCGTCGTACTTGAACGTGGTGCCGGCCGCCGGTCCCACCACGAACGACTGGTTGTTGGTCGCCGAGCAGCAGGCCGAGGTCTGGGCGAAGCGGTCCTGGAAGGTCTGCTTGGCCTCGGTGCGGAAGAGGGTGGTGTAGAACTCGAGGTTCTCGTTGGGCCGGTACTGGAAGGCCGCGTAGTAGCCCTCGCGCTTCCGGTCCTGGAGGTTGTTGCGGTACTGGATGCCGACCGGCACGAACACGCGGCTCAGGGGCTGGCCGGCGATCGAGTTGTCGCCGTTGAAGTTGAACGTGCTTCCGCCGTCATAGGACGATTGGACCCCGACCCCGTGGGCGTCGTAGGGGTCGATGGCGATGGTGTTCACCGCGGTCTTCAGCTTCGAGCTCGAAAGGCTGAGCAGCACGCCGAACTCGCCGCCGTCCGGGGTGTCGAAGCGGTCGCTGTAGAGCAGGCTGCCCGACGGCGTGCCTTCCTTGCGCAGGTCGCCGCGCGTGTAGTCCGCCGAGAAGGCCAGCTGGCGCTTGGTCTGGTCGAACGGCATGCGCGTGCGCAGGTTCACCGTGCCGCCCAAACCGCCTTCGACGATGTCGGCAGACGGGTTCTTGTAGACGTCCACGCCGGCGAACAGCTCGGGCGTCACGTCTTCCCACGAGATGGCCCGGCCGCCGCGCGCGGAGAAGATGTCGCGTCCGTTGAGCTCGGAGCGGACCCAGGTCAGGCCGCGGATCTGGATGCCGGAGCCTTCGGCGTTGAGGCGGTCGACGTCGCGGGGCTGGGTGGTCCGGCCGATGGTCACGCCGGGCACGCGCTGCAGCGCCTCGGTGACCGAGCGGTCTGGCAGGCCGCCGATGTCCACGGCGGTGATCGAATCGACGATCTGTTCGGAATTCTTCTTCAGTTCCTGCGCCGTCTGGATGGCCTTGCGTTGGCCCACGACGACGACTTCGGAAATCTGTTCGGCGGAGTCCTTGGTTTCGCCCCCGCTGGTCTGGGCCTGCGCCGCCGCCACGAACAGGCTGGACGCCCAGGCCACCGTTGCGGTCGAGACCAGCAACATCTTCTTCTTATTCACTTTTTCCCTCTCCCAATTTCAGCACGCCTTTGGCTGTGCTCGCCCGGTGTTTTTTGACCCTGGGCGCGGTGGTCGACACTGGGTCGCCGCTGCGCTGCCGGGAACACACTTTAATTAACTTGTTTTATTAAACCGGCCCGAATTGTCATACAAGCCACAACATTCAACAATCGTGAGCGGCGGGTCGGGACGACCGCGCGGCGGCGGTCGCGGCCTGTCTCTCGAGCGATCGCAAACGGCCGCCGACAGGCGCTGTCGGGCGGCCGAAAGCGTTTAGCGCCCTCGCGAAGGCGGGGCGGATTTCAGGTCGTGAGGAGGCGGTCGAGCCGGCTAGTTGAGCCTGGGCTTCTTCAGCAGCGCGTTACGGTCGACCGAGCGGATCTCGACCTCGAACACGTCGTGCTCGCGCTGGATGCGCAGCGGGACCGTGACGCCCGCCGGTCCCTGGTCCCAGAGGGCGGTGTAGAACTCGGTCAGGTCGGAGACCTCGTCGCCGGCCACGGCCAGGATCAGGTCGCCGGCGTGCAGTTCGGCGCGGGCGGCGGGGCTGCCCGGCGACACGCCGACCAGGATGACCTGGGATTCGGTCTCCTGGGCGAACACGCCCAGCCAGGGGCGGGGCGGATGGGCGGGGCGGCCGCGCGCCAGGTCGTCCAGGATCGGCGGCAGCAGCTCGGCGGGCACGAACATGTTCATGGGCTTGGCCAGGCCGTCGCGCGACTGACCCGACAGGCTGAGCGAGCCGACGCCGACCAGTTCGCCCTCGGGGCCGATCAGGGCCGCGCCGCTCCAATGCGGATGAGCCGGTTCGGTGATGATCGCCTCGTCCAGCAGGTACTCCCAGTAGCCGGCGAACGGCATGCGGGTCAGCACCCGTCCGGCGGCCGCGTGCGCGCGTCCGCCGGCCCCGGCGATGACCACCGGACTGCCGGACTCCAGGACCTTCGAGGAGCCGATCCGCAGCGCCGGCAGGCCCAGGGGCTCCAGCGCCTGGACCAGGCCCAGCCCGGTCTGGCCGTCGAAGCCCAGGACGTGGGCCTGCACGCGCTTGCCGTCGTTGAGCGTCAGGACGACTTCGCTGGCCTCGGTGATCAGATAGGCCATGGTCAGCACCAGGCCGTTCTCGCTGATCACCACGCCGTTGCCCAACCGCTCGGTCCCGAGGATGCGCGCCGTGAAGGCGTCGGCCGGAACCCGGGATTCCAAGGCGACGACCGAAGACAGCGTGTGATCGAGGTCGAAAGCATAGGCGCTGGCGGCGGGGCGTAGCCGCGCTTCGACCTCGTGCCCTTGGAACGGTGAAGACAAGTCGATCTCCTCTAGGAGATTCAAATCTGGTGCGCGGTGCGCCTTGGACAAGAGGAAAAGAGCAAAGACGAGCGCATTCAGGCGGCCATGGCGGGGGCGTCGGTCGGGCGATCCAGGTGGCTGCGACGCCAGCGGCTGGGCGGCTGGCCCACCAACCCGCCGAAGGATCGGCAGAAGTGGGCCTGATCGGAGAAGCCGCAGGCCAGGGCGATCTGGGCCAGGCTGTCGCGGGTGGTCAGCATCAGCTGCTTGGCCCGGGCGATGCGCCGCTGGATGATGTAGCTCTTGGCCGACAGACCGAAGCTTTCCTTGAAGGCGTGCGAGAAGTAGCTGGGGCTCAGGCGAACCGCCGCGGCCACGTCCCGGACCTGCAGGTTGCGGTCGCTGTTGCGGTCGATGAAGTCGGTCGCCGTGCGCACCTGCCAGGGCGCCAGCTTGCCCGTCTGCTGGTCGCGGGTGAGGCGCTGGACCTCTTCCTCCAGCAACTGGCTGGCGCGCCGCACCAGTTCACGCGCCTCGTCCGGGTCGCGATCGAAGGCGCGCGAGGCGGCGGTGACCAGGCGGGCCAGGATCAGGGTCTGGTCTCGGGGCAGGGTGGAGGAGGTCGAGTTCGCGTTCGTGGAAGTCATGTCCAGCTCGCCACCTCTCGTCCGAAACCGTCAACGGGTCTTCGTATCAGGTCCAGTTTCGATTTTGCTAGCATTGGCAATGCGCAACCGCAACGGTATCTGGTAGAGCTCGGCTATGGCCAAGCTTCGAACGCTCGCGTTGTGGGCAGTGTACTGTCAATTTTTATGACGGTCGGGACCAATTTCTAGACGTCTGACCTCTGGTTTGAGGTTTCGGGGCGGGTTTTTCGAGTGGTTGGTGACGATTCTGGACCATGAGGCGGAATCCCGCGTCGCTGGCTGTCGATGTTTGTGTTCTTGAAATGTTCTCATCGGCGGTTCATGATCGGCCCATGGTCGCTCCCGCCAATCTTCCCGGTCATCCGCCATCCAGTGTTCGGGGGCGCGGCGCCAAGTCCAATCGCACCGGCCGCTTCGAGTCCCAGGTCAGCGAGGCCTTCGACGACGGCTGGGGCGAGGAGGAGGAGCCGGCCCAGATCGCCACCACGGTCCAGCCGATGAAGTCGCGGACCATCATCGCCCGCAACGACAGCCCGGACGTCGGCTTCGAGAGCTCGATCAATCCCTATCGGGGGTGCAGCCACGGCTGCATCTACTGCTACGCCCGGCCGGCCCACGCCTATCTGGGCCACTCGCCGGGCCTGGATTTCGAGACGAAGATCTATTTCAAGCCCGAGGCCGGCAAGCTGCTGGAGCGCGAGCTGTCCAAGCCGAAATACGTCCCCAAGGTCATCCATATCGGCGGCGACACCGATCCCTACCAGCCCGACGAGCGCAAGCTGCGGGTGACGCGGGCGGTGCTTGAGACCCTCCAGCGGTTCCGCCACCCGTTCACGATCATCACCAAGTCGAACCTGATCACCCGCGATCTCGACATCCTGGGGCCGATGGGCCAGGCGGGGCTGGCGCGGGCGGCGGTGTCGATCACCAGCCTGGATCATCGCCTGTCGCGCAGCATGGAGCCGCGCGCCGCCACGCCCAAGCGCCGGATCGACGCCGTGCGCCAGCTCGTGGCGGCCGGCGTGCCGACCACGGTGATGTTCGCCCCGTCCATCCCGTCGCTGAACGACCACGAGATGGAAGGGGTGCTGGAAGCGGCCGCCGCGGCCGGGGCGACCACGGCGGGCTATGTCGCCGTACGCCTGCCGCTGGAGATCAAGGACCTGTTCGAGGAATGGCTGGCGGCCGAGCATCCCGACCGCGCCAAGCGGGTGATGTCGCTGGTCCGCCAGATGCGGGGCGGCGCGGCCTACAGCTCCGAATGGGGCAAGCGCATGACCGGCGAGGGGCCCGTGGCCCAGGTGATGAGCCAGCGGTTCCACCTGGCGCGGACCCGGTTCGGGCTCGACAACAAGCTGCCCCCGCTGGACCTGGCCCAGTTCGCCGTGCCGGCCAAGGCGGGCGACCAGCTCTCCCTGTTCTAGGCCGGAGCGACCGTCAGGCGCAGGCCGTCCTGATCGACCACGACCTGGACGCCTTCGTAGCCGGCGAGGACGGGGTGGGAGGTTTCGAACGGGTCACGGTGCGTGGCGGTGATCACGACCACCTCGGCTCCGGCCGCTTCGCCGGCCAGCAGGCCGGCGGGGGCGTCCTCGAAGACCAGGCAGGCGTCGGCCGCGACGCCCAGGCGCTGGGCGGCGAGGGCGTAGCTGTCCGGCGCGGGCTTGCCGCGCGTGACGTCCTCGGCGGTGATCAGCACGGCGGGGAGGGGCAGGCCGGCGGCGGCCATGCGCCGCAAGGCCAGTTCGCGCTGGGCGGAGGTGACGACGGCCCAGCGATCGGCCGGCAGGGCGCGCAGGAAGGCCTCGGCGCCCGGGATCGGGATCACGCCCTCCACATCGCCGAGCTCGCCCCGCAGGATCGCCTCGGTTTCCAGCGCGATATCGATGTCCGTCAGGTTCTGGCGGCGGATCGTCTCCTCGGCGCGCACGCCGTGGATGGTCGGCAGGAAGGCCTCGACGTCCAGACCGTGACGCAGCGCCCAGGCGCCCCAGACCCGTTCGGCCACCGCGATGGAGTCGAGCACCGTGCCGTCCATGTCGAACAGGAAGGCGGCGTAGGTCTTGTCTGGGGTCATGGGCCGGCTATGCCATGCTTCGCCCGGCGAAGTCTCGGCTTGACCCGCGCCGCGTCGGATCGGAAGCAGGACCCATGATCACCGTCGTCCTGCCCACCCACGACAGCGCCGCGCGCCTGGTCCACGTCCTGCCGCTGCTGGTGCCGGCCGCCGTAGACGGCCTGGTCAAGGCGGTGGTGTTCGCCGACGCCGGCTCGACCGACGCCACCCTGGCCATCGCCGAGGACAGCGGGGCGCGGGTGGTTCAGGCTGCGGGCGACGCCGGGACGCGGCTGGCGGCCGGCTGCGCGGCGGCCAGGAGCGCCTGGATCCTGGCGCTGGGCGAGGACCTGGTCCTGCCGGAAACCTGGCGCACGCCCGTCGAGGCCCACCTGGCGGGCGGCGGTGGCAAGCCGGCCTTCATCGCCGCGCCGGGCCTGTTCGGGCGGCCGTTGGCGGTCCTGGCGTCGCGAGAAGCCGTCGAGGCGGCCGGTGGCTTCAAGCCCGGCGGCGACCCGCTGAAGGCGCTGCTGGGGCGGCTGAAGCCAAGGGCCGTGCGGCTGAAGGTCTGAGCCTATCGTCGCAGCGGCAGTGGAGGGTGACAGTCGTTAGCCGCCATGTAGCGCGAGCCGAAGATGGTTCGCGTTTTCAGGATCGTGATCGGCGAGCCGATATCGCATTCATGGCTCGCGGACAGACCGACGATAATTCGGTTCCCGCCTATATCGACCCAGGCGTTGAAAGCGGGATGATTCTTTCTGTCGTCGAGATGGATCGCGGTGACCACACCGGTCAGCGACGTTGAGCGCCCCACTGGTCGAGCTAGCAATAGAAGCGCAAGCAGAACCAGCACCACCAGAACCAGCCCCGCGCCTCCACCATTGCGGAACCACCAAAACTGAACGGAATCCTTGAGGGAGCCAGCAGTAGGGGCCGCCACTCCGCTTACTGATCCAACCTGAAATCAATCACCCGCGCGCCGCTGGCCACGGCGTCCAGGGTGCGGGTCTCGGCGCCCATCAGCTTGCGATAGGTCCAGTACGAGGCCATGACCTTTTCGACGTAGTTGCGGGTTTCCTGGGCCGGCAGGCTCTCGATCAGCAGCAGCGGATCGCAGTCGGCGCCGCCCAGCTGCTGCTGGGTCTTGATCAGGGTGCCCGGGCCGCCGTTGTAGGCCGCCACAGCGCGGAACAGGTCGGGGCTCTGCAGGCCCCGGTCCATCAGCCAGGTGAAATAGTCCTGGCCGACCCGCAGGTTGAAGCTGGGGTCGAGCAGGGGGCTGGTGTCGGCCAGCAGCTTGTCGTCGCCGGCGGCGCGGGCGGCGGCGATCGGCATCAGCTGCATCAGGCCCACCGCGCCGGCGCCGGAGGTGGCGTAGGGGTCGAAGCGGCTTTCCTGGCGCACCAGGGCGTAGACCATGGCCTTGTCGATCGTGAAGCCGCCCTTGGGTTCCAGCGGGGGCAGGGGATAGTCCTCGCCGCCCACGCGCTTGACCGAGCGGCCGGCGTTCAGCGGGGCCTTCTCGTTCAGGGCCAGGGCCAGGTCGGTCCAGTCGCCCCGGGCCTTGGGATCGTCGCTGGCCAGGGACAGGCCGGCGCGCAGCTCCTGGCCGGCCTCGGCCCAGCGGCCGATCTGGGCCAGGGCGGCGGCGCGGCGGGCGCGGGGATCGGCGGTCAGCAGGCGGGCCAGCGAGGCGGTGTCCGGGCCGTCGTAGGAAACCTTGGTCAGCAGGGCGGCGATCGGGTCGTCCTGGGCCAGGGCCAGGCCGGACAGGGCCAGCTGGCGGGCGGCGATCATGCCGTAGAAGGTGTTGGGCGCGCGGGCGGCGGCGCTGAGCAGGTCCTCGACGTCGCGGGCCTGGCCGCCGGACGCCGCCGAGCGCGCGGCCCAGAAGGCGGCGGCCGAGCGCAGCCATTCGTCCTGGTTGTCGTCGTCGGCGACGCGTTCGAAATAGGTCCGGGCCTGGGCATAGGACTGCAGGCGGAAAGCGGCGAGGCCGGCGATCCAGGGCTCGCCCGCGGCCTGGGCCAGGGTCAGGGCCTTCTTCACGTCGCCGGAATAATAGGCTTCGCGGGCGGCGCGGGCCCTGTCGGCGGGGGCGGGACCCTTGGCGCCGGCCACGAACAGGGCCGGGATCTTCGGCGCGGCGACGCGGGCTGGCTTGCGCTTGACGGCCAGGGCGTAGACCCGGTCCGCGCCGGCCTGGTCGCCGTAGGACGCCAGCCAGTCGGTCAACTCGTCATAGCTGGCCGCATAGGCGCGCGGATGCATGATCTTGGAGAATTCCAGCCGGCCCCGCAGGCTGCGGTCGCGGGCGTTGGCCGCGGCGGCCTCGGCGGCGTCGAAATCACCGTGGTCGGCGGCGGCGAAGGCGGCGCGATAGAATCGGGCGTCGGCCTCGGACAGCGGCTCCAGCGCCGAGGCGCGGGCGCTCATGGGGACGCTGAAAGCGACCGCGAGGCAAAACACGAAGGCCGAGAAAACGGCCAGAGGGCGAGCAAGAAGCTGCAATGCGTTTCCGCGCCCTAGCCCCGAAAGGCTCCCCGACGCGTCCCGTGTCCAACTGGTCGCCCGAATCTCTAGTTGGGACGCTCCGGACGATCAAGCCTCTCGCTGAGCATAAGCATGTCGGCCCAGGCCTTCTTCTTGGCCGCCGGCTGACGCAGCAGGAACGCCGGATGCAAGGTGGGCAAGGCCGGGAGCTCGTTGGCGCCGTCGCTGGAGGTCCATTCGAACCACCGTCCCCGCAGCGACAATATGCCTTCGTCACGACGAAGCATGCTCTTTGCCGAGGCGCCGCCCACCAGCAGCAGGATCTTGGGCTGGACCAGTTGAATCGCCCGCTCGAGGAAGGGCGCGCAGACGGCCTGCTCCTGCGGGGTCGGCGTGCGGTTGCCCGGCGGACGCCAGAACACGGTGTTGGTGACGAAGGCGCGGTCCAGCACGCCGGCCGCCTTGAGCATGCGGTCCAGCAGTTGGCCGGCGCGGCCGACGAACGGCGCGCCCTGCAGGTCCTCGTCGGCCCCGGGGGCCTCGCCGATGATCATCAGGGGCGCGTCGGCCGGCCCGCGCGAAACCACGGCCTGGCGCGCGCCCTGGGTCTTGAGCGGGCAGCCGTCGAAGGCGGCGATGGCGGCGGCCAGGGCGGGCAGGTCGGCGCAGGCGGCGGCCAGGGCCTGGGCCTCGGCGACGGCGGCGCCCAGGTCGGGTCCGCGTCCGAAGGCTGGTGTGGCGACGGGTGTGACGGCGACCGGGGCGGCGGGCTCCTTGCGGGCCCGCAGCAGGGCCGCGCCCTCGGCCAGGCGGTCGATCGGATCGTCCGCGTACGACGCCTCGACGCCCGCATCGGCCCAGAAGGCGAGCAGGCTTTCCACGGCGCGCGGGTCGACGGCGAGGTTCATACGCTTCTCTTAGTACGAAGTTTCGCGGGTCGCCACGCCGGGCCTGCGCTGCATCGCAGCAAAAAACATCTGTTTATTCTTGACCACCTCCGCGTCACCTCACGATAAGCTGCGATTCAAACAGCAAGAACGCGGGCAGCGTGCGCCCGGGCGGGAGATGTTATGGGCGAAGAGCTCGAACGCGAGTCGATGGAATACGACGTCGTCATCGTCGGCGGCGGACCGGCGGGCCTTTCGGCCGCCATCCGACTCAAGCAACTGGCGGCCAGGGCCGGGACCGAGGTTTCGGTGGCCGTGCTGGAAAAGGGCTCGGAAGTCGGCGCCCACATCCTGTCGGGCGCGGTGATCGATCCCAAGGGCCTGGCCGAGCTGTTCCCCGACTGGAAGGAACGCGGCGCGCCGCTGGAGACCCCGGTCACCAAGGACGTCTTCCGGCTGCTGGGCCCGTCGGGCGATCTTTCGCTGCCGATGTTCGCCATGCCGCCGTTCATGCACAACCACGGCTGCTACATCGCCTCGCTGGGCAATCTCTCGCGCTGGCTGGCGGCCCAGGCCGAGGAGCTGGGCGTCGAGATCTATCCGGGCTTCGCCGCCTCGGACATGGTCTGGAACGACGACGGCTCGCTGAAGGGCGTCGTGGTCGGCGTGGTCGGCGTGGCCAAGGACGGCCACCGCAAGCCCGACTACCAGCCGGGCATGGAGCTGCACGGCAAGTACGTGTTCATCGCCGAGGGCGTGCGCGGCTCGCTGGCCAAGCAGCTGATCGCCAAGTTCGACCTGTCGGCGGGCAAGTCGCCGCAGAAGTTCGGCATCGGCATCAAGGAGCTGTGGCAGGTGCCGGCCGACAAGCACCAGCCGGGCCTGGCCGAGCACACCACCGGCTGGCCGCTGGACAACCAGACCGGCGGCGGCAGCTTCATGTACCACTTCGGGGACAACTACGTGGCCATCGGCTACGTCGTGCACCTGAACTACAAGAACCCCTGGCTGTCGCCGTTCGACGAGTTCCAGCGCTTCAAGCACCATGCCGCGGTCAAGCCCCACCTGGAAGGCGGCAAGCGCATCGCCTACGGCGCGCGGGCCATCACCGAGGGCGGCTATCAGTCGGTGCCGAAGCTGACCTTCCCGGGCGGGGCGCTGATCGGCTGCTCGGCCGGCTTCGTCAACGTGCCGCGCATCAAGGGCAGCCACAACGCGGTCAAGACCGGCATGCTGGCCGCCGACGCCGCCTTCGAGGCGCTGGGCGCGGGCCGGGCCAGCGACGAGCTGGTCGCCTACCAGGACCTCTACGAGACGTCGTGGGTGGCCAAGGAACTGAAGGTCGTCCGCAACGCCAAGCCGCTGCTGGGCAAGTTCGGAACCGCCCTGGGCGGCGCGCTGGGCATGTTCGACATGTGGTGCACGCACCTGTTTGGCGGCTTCTCGTTCTTCGGCACCCTGAAGCACGAGAAGACCGACGCGGAATCGACCGGCCTGGCCAAGGACTACAAGCCGCTGGTCTATCCCAAGCCCGACGGCGTGATCAGCTTCGACAAGCTGAGCTCGGTGTTCATCTCGGCCACCAACCACGAGGAAGACCAGCCTGCCCACCTGACGCTGAAGGACCCGACAGTCCCGATCGCGGTGAACCTGCCCAAGTACGGCGAACCGGCCCGGCTGTACTGCCCGGCGGGCGTCTACGAGGTGCTCTACAACGAGCAGGGGACCGATCCGCGCTTCCAGATCAACGCCCAGAACTGCGTCCACTGCAAAACCTGCGACATCAAGGATCCGTCGCAGAACATCGTCTGGACCACGCCCGAGGGCGGCGGCGGGCCGAACTACCCGAACATGTAGCGGCAGGCCTTCGAAAGGCCCCGATGAAAGCCTAGGAGGCGCGGTCCGAACTTGGACCGCGCCTTTTTCTTGCGGCGCGACGGGAAACCGATGAGGGTGCGGACATGACGCGTATCAAGCTTCTCCTTGCCCTCGTTTCGGCCTCGGCCCTGACCGCCTGCGCCGCCGCCAAGCCGGCCCCAGACCTGCGCGGCCAGCTCGTCATGGGCTCCGCCTGGGGCTCGAGCCGGTCGGCCTACGGCCAGTTCCTGGCCGGGCAGGCGGCTCTGCTGAATGGCTCGAACGCCCAGGCCGCGACCTATTTCGACGAGGCGCGCCAGCTGGACGAGGATCCGGGCGTGCTGGCCGACCGGGCCTTCACCGCCGCCCTGCTGGCCGGCGACGTGCAGCGCGCCGCCGCCATGGCCCCGCGCGGAACCGACTCCAACGAGCAGGTCCGCCGGCTGGGCGTCCTGACCCGGGTGGTCGACCTGATGGCCAGCGGCAAGGGCCGCGACGCCCAGACCCTGCTGAAGACCGAGACCCTGGGCTTCCCGCATCGTCCGGCCGCCGTGCTGCTGGCCCCGTGGCTGGCCGCCGCCGCGGGCGACAACAACGGCGCCGTGACGCGGCCGGAGCTGCAGGGCGACCGGTTCGTGCAGTATTTCGGCCAGCTGAGCCAGGCGCGGCTCTACGAGCGCGCCAAGCGCTATGACGAGGCCGAGACCGACTACAAGGCGCTGATGGCGATCGAGAACGCCCGGGGGCTGTTCGTCGAGGACTACGGCGCGTTCCTGGAGCGTCGCAAGCGTCACGCCGACGCCGTGGCGCTGTACGACGCGGCCCTGGCCCGCGATCCCGACGATCAGGGTCTGCGGATGGCCCGGGCCCGGGCCGCGGCGCGCGGCTCGGCGCCGGCCATGGCGACCGACAAGCAGGGCGCCGCCCACATGCTGGTCGCCTGCGCCGCCACCTTCGCCAGCGAGCGCCAGAGCCAGTTCGGCCTGGCCTATCTGCGCCTGGCCCTGAGGTTGGACCCCAAGCGCGACGACGCCTGGCTGCTGGTCGGCGACCTGCTGGCCCAGGACGACGACCATGCCGGAGCCCGCGAGGCCTACGCCAAGGTGGCGCCGACCTCGGCCCGTTATGTCGCGGCCCAGTCCAAGCTGGCCTGGAGCTACCAGACCGCCGGCGACAAGGAGAAGGCCGTCGCCCTGGCCCAGCAGTCGGCCGCCGCCGCGCCCAAGGACCGCGACGCCCAGATCACCTATGCCGACCTGCTGCGGGCCAACGAGCGCTGGGCCGAGTCGGCCGCCGCCCTGGACCCGCTGATCGCCGGCGAGGGCGACAAGCCCGACTGGCGGCTGCTTTACATGCGCGGCATCGCGCTGGAACGGGCCGGCCGCTGGGACGACGCCGAGCATGACCTGCTGACGGCGGTCAAGATCAGCCCGGACGAGCCGGACCTGCTGAACTATCTCGGCTATTCGTGGATCGACCGCGGCCTGCACCTGCCCGAGGCCATCGCCATGGTCCAGAAGGCGGTCGACGCCCGGCCGCAGTCGGGGGCCATGCTCGACTCCCTGGGCTGGGGCTACTACCGCCAGGGCGACTACAAGACCGCCGTGGCCAAGCTGGAACAGGCCGTCGAGCTGGAGCCGGGCGACCCGGACGTCAACGGCCACCTGGGCGACGCCTACTGGCGGGTCGGGCGCACGGTCGAGGCCCGCTACCAGTGGCAGCGCGTGCTGAGCCTCGAACCCGACGCCAAGCAGAAGGCCGAGGCCGAGGCCAAGTTGAAGGACGGCCTGAACGGTCCGCCCGCCAGGATCGCCTCGACCCAGTAGCGCCGCTTGAGCCGCCCGGATAAACCGGGCGACCACGACTTCCAGACGCTTTCAAAGGCCCGCCATGCGCCTCGACGCCTTCGCCCCGGCCAAGGTCAATCTGTTCCTGCACGTCGGCGGGCCCGACGCGGCCGGCTATCATCCGATCTCCAGCCTGATGCTGTTCGCCGACGTCGGCGACCGGGTCAGCCTGCGGGCGGCCGACGCGCCCAGCTTCGAGACCACGGGGCGGTTCGGCCGCGAGATCCCGCTGGACGACGGCAACCTGGTGGTGCGGGCCGCCGACGCCCTCCACGCCCGGCTCGGCGGACCCTTGCCGCCCTTCCGCCTGATCCTCGACAAGGCCCTGCCGATCGCCGCCGGCCTGGGCGGCGGGTCGAGCGACGCCGGCGCGGCCCTGCGGCTGCTGCGCGAGGCCCTGGCTCCCGACCTGTCCGACGCCGACCTGGAAGCCGTGGCGGGAAGCCTGGGCGCGGACGGCGCGGCCTGCCTGTGGGGCGCGCCGGTGATGGCGCAGGGCAGGGGCGAACGCCTGTCGCCCGCGCCGGCCCTGCCGGAGCTGCACGCCGTGTTGGTCAACCCGTTGGTCCCGTCGCCGACCGGCGCGGTCTACCGGGCCTACGACGCGGCCGTCGCGCCGGAGGGCGAGGCCCCGCCGCCGTTGCTGGACGGGCTGGAAAGCGTCGAGGAGGTCTGCGCCTGGCTGGCCGGCTTCACCCGCAACGACCTGCAGGCGCCGGCCGTGGCCCTGGAGCCGCGCATCGGCCAGGTGCTGGACCTGTTGGCCGACGAGCCCGAGACCCTGCTGGCTCGGATGTCCGGCTCCGGCGCCACCTGCTTCGCCCTGTGCGCCGGCGACATAGAGGCCGAGGGGCTGACCGAGCGGCTCGAGCGGATGCGGCCCGACTGGTGGGTGAAGCGCTGCCGGCTGGGCGGGCCGTTCTAAAACGCTGCAGCGCCGTGGATGGCGTTGGGGACACGCACTCACGCCGACTTCGTGACTCGATTGGCCGAGGCCTTGCCGTGAGAGCATGTCCTCCGGGGCGTCGACCCAAAAGAAAAGCGCGGAAGCCGAAGCTTCCGCGCCCTCCCGATCCGAACTTCTGGACCGAACCTGCCTCAGCCTTAGCTGTGGTAGGCGCGTTCGCCGTGTTCGGAGATGTCCAGACCTTCTTCTTCGGCTTCCGGCGAGGCTTTCAGGCCGATCACCAGCTTGATCACGAAGAAGACGATGGCCGAGGCGACCGCCGACCACAGGACGGTCAGGCAGACGGCCTTGGCCTGGATGATCAGCTGGCCGATCGGCGTGTAGGTGGCCAGAGCATCGCAGGTCGAGATGTCGCCGTCCTTGGCGCAGGTGGTGTAGTCGACGATGCCGGCGCCGCCCCAGACGGGGTTGACCAGCAGGCCGGTGCCCAGGGCGCCGACGATGCCGCCGATGCCGTGGATGCCGAAGGCGTCCAGGCTGTCATCGTACTTCAGCGCGTTCTTCACGACCGAGCAGAAGAAGATGCAGATCGGCGAAACGACCAGACCCAGGATCACCGCGCCCATCGGGCCGGCGAAACCGGCGGCGGGGGTGACGGCGACGAGGCCGGCGACCACGCCCGAAGCCAAGCCCAGGGCCGACGGCTTCTTCTTGGTGACCCACTCGACGACGATCCAGGACAGGCCGGCGGCGGCGGTGGCGACGAAGGTGTTGATCATCGCCAGCGAGGCGTAGCCGTTCGATTCCAGGTTGGAGCCGGCGTTGAAGCCGAACCAGCCCACCCACAGCAGGCCAGCGCCAACCAGGGTCAGGGTCAGGGAGTGCGGGGGCATCGGCTCTTTGCCGTAGCCTTGGCGCTTGCCCAGGATCAGGGCGCCGACCAGGGCGGCGATACCGGCGTTGATGTGCACCACGGTGCCGCCGGCGAAGTCCAGCGCGCCCCAGGTCCAGATCTGACCGGCCTTGATGGCGGCGGTCGGCGCTTGAGCGATGGCGTCAGGACCCGGCCACCACCAGACCATGTGGGCCATCGGATAGTACGACAGCAGCGGCCACAGGACGGCGAAGGCGACGATGGCGGCGAACTTCATGCGCTCGACCAGCGAACCGACCACGAGGGCGGCGGTGATCGCGGCGAAGGTCGCCTGGAACGAGATGAAGGTGAACTCGGGGATCACCACGCCGGTCGAGAACGTCGCGACGTTGCTGGCCGGTGTCACGTCCTTGAGGAACAGGCGTCCCAGGCCCCCGACGAAGAGGTCCCAGCTGCCGCCGTCGGTGAAGGCGAGGCTGTAGCCCCACAGCACCCAGGCGACGAAGCCGATGATGGCGACGGTCGAGACCTGCATCATCACCGACAGCATGTTCTTGGAGCGGACCAGGCCGCCGTAGAACAGGGCCAGGCCCGGCAGGATCATCAGCAGGACCAGGACGGTCGAGGTGAGCATCCAGGCGTTGTCGCCCTTGTCGTTCTTGTCGACGATGGCGGCGGGAGCGGCTTCGGCCGGAGCCGGAGCGGCGGCGACGGGCGCGGCCGGAGCCGGCGCGGCCTCGGCGGGCGCGGCGGCGGCCGGAGCCGCTGTCTCCTGAGCGAAGGCGACGGCGCCCAGAGGGGCCCCCGCCAGGGTCGCGGCGAGCACAAGCCCGGCCAGCGGTTTAAAGTGCAGTTTCATCGTTGGTATCCCCTTTTCCCGACGAATTACAAAGCGGCCGGGCCGGTTTCGCCGGTCCGGATGCGAACGGCTTCCTCGACATTGAGGACGAAGATCTTGCCGTCGCCGATCTTGCCCGTGGCGGCGGCGGCCTTGACCGCCTCGACCGCCTTGGCGGCCGACGCGTCGTCGACCACGGCTTCCAGCTTCACCTTCGGCACGAAATTCACTTGGTATTCCGCGCCGCGATAGATTTCGGTCTGGCCCTTCTGCCGGCCGTAGCCCTTGACCTCGGACACCGTCAGGCCTTCGACGCCCGCGGCGACGAGCGCCTCGCGGACCTCGTCGAGCTTGAAGGGTTTGACGATCGCTATGATCAGTTTCATCCGCCTTGCTCCGACCCGCCGACTGAGCGGGCTCCCCTTAGAATTGGTTTTAGAGCGCGTTGCTCACTCGCACCGCGACGCGGACCCATGGGCCCTCATCGTTTCCCCGGCGCCGTTCACGCTATCGGTCGCGCTTCGGACATGGCTGTCGCGCGGTAGGGAATTGGAAACGAAAGGGGCGTGGCGCCTAAAATCCAGGCATCGACAACCTTGGGCGCTCGGAAAGGCGGCGTTTCACCTTCCTGAGAGGTGGGCTGGTCCAGCTTGTCGCGAAGCGAATACAATCAGCGGCTCTCGCATCGCGATTTGGAGTTTCCGCCGCCCATGCCCTCATTCTGGTTCAAGATCGCGCCCTGGGGGCTGCTGATCGCCTCGAACGTCTTCATGACCTTCGCCTGGTACGGGCACCTGAAGAATCGCTCGACGACGATGCTGGTCGCCATCTTCACCAGCTGGCTGATCGCCTTGCCGGAATACTTGCTGGCCGTGCCCGCCAACCGCCTGGGCCACAACGTCTATTCGACCGCGCAGTTGAAGACCGGCCAGGAGGCGATCACCCTGATCGTCTTCACGCTGTTTTCGGTCTTCTACCTGGGCGAGGCGATCAGCTGGAAGACGCTGGTGGGGTTCGGATTCATCTTCATGGGCGTGGCGATCGTGATGTTCTTCAAGTAAAGCGTTCACGAACCCGTGATCGGCGCAACGGAGTCCAAGGTTTGAACGCTGATGTGGCTGTATTTCCTCCAAGAAGGATCAGCCCCATGTTTGTGCGTATCGCTACCGCCGCCGCCGCCCTGGCGCTGATGTCCGGCGCGGCCATGGCCCAGTCGACGGCTCCCCAGGCGGGCGCTCCGGTGAACCCGGACCCGACCGCCGCCGCTCCGGCCGACCAGACCATGCCCGCCGACCCGGCGACCGCCGCCACTCCAACCGACCCGACGGCCGCGACCACCACGCCGGCGCCGACCGGCATGGCGACCGACACCGCCGGCCGCGTCTCGTCGATGCCGGCCGAGCAACAGTCGGCCCTGAAGGCCGGCGACCCCAACGTCGTCTCCAACCCGCCGATCGCCGACACCCCGGAAAACCGCAAGGCCTACGGCGCGCCGCTGTCGAACGCCGGCAAGCGCTCCTCCGCCAAGGGCAACTAAGCCTCCTCAACGGTCTGACTAAGCTTGAAGCACCAGTCGGCGGGCCCTATGGTCCGCCGACTTTTTTCTGGCCCTGTTCGGACCCTGATGTCTTCTGAAAAGCCCCAAGAAAAACCCAGGTCGTTCCAAGACCTGATCCTGACGCTCCATGACTATTGGAGCGCCCAGGGCTGCGTGATCCTGCAGCCGCACGACGTCGAGGTGGGGGCGGGAACCCTGCACCCGGCCACGGTGCTGCGCGCGCTGGGTCCCAAGCCCTGGAACGCGGCCTATGTGCAGCCCTCGCGCCGTCCGGGCGACGGCCGCTACGGCGAGAACCCCAACCGCCTGCAGCACTATTATCAGTACCAGGTGATCCTGAAGCCGAACCCGTCGAACATGCAGGACCTGTATCTGGGTTCGCTGGAGGCTATCGGCCTGGACCTGCGCACCCACGACATCCGCTTCGTCGAGGACGACTGGGAGAACCCCACCGTCGGCGCCTGGGGCCTGGGCTGGGAAGTCTGGTGCGACGGCATGGAAGTGTCGCAGTACACCTACTTCCAGCAGGTGGGCGGCCTGGACGTCTCGCCGGTGGCGGGCGAGCTGACCTACGGCCTGGAGCGCCTGGCCATGTACGTGTTCGGCGTCGACAACGTCTACGACCTGCCGTTCAACGACCCGGACGCGCCGCTGGGCCACCTGACCTATGGCGACGTGTTCCTGGAGAACGAGCGCCAGCAGTCGGAAGCCAACTTCCACGGCTACGACGTGGCCGTGCTCAAGCGCCAGTTCGAGGACATGGAGCAACAGGTGCCGCTGATGCTGGCCCGCTCGTACCAGGGCAAGTCCCTGGTGCTGCCCGCCTACGACATGGTCCTCAAGGCCAGCCACCTTTTCAACCTGATGAACGCCCGCGGCGCGATCGCCGTCGCCGAGCGCGCCTCCTACATCGGCCGCATCCGCGACCTCTGTAAGATGTGCGCCAGCGCCTGGGTCGAGCAGCAGGAAGCCGCGTAAAGTCGATGCCCCAACTCCTTCTCGAACTGTTCTCCGAAGAGATCCCCGCCCGCATGCAGGCCGGCGCCGCGCGCGACCTGGAGCGCATGGCGCGCGACCACCTGGCCGCCGCCGGCTTCCTGCCCGAGGCCCTGAAGACCTTCGCCGGTCCGCGCCGCCTGACCCTGGTGGTCGAGGGCCTGCCGATCGCCCAGGCCGACCGCAAGGAAGAGCTGAAGGGCCCGCGCGTCGGCGCCCCGCCGCAAGCCATGGAAGGCTTCCTGCGCAAGGCGGGCCTGACCCAGGACCAGCTGGTCGAGCGCGACGGCGTCTGGATGGCCTTCATCGAGAAGACCGGACGCGCGACGACCGAGATCGTCGCCGAGATGGTGGAAGCCATCATCCGCGGCTTCCCGTGGCCCAAGTCGATGACCTGGGGCACGAGCAAGCTGCGCTGGGTGCGGCCGCTGAAGCGCATCCTCTGCGTCTTCGACCGCGAGGTCGTGCCGTTCGCCATCGAGGGGATCGAGGCCGGCGACATCACCGAGGGCCACCGCTTCATGCGCGTCGGCTTCGGCTGGGGCGGGCAACCGTTCAAGGTTCGCGACTTTGACGAGTACGCCAAGGGCCTGCTGGAGCACTTCGTCGTGCTGGACGTCGAGGAGCGCAAGGCGCGCATCCTCGAGGGCTGCAAGACCCTGTGCTTCGCGCGCAATCTGGAGCTGGTCGAGGACATCGGCCTGCTCGAGGAAGTCGCCGGCCTGGCCGAATGGCCGACCCCGGTGCTGGGCGACATGGACCCGGCGTTCCTGGACCTGCCGGGCGAGGTGATCCGCACCTCGATGCGCACCCACCAGAAGTACTTCGCCGTGCGCAAGCCGGACGGGGAGGGCCTGGCCCCGCACTTCATCACCATCGCCAACGTCCAGTCGGCGGACGGCGGCAAGGTGATCGCCGAGGGCAACGCCAAGGTGTTGAGCTCGCGCCTGTCCGACGCCCGGTTCTTCTGGGACGAGGACGTCAAGGTCGGGTTCGAGCCGTGGCTGGAAAAGCTGAACGGCGTCACCTTCCACGCCAAGCTCGGCACGATGGCGCGGCGCGTCGAGCGCATCGTCGAGCTCGCTGGTGCGATCGCGCCGCTGGTGGGCGCCGATGCCGAGAAGGCCAAGGAAGCCGCTCGTCTGGCCAAGGCAGACCTGGCTTCGCAGATGGTCGGCGAATTCCCGGAACTCCAGGGCCTGATGGGTGGCTACTACGCTCGTGCGGCTGGCCTGGACCCCGAGATCGCCGACGCCATCCGCGACCACTATAAACCTCAAGGCCCCTCCGACGCAGTCCCGACGACGCCTTTGAGCGTGGCCGTGGCGCTCGCTGACAAGCTCGATACACTGGTCGGGTTCTGGGTGATCGACGAGAAGCCGACGGGCAGCAAAGACCCGTTCGCTTTGCGCCGAGCGGCGCTGGGCGTGATCAGGACGATTCTGGAAGGTGGCTATCGCCTACCGCTGCTGATGGCCACCGGCGGCGCGCTAATGGGCTTCAGCTATCTGTTCAAGCAGGACAACTTCTCGCTCTCGCTGCGGCCGAACGCGCCGCTTCCCGAGGACGAGAACTCCAAGGCGATGCACGCCTTGGTCCATGATCTGCTGGCCTTTTTTGGCGACCGCCTGAAGGTCACGCTGAAGGACCAAGGCAAGCGCCATGACCTCGTCGACGCCGTGTTCGCGCTTGGCGACGACGACCTGGTGCGCATCGTCGCTCGGGTCGAGGCGCTGGACGGGTTCCTCAAGACCGACGACGGCAAGAACCTGCTGGCCGGCTACAAGCGCGCCTCCAACATCCTCAAGGCCGAGGAGAAGAAGGGCTGGAAGGCCGAGGGCGGTCGCGAGATCCTGCCCGACGCCTCGGCTCCGGAAGTGCAGCTGCACGACGCCCTGCGGATGATCGAAAAGCCGCTGGCGTCCGCCTTGGAGGCGGAAGACTTCACCGCCGCCATGCAGGAACTGGCCGGCCTGCGCGGCCCGGTCGACGCCTTCCTGGACGGCGTGTTCGTCAATTCGGACGTCGCCGCCGAACGCGACAACCGCCTGAAGACCCTGGCCGCCGTCCGCGACGCCATGGGCCAGGTCGCCGACTTCTCGCTGGTCGGCGGGTAGGCGGTTTCTTGAACCCTCTCCCAGAGGGAGAGGGCGGGGCCCGCGCCGCAGGCGTGGGAGGGTGAGGGGTTACACCCTCACCGCAGTTCTCACTGACGCCCTGCCGGCACGCCGTCTGGCGGTGAACCCTCTCACCCTCCCACCGCTTCGCGGCGGGCCCCTCCCTCTCTCCATGAGAGAGGGGGCAAGGGGCTTGTCCTCGGCGTTCAGCCAACAAACCCCCACGATTTCAACGCCCTGAACTTTCTCGACCCGATTTGGTCCTCACCCTTTCGCGGCGCCCGTATCCTTGACCCACCTCGCCGCAGGGAAAGGGCGCAAGGCCAGCGACCGATGCGGCGGCGGGGGGCGATCGAGCGGGACTGGGCTGGAGTGGAG
>NZ_JBFTOB010000007.1:0-183922 GCF_056397765.1 Caulobacter sp. 05L422 | reverse complement strand
GTACGGCGACCGATGCGGCTTTCGGGGGTGGTCGAGCGGGAAGCGTTCGTCGGTGGTCTTTAGATGGACGCCTTCGCGACGGTCCTGGGCAGGTTCCCTGAAACACGGGACGAAACCCAGGCGGCGAGGGATCGGCGGACGCGGCAGGCGTGGGCTGAAATCGCCCATGCGGTCCAGGGAACGCCAATTCCTGCCCGTCGGGGGCCTCCATCGGAGCGGGTTAAAAATCCGCGATCCGAAGGCTTCCGGACAACGGCCGCGCGAAGCGTCTGACTTCGTCGAAACGGTACTTATAACTGTAAATCATCCGGGCGAGGCCCGGGCGCTTCGCACCCTCCCCAGCAAGCTCAGCGGGTTTCCCGCGTGAGGACGAGAGATCGTGCCCGCCAACACCTGCCCCCACCTGGCGGCTCCCCACAGGGGCGGAGGACTCCTCTTCCCCTTGTGGGGGAAGACGATCGCGAAGCGATCCGTAGGGGGCAAGTGTTCGCCGGCACGGCCCTTGACGTTTGCCCCCACAACCGCTCCCCTCAAACAAACGTTCGGGAGCGAAACGCCATGGCCTACAAACCCTTCGATCTGACCGGCCGCGTGGCCCTGGTCACCGGCGGCAATCGCGGCATCGGCCTGGGCATGGCCAGCGCCCTGGCCCAGGCGGGCGCCGACATCGTCATCTGGGGCAGCAACGCCGAGCGCAACCAGGCCGCCGAGGTCGAGCTGCTCAAGCACGGGACCCGGGTGAAGGCCCAGGTGGTCGATGTTTCCCAGGAAGACCAGGTCCGCGAGGGCATGGAAGAGGCCGTGGCCGCCATGGGCCGGGTCGACAGCGTGTTCGCCAACGCCGGAGTGGGTTACGGCGCGCCCAGCTTCGTGGAGATGAAGACCGAGACCTATCGCAAGACCCTGGCGGTCAATCTGGACGGGGTGTTCTTCACCTTCCGCGAGGCCTGCCGCCACATGGTCGAGCGGGCCAAGGGCGGCGATCCGGGCGGCTCGATCGTCGGCGTCGCCTCGCTGGCCGCCATCGAGGGCGCGGCCCGTAACCAGGCCTACGCCGCCACCAAGGGCGCTGTGATCTCGATGATGAAGTCGGTCGCCGTCGAGCACGCCCGCTACGGCGTGCGGGCCAACGCCATCCTGCCCGGCTGGATCGCCACCGACATGACCCAGGGCGCCCAAGACAACCCTGCCTTCGCCGAGAAGGTCATTCCCCGCGTGCCGGCCCGGCGCTGGGGCGAACCGGCCGACTTCGGCGGCATCGCCGTCTACCTGGCGTCCGGCGCGTCGAGCTACCACTCGGGCGACACCTTCGTGATCGACGGGGCCTATTCGATCTTCTGAGGAAAGCTGGACGGTTCGGTCCACGAATTCCCCTTAAAAATAAGGGACTTGCGGAACCTTCGGGCCGGTGAGAAGCTTTCCCTGTCGACAGCTTGGGCATCAGACCCGGGCGTCGCCAGAGGAAACGACAGATGACCCCGCAAGACATCGTGGGCCTGGCCCCGCCCAGAGGCATGCTGGCCCTGATCGCGATGATCCTGACCTCGATGGCGGCCTGTTTCTGGACGTCGGAAGCCGAGGTCCAGCCGGAAGTTCTCAAGCGGGACTGAGGCCTGCCCTCGCGGCACGCTTGCCGCCTCGGCTGAAGCGCCCATCCTCCCCGAAAAGACGGGAGGAAACCCAATGACCCTGCACACCCCGCTGTGTGACCTGCTCGGCGTCGAGCATCCGATCCTGCTGGCCGGCATGGGCGGGGTTTCCTATGCGCCGCTGGCGGCGGCGGTCTCCAACGCCGGCGGCTACGGCGTGCTGGGCATGGCCGGGACCAGCCCCGACTTCATCCGCCTGCAGATGGCCCAGGTCCGCGACCTGACCGACAGGCCGTTCGGCGTCGACCTGCTGGCCGCCACCCCCGACGCCCTGACCGCCTCGGTCGACGCGATCATCGAGGGCGGGGCGTCGTCCTTCGTCGCCGGCCTGGGCGTGCCCCTGTCGATCATCGAGCGGCTGAAGGGCGCGGGGTTGAAGGTCATGGTCGTCTGCGGGGCGGTCAAGCACGCGGTGAAGGCGCAAGCGGCCGGCTGCGACGCGGTGATCTGCCAGGGCGGCGAGGGCGGCGGCCACACCGGCCTGGTCGGGACCCTCCCGCTGGTCGCCCAGGCGGTGGACGCGGTCGACATCCCGGTGATCGCGGCCGGCGGCCTCTACGACGGGCGCGGGCTGGCGGCGGCCCTGGCGCTGGGCGCCGAGGGCGTCTGGATGGGCACCCGCTTCATCGCCTCCGCCGAAGCCCATGCCGGCGACCTCTATCGCCAGGCGGTGCTGGAGGCGGCCGATGAGGACACCGTCCGCACCCGGTCCTATTCGGGCAAGCCGATGCGGGTGCGCAAGAACGCCTGGGTCGACGACTGGGAGGCCCGCCCGGCCGACATCCAGCCGTTCCCGCAACAGGCCATCGCCTCGATCCAGGCCGGCGCCATGGGCGGCATCGGCGGCCAGATCGAGGGGCTGGATCCGGACCGGTCGTGCTTCGCGATGGGGCAGAGCGCCGGAGGGATCCGGGAGGTGCTGCCGGCGGGGGAGATCGTGCGCCGGATCATGAGCGAGGCGGAGGCCGCGATCGGGCGGGTGGGGGCTCTACGAGGTTAGTGGCTCCACCCACCTGCCCCCACCTGACCGCTACGCGGTCTGTCCGCCCCCATAGGGGGCGGAGGACACGCATTGATCCTCTTCCCCCTGTGGGGGACGATCGCGAAGCGATCCGTAGGGGGCAAGTGTTCGCCGCCTAGACGCCCTAGGTCTTCACCTCCGGCAGCATCCGCTGGAAATGCGCCTCGACCTGCGCATGGCACTCACACGCCCGCCGCTCCAGCCTCGGCTGGTCCAGGATCTCGATCCGCCCGCGCCCCGTGCGGATCAGCCCCTCGTCCTGCAGCGCCTTGGCCACGGCCGTGACCGTGGTGCGCTGGACGCCCAGCATGTCAGCCAGGGTTTCCTGGGTCAGGCGGATGGTGGCGTCGTTGGCCCGGTCGTGGGTCGACAGCAGCCAGCGGCACATGCGCTGGTCGATGCTGTGCAGCGCGTTGCAGGCCGAGGACTGCATCATCTGAGCCAGCAGCACGTCGGCGTAGCGGGCGAACAGGTCGGCCAGGGCCGGCGAGCGCAGCTTGGCTTCTTCCAGTCGGTTCGTCGGAATGCTCAGGGCCGAACCGGGAATGCGGACCACGGCGCGGCCGTAGGCGGGCTTGAAGCCGGCGCTGACGATGCCGCCGATGGCGCCCTCACGGCCGATAGAGGCCACCTCGATCTCGTCGCCGTCGCGGGTGACCACCAGCAGCGAGGCCATGGTCGAATAGCAGGGCAGGACGGTGCTGACGACGTCCTCGCCGGCCTCGAACAGGGTCTGGCCGACGGCCAGGGTCATCGGCGACAGGTGCGGCGTCAGCATCGCCAGATCGCTGGGGCGCAGGGCGGCCAGCAGGCGGTTGCCGGCGCAGCCCTGGGGCAGCGCGCCGCTCACGACGGCCATTTCAGCAGTGTCGGCCATGTTCGCCTCCTGGAGGACAGCCAAGCTTTTTCCCTAACAAAGCGCGCGACGGGCCGATCAGTTTCCAGTCGACGCGGGACGGGTTCCGAGTCACCGTCCGGCGAAGCTTGGCTCTGGGGGGAGACATCATGCGGGACCGCGCCGTCATCCGACATCGGCTGAGCCAGTACAGCGCCCTGTGGCTGGGCGGTTTCCTGCTGGTGTTGATCGCTGCGGCCGGGGCCAGCCTCGTCGCGGGGTTCGACTTGATCGACGTGGCCGACCTGATCCTGCCGGCCGCCTTCGTCCTGCTGGGCGGGGCCATGGCCTATGGCGTGGGGGCCACGGCGGTGTCGCGGGCCGGCCTGGCGACCAAGAGCCTGGTCACGGCCCTGGGCCTTGTGCTGCTGCTGCCGCTGCTGTGGGCGCCGGTCCTGGCGGTGCTGGTGACGGCGGCGATCGGCGGGGCGGTGATCGAATATTCCACCGCCTATGCCGGGTTCCGGATCGTCGTCAGCCAGATCATCTATCCGCTGGTCTCGCTGTTCACCGAAAGCCCGCTGGCGACGGCGGTGTGGGCGATCTTCCAGGTCGCGGCGTCGGTGATCGGCTTCCTGGCCTCGATGGTCCAGGTCTGGAAGGCGGTGCGGGGCTTCCTGTACGGCGGCGACAGCGATGGGGACGTGGAGACAGCTTAGCTCAGCAGGGTGGGCTTGTGCAGCTGGCCGGTGTCGTCCTGCAGGTGCATGCGGACCGGAAGGCCCACGCCCGTGACCTGTTCGGCCAGGCGTCGGGCCGCGCTCTCGGCCTGCCGGCGGGTCGTATAGGCGCCAACCCGGAGCTGGTCTCCGATGATGGCCCAGGTTTCTCCGACGCGAACCACGCCGTAATGCACTTCAGCCATGACGACCTCCCTGCGCGTGTTGTTCCCCACGTTATCCACAGGGTCGCTCCAAACCGTGGCCTTCGCAAGGCCTGCCGGAGTCTTTTGTGCATCCGCACGGTTCGCCTGAGGCGCGCGGAACCGTGACAAGAGCGCGGTCAGCGGAGATAGTGCGACCCATGAAACGCCTGCCCCTCAACGCCTTGCTCGCTTTGGCCGTTCTGTCCGGACCCATGGCCGGCGCCGGGTCCGCCCTGGCCCAGGATCGTGGACCGGTGGAGCGCCAGACCCTGCTCGACCTGGCCTTCACCCTGGGCGAAAGCCACGCCCTGCGGCAGGTCTGCGAGGGGGGCGGCGACCAGTACTGGCGCTCGCGCATGGTCCGGCTGACCGAGGTGGAGAAGGCCGACCAAGCCTTCGACGCCCAGCTGCGCGACAAGTTCAACGTCGGCTTCGCCGCGCGCCAGGGCGAGTTTGTCAGCTGCGACGACGCCAGCCGCCAGGCCGAGCAGGCGGTCGCCCGCAAGGGGCAGGCCCTGTCGGCCAAGCTGTCCCGGTCGATGCGGACCCGGGCGCCGTCGCAAGCCTCGCAGGACGAAGCGGCGCCGGAAACCGTGGCGAACAACTGAGCCACGCGCTAGGGTCTCTTCCATCGGTTGTGGGAGGCTTTCGCAGTGCTGTCTTACCTTGTTCCGCTGGTGCTCGTGGCGCTGGCGATCTTCCTGGTCGTCAACGTCATCAAGATCGTGCCCCAGGGGCGTGAATTCACCGTCGAGCGGTTCGGCCGCTACACCCGCACGCTGAAGCCCGGCATCAGCATCCTGACCCCGTTCGTCGAGAGCATCGGCCGGCGGGTCAACATGATGGAGCAGGTGCTGGACGTCCCGCAGCAGGAGGTCATCACCAAGGACAACGTCTCGGTGAAGGTCGACGCGATCGTCTTCATCCAGGTGATGGACGCCTCGCAGGCCGCCTATCGGGTCGACAACCTGATGTACGCCATCACCCAGCTGGCCCAGACCAACCTGCGCACCGTGGTCGGCTCGATGGAGCTGGACGAGGTGCTCAGCCAGCGCGACCAGATCAACACCCGGCTGCTGTCGACCATCGACCACGCCACCGGCCCGTGGGGCGTCAAGATCGCCCGCATCGAGATCAAGGACCTGACGCCGCCGGCCGACATCACCAACGCCATGGCCCGGCAGATGAAGGCCGAGCGCGAGCGCCGCGCCGTGATCACCGAGGCCGAGGGCGAAAAGCAGGCCGCCATCGCCCGCGCCGAAGGTCAGAAACAGTCCGCCATCCTCCAGGCCGAGGGCCGCAAGGAAGCCGCCTTCCGCGACTCCGAGGCGCGCGAGCGGGAAGCCGAGGCCGAGGCCAAGGCGACGGCCTTCGTGTCGGAAGCCATCTCCAAGGGCGACGTCAACGCCATCAACTACTTCATCGCCCAGAAGTATGTCGAAGCCTTCGGCGACCTGGCCCGTTCGCCCAACGCCAAGACCGTGATCGTGCCGGCCGACTTCGCAGGCCTGACCGGCACGGTGGCCGGCGTCGCCGAGCTGGTGAAGACCCTGGGCGGCAGCGACGCGGCGCGTCCCGCCGTGCCGCCGACCCCGAAACGCGGAGCCTGACGCCATGCAGGGCCTGATGCTGTTCTACGCCACCCATCCGTTCTGGGTCTGGCTGGCGGTCGCGGCCATCTTCCTGGCGGTCGAGGTGGCCACCGGCACCGGCTGGCTGCTGTGGCCGGCCGCCAGCGCCATGCTGGTGGGGCTGCTGACCCTGGCCGTGGCGCCGGGCCTGCCGATCGAGCTGGGCCTGTTCGCGGTGCTGACCATCGCTTCGACCTACTTCGCGCGCCGGTTCCTGCGGCCGGTGCTGGACGCCGACAACCCCGACCTCAACGACCCGTCGCTGCGCCTGGTCGGCCGCGACGGCGAGGTTCTGGACGGCTTCGCCAACGGCAAGGGCCGGGTGTTCGTCGACGGCAAGGAATGGGCCGCCGTCGTGGCCGACGGACCGGAGCCGGCGGCCGGCCAGAAGGTGCTGGTCGTGGCCATCGACGGCGCGGTGCTGACGGTTCGGTAAGCGACCGGGGACATGCCCTTGTGCGTGTCTCCATCCCCGCGCACGGGAGCCACCGTCTGACCCCTGAGGGTCGGCGGGGACACGCACGAATGCATGTCCCCGGCTTGGCTAGACCTTCAGCCGATACCCGGTCTTGAACACCGCCCACACCGCCGTCAGGCAGGCGGCCAGGAAGCATAGCGTCGCGCCGAAGCTGACGATCGGGTTCAGGTCCGAGACGCCGTAGAAGCTCCAGCGGAAGCCGCTGACCAGATAGACCACCGGGTTGAACAGGGTGATCTTCTGCCAGATCGGCGGCAGCATGCTGATCGAATAGAAGCTGCCGCCCAGGAAGGTCAGCGGCGTGACGATCAGGGCCGGCACGATCTGCAGCTTCTGGAAGTCGGTCGCCCAGACCCCGATCACGAAGCCGAACAGGCTGAAGGTCACCGCCGTCAGAACCAGGAAGCCCAGCATCCAGAAGGGGTGCAGGATTTCGTAAGGCACGAACAGTCGCGCCGTGGCCAGGATCAGCAGGCCCAGGCACACCGACTTGGTCGCCGCCGCGCCCACATAGCCGATCACGGTCTCGATCCACGACACGGGCGCGGACAAGAGCTCGTAGATCGTGCCGGCCCACTTGGGCATGTAGATGCCGAACGAGGCGTTGGAGATGCTCTCGCCCAGCAGCGACAGCATGATCAGGCCGGGGATGATGAAGGCGGCGTAGCTGACCCCGTCGATCGACTGCATGCGCGAGCCGATCGCCGAGCCGAACACCACGAAATAGAGCGAGGTCGACAGCACGGGCGAGAGCACGCTCTGGGCCAGGGTGCGGAACCAGCGGGCCATCTCGAAGCGATAGATGGACTGGATGGCGTGGATGTTCATTTCGCGTCCCTCACCAGGCTGACGAAGATCTCTTCCAGCGAGGATTGGCTGGTGTGCAGGTCCTTGAAGTCGACGCCCTGTTCACCCAGGCGGCGCAGCAGGCCGGCGATGCCGGTCTCCTCGGCCTGGGCGTCGAAGGTGTAGACCAGCTCGTGGCCGTCGGCGGCCAGTTCCAGCGCATAGTCGGAAAGCTTGTCGGGGATGGCGGTCAGCGGGCTCTGCAGCTGCAGGGTCAGCTGCTTCTTGCCCAGCTTGCGCATGAGCACGTCCTTGTCCTCGACCAGGATGATCTCGCCCTTGCTGATCACCCCGATCCGGTCGGCCATCTCCTCGGCCTCCTCGATATAGTGGGTGGTCAGGATGATGGTGACGCCGTTCTCGCGCAGCTTGCGGACCATCTCCCACATGTCGCGGCGCAGCTCGACGTCGACGCCGGCGGTGGGCTCGTCCAGGAACAGGATGGTCGGCTCGTGGCTCAGGGCCTTGGCGATCATCACCCGCCGCTTCATGCCGCCCGACAGCGTCATGATCTTGGCGTCCTTCTTGTCCCACAGCGACAGGTCGCGCAGCACCTTCTCGATATAGGCGTCGTTGCGGGGCTTGCCGAACAGGCCGCGGCTGAACCGGGTGGTGGCCCAGACGGTCTCGAAGGCGTCGGTGTTCAGCTCCTGCGGCACCAGCCCGATCTTGGTCCGCGCGGCGCGGTAGTCCTTGATCACGTCGTGGCCGTCGGCCGTCACCGTGCCGGTGCTGGGATTGACGATGCCGCAGATGATGCTGATCAGCGTGGTCTTGCCGGCCCCGTTTGGACCCAGCAGGGCGAAGATCTCGCCCTGCTTGATGTCGAGATCGATGGTCTTCAGGGCCTGATGGCCGGAAGCATAGGTCTTGGTCAGACCGGAAACGGAAATGATCGCCATGGGGCCCCTGGTGAGCGGCCGTCCCTCCCTGGAACCAGGACCGCCTGAGCCAGATGGGGGAGGGCGGGCGACTTGGCTAGGGCTCATGAGCGGTATGAGCGGAAGTTTGTGGCGTGGAGCGCGCCGCCGTCCGGGTCCCGCGACCGCAACCTGTGCGACATCGAGCAACTTTACCGGTGTTGGACGTCATGTTACGGCAAAGCTTGGGGGGACGATTCAGATGTTGGCGACGGCTATTATCGTGTGCGCCTTGGCGTCCGCCGGGCTCGGTCAGGTCGAGGCGAGCGTATCGGCTCCGACCCCGGCGCCACAGGCCCCGCCAGCGGCCTCGCCCGTTCCGGCGCCGCCTCCCGAGGCCCCGCCCGCTCCGGTGCTGCGATTGGCCGCCGGCTCCCAGATCGAGGTCGAGCTGGTCGACGCCCTGAGCTCCCGCGTCAACAAGCTGGGCGACAAGTTCACGATCCGCCTCGTGCAGCCGATTTCCAGCCAAGGCGCCGATATCGTCGCCGCCGGCGCCACGGGCCAGGGTGAAGTCATCGACGCCGCCCGGGCCGGGATGGGCGGCAAGCAAGGCAAGCTGATCATCTCCGCCCGCTTCATGGACCTGAACGGACGACGCGTTCGCGTCCGCGGGATGACGTTCATGGCCGCCGGAAAAAGCCGCGTCGATCTGGCGACCGGGGTGCTGCTGGTGCCCTACGCGGGCGTGGCGGCGGTCTTCATCCAGGGCGGAGAGATCGAGATGCCCGCGGGCGCGCGGGCCACGGTTCGGCTGGCCGAAGACCTGGAACTTCCGGTCGGCGCGACGACACCATCAACGACTGCAGAAACGGGAAAGTTCTAAGTGAAAAAGCTTCTACTCGCGGCTGGGGCCGCTCTCTCGCTGGCGTTCGGCGCATCGGCCTTCGCTCAGGAAGCGACGCAAAGCGCGCCCGCGCCCGCTCCGGAAGCCGCCGTCGCTCCGGCTCCGGACGCGGCCGCCGCTCCGGCCCCGGACGCCGCAGCGACTCCGGAAGCGGCGCCGCCGGCGGCCGCGACCAGCGCGTCCGGCAAGGGACGCATCTACTTCTTCCGGCCGGGCCGCCTGCCCGGGGCGATCTACACCTATCACATCGTCGAGGTGGGCGATGACGGCAAGCCCGCCAAGGACGCCCCGGAGCTGGGCGACCTGCCGAACGGCGGCGCCTTCACCATCGAGGTCGAGCCCGGCATCCACAGCTACAACATCACCGGCCCGATGGCGGTCAACAAGGCCGAGGATCGGCTGCGGCTGGAAGTCGAACCGGGCGAGACCTACTACGCCGAGCAGACCGTGCGCATGGGCATGGTGACGGGCGGCTTCCGGCTGGTGCCGGCGGACGAGGCTCGGTTCAAGAGCTCGAAGGTCAAGCTGGACAAAGGCAAGAAGAAGTAGCCTCCCGGCCCAAGGTCGGGATGACGGCCGAGCGGTGGAAGATCACCGCGCCGGCAGCGGCGGCAGGTCCAATCGCCGCTTCTCGGCCATCTCGCCGTACAACCCTACGATCCTCCGATGTCGGGCCAGGTCCCCCGCCGTCTCCACCGCCTCGTGCAGGGCGATCAAGCCCCGGCGCAGGGCGGCGTTGGCGCGGTCCAGGGCTTCCAGCGACAGGTCCGTGGGGCCGATGGAGGCGAGCTCGGCGTACTGGACGCCATAGGCGTCGGCCGCCTCGGCCAGCACGGCGGCGATGGCCGCGTTCTCCCAGACCCGGGCCGTGGTCCCGCGCTCGACCTCTTGCGCGGCCAGAAGCGACAGCAGGGCGATCACCCCCACGCGGCCGGTCATGAACTCGCCTTGGGATTCCACGGGGGCGGGGATGGCCAGGCACATGAAGTTGCCGCGCAGGATGTCGGGCAGGGCCGGGGTCATCAGATCGCCTCCAGCCTGGCCAGGCGATCGGCCAGGATCAGGTCGTGCCGCCGCGCGGTGTACCAGCCCGAGATCGCCAGGATCGGGTCGACGAAGCCGCCGTCGCGATATTCCTTGGCCGCCGAGGTCCAGATCGCCTGGCCCTTCACGGCGTTGAACAGCGACCACCAGGCCAGGGCCTCGCGGTCAACCGTCAGGCCGCTGGCCGCTTGCCACAGGGCGATCGCTTCGGCCTGGGGGATCAGCCCCGCGACCTTGCCCTCGTCGAAGTGGTTCCACAGCGGATCGAAGGCCCAGCCCAGGTCTTCGACCGGATCGCCCAGATGGGCCATCTCCCAGTCGAGGATGGCCAGGATCGTCCCCGCCCCGTCGTGCATGAAGTTGCCGGAGCGGTAGTCGCCATGGACGATGCCGATCCGTTGGGCCGGCGGCGGCGGGTGGCGATAGAGCCAGCGGATCGCCGCCCGGACGATCGGCTGCGGATGCTGTTCGTCGGCCTCGATCACGCCGGACCAGTGGTCCAGGGCGATGCGCCAGCAGTCCTCCGGAGCCGGCGCGGGGGCCGCCTCGCGGATCGGCGTCCCCTCGTGGTTCAGCGCCGCCAGCTTGCCCAGGGTCGTGAAGAACTGTTCGCCCAGAGCCACCGCATGCTCGCCGTAGGGATCGAACACGAACGGCGAGGGCACGGTCCCGCCGTCGATCCGCTCCATCAGGAAGAACGGCCGCTCCAGCGGCCCGCCGCTTTCCTCCAGGGCGATGGCCTGGGGGACCGGCACGTGGCCGTGGACGGTGCGGTAGGCCAGGAACTCCAGCCGCCGGTCGGTCTCGATCAGGCTGCCGGGCGGATCGCGGCGCAGGATCATGCCGCGCGTCACGCCCCCGGTGTCGGCGTCCAGGCGATAGGTTTCGCGGCTGGCCCCGCCGGGGATGCGCGACAGGTTGGTCACCGCCGTCGGCGCGCCCCACAGGTCGGTCAGATAGGTCTCCAGGCCCGCCCGAAGGTCGCTCATGGGGCCATGTCCAGGATCGACTTGAAGCCGGACGGCGCGTGTGGTCCGAGCGCCAACTGCTCGAACACCCCGCGCGCGACCTTCGTCGTCCCGTCCGCCCCGCGCCAGGTCACCTTCGACAGGGCCTGGACGTGCAGGTGAAAGGGCAGGGACCGATCCAGGTCGGCCAGGATCAGGTCCTCGCGCTCGACCTTCAGCTTGCCGTGGTTTAGCCCGTGCCCCCAGACCGGATGGCCGTAGCCCAGGCCCAGCATGAAGAACTCGGCCTGGGGCGCGATGTCGACCTCGCCGCCGTCCGGCAGGTGGATCGTGCCTCGCGCCGCGTGCCGCGTGCCCGAGCGCCAGTCGACGCCGTAGTCCACGGTGTCGAAGTCCGTGGCCCCGTCGCGGTCCGAGCCCAGCGGCGCCCAGACGGCTCGCCGGTTCCAGGCCCGGCCGTGCTCGTCGTCATTGGTGTGGAAGAACAGGTCGCCGTCCGGGAAGGCGCACGGGCTCCATAGCCAGAAGAACTGCGGCAGGACCTGCGGAGCCATCTCCTGCGGATCGCGCGCGCCGATCGGCCGCACGCCCCACGAGCGGTCGCGGGTGCCGACGAAACCGGCCAGGTCGTGGCGCCGGCCGTCGACCTCTATCCAGCCCGAATAGGACCCGTTCTGGGTCAGGCGGGTGTAGTCCAGCAGGGTGCGCGGTCCGATCCGGCGGGTGAAGCGCGGCTCCTCAATCGGAAACGAGCGACCCTCGAAGGTGACCTCGGCCCGCACGCCCTGGTCGGGCGCCTCGACCGTGATCCTCAGGCGGCGCAGCGGTTCCAGCACCTGGATGGTGATGGGCCCCACTGTCAGGTCCATCCGCTCCATCTCCAGCCAGCGGCTGGCGTGCAGGTTCACCTGCTTGCCGTCCTTCATCCAGCAGAAGGCGGCGTCGGCGATGTTGAGGTGCGGATAGATCCCGAACGCCGCCGCGAAGAAGGCGTCGTCATCCCCTTCCTGCCGATAGCCGTTGAAGAAGTAGCGGTCGTAGAAATTGCGGTCGGTGCCGGCATAGGCCACCGGCTCGGCCGTCTGGTGGATCGGATAATCGTCGCCGCGCGTCAGGGCCATCTCAGGCCGTCCCGCCCGGGGTGAACTCGACCTCCAGCTTGCTGATGGCGTGGACGAAGTTGTTGGGGGCGATGTCGATCTCGCCGGTCCAGCGGATGTCGGGGAAGCGGCCCAGGATCTGGCGGTAGGCCTCTTCCAGCTGGATCTGCGCCACCCGCTTGCCGATGCAGACGTGCGGGCCGTAGCCGAAGGCGATGTGCTTGTCGGCGTTGGGCCGGGTGATGTCCAGCTGGTCGGGGTTGGCGAACACCGCCTCGTCGCGATTGGCCGCCCCGTAGTACATGACCACCTTCTCGCCCTCGCGGATGGCCTGGCCGGCGATCTCGGCGTCGCGTGCGGCCGTGCGGCGCATGTAGATCACCGGGCTGACCATTCGGATGAACTCGTTGACCGCCCCGCCCATCAGCGACGGGTCGGCGATCAGCCGGGCCTTCTGGTCGGGGAACTCGGTCAGCAGCTTCATCGTGCCCGACAGGGTGTTGCGGGTGGTGTCGTTGCCGGCGAAGACGATCAGCAGCCACGAGCCGTCCAGGTATTCGTCGCTGAGCAGGGTCCCGTCGACCTGGGCGCGGGCGATGGCGCTCATCAGGTCGGCCTGCGGATCCTGCCGCCGCTTGTGCAGCATGGTGCGGCCGTACTCGAACATCTCCTCGACGTTGGTGTTGAAGTCCTGGACGAACTGCATGAGTTCAAGCGTCGGGGTGATCGGGGCCAGGGCCTGCTTCAGGGCCAGGTCCTGGGCCATCTCCAGATAGTGCATCCACTTCAGGAACTTGCCGCGATCCTCGGCCGGCACGCCCAGGATCTCGCACAGGGTGAACAGCGGCAGCTTGGACGAGAACGCCTCGACCAGGTCGCAGCGGCCCAGCGGCGCCATCTCGTCCAGCAGTCGGCTCACCTCGGCCCGCACCGCCTCGGTGACGCCGCGCAGATAGGCGGGGGTGAAATAGGTCATGTGCTCGCGGCGCAGCTGGATGTGCTCGGCGCCGTCGAGATTGATCATGGTATCCATCGAGGCGCGATAGAGCAGGGCGTGGCGCTTCTGAGGGTCGCCGTGCGCCATCAGTATGCCGCCCTTGCGCGACGAGAAGGTCTGGGGATCGGCCTCGACCGCCATGATGTCGGTGTGACGGGTGATCGCCCAGAAGCCGGGGCCGCCATAGGGCTCGGGGTGCCACATCACCGGCGCCTGGGCCCGTAGCCGGGCGAAATCGCCATAGGGCTGGCCCCGGGTGAACTGCTCGATGTTGGAGAGGTCGACACCGTCCAGCGTGGGGAACAGCGTCGGGGCGCCGGGCCCCTCGACGCCGTCGACCGCGGTTTCGCTGACAAGCTGCATGGCCATGCGCGTCTTCCCTATGAGCCCGCGCACTCCGTCGCGTGACGCCTTCGAGTAGTTCAGACGACACTTGTCGTGTCAATCAACTGGCGTCGAATCTGGAGGCATGGCAAAATCTGGGTGCGGCTGGGGACAGGCACATGTGCCTGTCCCCGTGTTGGGCGCGGCGGAGGAAGTTGTGGCGAGAGCGGCGGTGGAAAAGACGGGCGGCCTGCGCGAGGCCCAGCGCCAGCTGACCCGCGAACGGCTGATCGACGCCGCCGTCGCCCTGTTCGGCCGGCGCGGCTTTCGGGCCGTGACCATCGAGCAGATCGCCGCCGAGGCCGGCGCCAACCGCGCCACCTTCTATCTGCACTTCCGCAACAAGGAGGACGTGGCCAACGCCATCGGCGACCGGCTGGTCCCCAACATCCAAGCCACCTTCGCGGCGCTGGACGCGATCCCGGATCCGAGCCTGGAGGACGTCCGCGCCTGGCTGGCCCAGGGCATGGCCGAGCAGACGGAGGAGCGCCGCAACCTGCTGGCCGTGGCCACCGAGGCCAATGTCGCCGACCCCGACCTGGCCGACGACTACCTGCGCTTCATCAACATGTTCATCGACGCCATGCCCAACTACCTGGCGCGGTTCTCCGACGCCGAGCGGCCGGCGGCGCGCACGCGGATGCTGATGCAGCTCGTGCAGTTCGAGCGGCTGTCCTACGTGATGGTGGTGCAGCGGGCCTCGGCCCCGCTGGAACCGCTGCTGGACGCGCTGGCGGAGAGCTGGTGGCGGTTGTTGACGGGGAAGTAGTCCGCCCATGCCGGGGACATGCGCTCGCGCGTGTCCCCACCTCCTGGCGCCTCGCCTCTGAAGGGGACACGCGGCAAGTGCATGTCCCCGACCGGTCAAGCCTTACCCGGCACGTCCACCACGGCCGCCGGGTCGACCGCCCGCTTGTAGCCCCAGTCCGTCTTGACCGTCGCGCCGTCCTTGGCCGCGGACTCCAGGATCGCCTGCATCAGGCGCATGTCCTGCAGGCCCTCCTCGCCGGGCGAGACCATCGGGGCCTTGCCGCGCACCACGTCGGCCATCCAGTCCATCTCGCGGGCGAACTGGTCGCTCTGCGGTGCGGGGACCGGCGGCTGTGCCGAACCGCCCTTGACCACGGTCAGTCGGTTGCCGCCGTAGAAGGCGGCGGGATCGGCCACCAGCCGGCCCTGCTCGCAGATCGCCTCGAAAGCCATGGTCGGGGCGTAGTTGAACGAGGTCGAGCCGTTGGCGATCACGCCCGAGGGGAAGCGGAACTGCCAGTTGATCAGGTCCTCGGTCTCCTTGAACCGCGGATCGGAACGGTCTGTCTGGGCCCAGGCCTGGACGGCGATCGGCTCCTCGTTCAGCAGGTAGCGGGCGGCGTTGACGCCGTAGACGCCCATGTCGCCCAGGGCCCCGCCGCCCGACATCTTGCCGTCCAGCCGCCAGGCGTCGGACGGATCGGAGGGGTCGGCCTGCCGCCCCATGGTGGTGTTGATCTGCCGGACCTTGCCCATCGACTTGGCGCGCAGGCGACGCATGACGTCCAGGTTCTGCGGCTCGTAGTGGCAGCGATAGGCGATCATCAGGTGGCGCTTGGCGGCCTTGGCGGCGGCGATCATCGCCTCGGCGTCGGCGGTGGTGGTCGCCATCGGCTTCTCGCACAGCACGTGCTTGCCGGCCTTCAGCGCCCGGATCGTGTGCTCGGCGTGCATCGAGTTGGGCAGCACGATGTAGACGACCTGGATGCGCGCGTCTTTGGCGATGCGGTCGTAGTCGTCGTAGCCGTAGACCGCGTCGGCCGGCAGGCCGTTCTCGGCGGCCACGCGCTTGGCCTTCGCCGGATCGCCGCTGACCACGGCCGCCAGCCTGGCGCCCTTGGCGACCTTCAGGCCGGGGATCAGCTGGCCCAGGCTCAGCTTGCCTAGGCCGACGATGGCGAAACCGATCTTGTCGCTGTCGGCCATGGCCGTCCCCTGTGTGTTCGAGACCGTCGGCGCGAGCGCCGCCGTGGCGCCGGCGGCGCCGATAAGGCTGCGTCTGGAAATGCGGTTTGGCATGACGTTTCCTCGTGTTTCTAGCGAACCTTGCCGGACGCGTTCTCCAGCACGACGTCGGTCAGGACCGCCGTGTCCAGGGTGACGGGCAGATGCGAGGTGAAGCCGATCCCGACATAGAACGGCCCGTCCAGATGCAGCTTCAGCGGCGCGCCGTACTGGTGCATCGGCTCGCCACGCTCGCTGACCCACAGGGTGAAGTCGTCGCCCGATTTCTGGATGCCGATCCGCTTGGCGTGCATCGTCACCAGGCTGTCGGGGCTGGCGCCGCCGGGCAGGCCGCCGCGGCTGCCGATCCGGTATTCCATGTCGTCGATCCGCGCGCCCTTGGCCGGGCGGCGGGCGATATGGATCATGCCCGCGCCGTGCAGGGCGACCAGGGCCTCGGGGGAGTCGTCGTCCAGGGTCTGGCGGATGACCAGCACCGCCTTGCGGTCGCCGTAGCCCTCGGCGTCGGGATAGACGATGTCGGCGGCCAGCGAGACGTCGCCCGACATCTTCCTCCAGAGGAAGCGGAATTCGTCGCGCGTGTACCAGACGTTATAGCCGGCCGAGGTGATGGTGTAGGCGCCGTCCTTGAAGCTGGCCGAGCCGGGGACGAGCGCCGAACCGACGTCGGCCTGTCCCTCGAACACCCCGATCGGCGTGGCGATCACCGTCGTGGGGCGGTGGAAGTCGGGCGGCGGCGGACGCTGCTTGTGGGTCGGACTGTCGGGATAGGCCCAGTCCGGCGCGACCGGCGCCGGGACTTGGGCCGAGGCTGAGCCCGCCAGGGCCTGGAAGGCGGCGGTCAGCAGCAGGGCGCGGAGCTTCGACATCGTGCGCCTCCGCCGTCAGTGCTGGGGATCGGCGGCGGTGAAGGGCGAGCAGCAGGGCTTGCCGATGGCGTGGAACTCCATGATCTCGGCCCGCGTGCCGTCGGGATCGAACAGGTTCAGCTGCCACTTGGCGTCGCGCCCGATCTTGGGCGTCTCCTTCTGGCCTTCCAGGCGGTCGCCGTTCCACAGCAGGGTGTAGGCCAGGCGCGTGTCGGGCACGCCCAGCGAGAAGTGGTCCAGAACGCCGGCCGTCGCCTGGCTCATGCCGGGCGGCGTTCCCCGACCCTCGGGCGGGGCGACGACCATGTATTCCAGCCAGTCGGTCCCATCCGGGACCTGCAGCGAGATCCAGCTCGGTGTGTCGTCCTTCATGCCGCCGAACCAGTAGGGTCGGAAGCCCAGGATGTGGCGATAG
The DNA here is from genome assembly GCF_056397765.1 of Caulobacter sp. 05L422. Lineage (NCBI taxonomy): Bacteria > Pseudomonadati > Pseudomonadota > Alphaproteobacteria > Caulobacterales > Caulobacteraceae > Caulobacter > Caulobacter sp. 05L422. The sequence goes on along the minus strand of NZ_JBFTOB010000007.1, from coordinate 166,998 downwards.
AAGGCGTCTTGCTTGGCGCGGTCGTGGACGATGAAGCCGACGTGGATGATGTGGCTGGACAGCGGGTTGACCGCGATCGCCGGCGGGTTGGCCGGCGGCTGGACGAACTGGACCTTCACACCCTCCGGGTCGACCACGTCGAACCAGCGGCCGCCGTCGGCGCCGGTCTCGACCTTGGCGGGGACGGCCACCCCCTTGGCGGCCAGATAGGCGCGCAGGCCTTCCGCGTCGGGGGTGTTGAAGGCAGCGTGGTCCAGTCGGTCGACCTTGGACGGGCCGGGCGGCAGGGGCAGGACCTCGACGAACTGGGTCGGGCTGAAATAGTAGCGCGCGCCGGCGGGGTTCTCGGGATCAGGGCCCTTCACCGCGCCCAGGTCGCGGACATAGAAGGCCTCGCTCTTGGCAGGGTCGGCCGCGTGGACCGCCAGGTGCGAGACCGAGACGATCGGCGGCCGGCCGGGCGTCGCCGCCTGGGCGCCGCCGAAGGACAGGATCGTCAAGGCAAGGGCGATGGCCCGCATGATCGCTTCGCTCCCGTGACCCTTCGTTCTCCATGGACGAAGGTTTCAGGCCGCAGGATAGCGCGGAATGGTAGCGTTACCAGAACAATGTTGCGCGACGTTCGTAGGGCTTGCCAGACCAGTATTGAACGCAAACAGCGCCCGTGCCGAGGGGGGAGGGCACGGACGCTGCGCTTGCAGGACGCTGGGGCCGGCCGGGGGGAGAAGCCGGGTTGTCCGCGTCGAGTAAGAGATTGGGATTCGAACCGGGCTTCGCAACGGCGCGACCAAGGTCATTTCGCGGCGGGTTCGTTTCAGAGGGGCGACCTTGTTTCGGGGCGGTTCAGTCGGCCGCTTCAGGAATCGTCTTGAAGTGGTCGGGGACATAGCTCCGGGCCAGCGAGGCCTGATCGAAGATGTCGAGTGACGGCAGTTCGGACAGCACGCCCACCGCCTCGGACGATAGTTCGACCGGCGCTTCGGGGCTGTTCTTGGTGAAGGTCGTGCGCACGATCACGCCCGCTGGCGAGATGTCGTAGGTGCGGATGTTGTCCTTATCGGTCAGGACGACGCGGTCGGCCTCGCCGTAAGGTGTCCGGACCACGCCCTTCCATTCGACCGCCGTGAAGGCCTTGTTGGTGTTGATGCCGCAGGCGACGCGGGCGACCGACGGGCCCTCGACGGTCTTGCCGGTCACCAGCGACAGCGCCGAGCCGGTCTGGGCCCTGCAGTCGGCGATCACCCGGTCGCGGGGCGTCTCCACGCGGTGCTTGTCTCCCGCATGGAACTCAGCGGCCCATTCCTGGGTCGGCTGGCCGTCGTGTGAGAGTTCGGTCCAATAGTACGCGGCGTAGGTCGCCTGGGTGGTTTTGCTGCGGTCGACGGCCGCCTTGACCTTGCCGGTCAATTCGACGGACGGCGCGGCCTGATCGCATCCCGTCAGCAGGGTCGCGACGAGGGCGGCGGCCTGGGCCGTCGGGAAAACGAGTTTCATTGGCGAGGATCCCGATACGCTTCAAGGCGGCAAGCTTAGCCATGGGCGGGGTCTAGCGGAAGGACCACCGTCCTATCCCCCGAACCGCGCCCGATAGGCCTGGGGCGTCGTGGCCAGCGACTTCCTGAAGTGGTGGCGCAGGGCCGGCGCGCCGAAGCCGACGGCCTGGGCGATCTGCTCGACGCCGGCCGGGGTGGTCTCCAGCAGGTCGCGAGCCCGGGCCAGGCGTTCGGCCAGCAGCCAGCGGGCCGGGGTCGTGCCGGTGGCGGCCTCGAAGCGGCGCAGGAAGGTGCGGGGGCTCATGCCGGCAGCGTCGGCCAGGGCCTTGACCGTATGCTCGCGGGCGAGGTCGGCGCGCATGCGGTCCAGGATCGGCGACAGGCGCGAGGCCTCGTGGGCGATCGGCACCGGACGCTGGATGAACTGGGCCTGGCCGCCGTCGCGGTGCGGCGGGATCACCAGCCGCCGGGCCACGGTGTTGGCGGCTTCCGGGCCGAAGTCGCGGCGCACCAGGTGCAGGCCCAGGTCCAGCCCCGCGGCGCTGCCGGCCGAGGTCATGACGTCGCCTTCGTCGACATAGAGCACGTCGGGCTGCACATCGATGTCGGGATGGAGGGCGCGCAACTTGTCGACATAGCGCCAGTGGGTCGTGGCCCGCCGTCCGGTCAACAGCCCCGCCGCCGCCAGCACGAACACGCCCGAGCAGATCGACATCACCCGCGCACCATTGGCATGAGCCGCTTGGAGCGCCTCGATCAGCGGCCGGGGCACGGGCGTGTCGGCCCCGCGCCAGCCGGGGGCGATGATCGTGCCGGCCCGCTCGACCAGCTCCAGCCCGCCGTCGGGGATCACCTGCACGCCGCCCAGGCCGCGCAGCGGACCCGGCTCGATCGCCGCCGTCGCGAACGTGTACCAGTCCGGCCCCATCTCGGGCCGGGGCAGGCCGAACAGCTCGACCGCCACCCCGAACTCGAAGGTGCACAGGCCGTCATAGGCCAGGGCGACGACGCGCCTGTTGGCTGGTCCGGCCGCTTTCGAAGGGTTTGGCATGATCTTTACGGTCATTGTCGATCACGCCAACTAACGCGCGGTCATGCTCTGGGGCAAGTCTTCCTCGTCAACCGAGGAGATCGCCATGAGCTTTGTGTCCGCCATCCCCGCCGCGCCGTCCGCCGAGGCCGCCGCCCACTTCGCCCGTCGCCTGGCCCTGGAGACCGACTGTTCCGACGTCGGCGCGTCGATGCGGGCCGGCCAGACCGATTTCGTCCTGCTGCACGTGGTGGGCTCGCCGGAGGCCTATGCCCGCCGCCACGTGCCCGGCGCGATCCACCTGCGTCACGCCGACATGAGCGCCGAGCGCATGGCGGAATGGCCGGCCGACACCCTGTTCGTGGTCTATTGCGCCGGCCCGCACTGCAACGGCGCCGACCGCGCGGCGCTGAAGCTGGCGCTGCTGGGCCGCCCCGTGAAGCTGATGATCGGCGGCGTCACCGGCTGGGAGGACGAAGGCCTGCCGTTCGCCACGGGCGCCGAGCCGGGAAGCTTGGCGGCCTAGGGCGGCGTACCCACATTCGTCATCCCTGCACCACGCGGGGATGACGATTGGGGGGCGGGACTGGCATGACCTATCGACGCCTCGCGCGGTCCGAACTGCCGATCGATACGGCCGCCCTCGCACGGTTCCTGATCGGCAAGGTGGTCGTGCGCGAGACGCCGGAGGGCGTCGCCAGCGGCTTGATCGTCGAGACCGAAGCCTATGTCGTCGGCGACGCGGCGGGGCACGCCTACCGGGGCATGACGCCCCGCACGCGCTCGCTGTTTCTCGAGCCCGGCCACGCCTACATCTATCTGGCCTGTGGCGTCTCCTGGATGCTGAACGTGTCGAGCGAGGCGGCCAGGAGCCGGGTGAAATCGGGGAGGGCGTCAGGATCGGCCTTTCCAAGGAGACGGACCGCGTCTTGCGCTTCCATGTTCGGAGCAGTCCGTTCGTCAGCGGCCCCAAGTCGCTCAACCTCTAGCGGGGACGCCCATGGACAAGCCGCTTCCCGACATCGTCAAGCCGGGCCTGGACGTGGTGTTCTGCGGCTTGAACCCCGGCCTTTCCGCCGCGGCGGCGGGGCATCACTTCGTCGGTCGGAGCAACCGGTTCTGGCGCGTATTGCACTCGGCCGGGTTCACCCCGATCCAGATCGCGCCGGAGCGGGACGCCAGCCTGCTGGACTACGGCCTGGGCGTCACCAGCGTGGTCGAGCGGCCGGCCGCCGGTGTCGATGACCTGGCGCGGTCGGAATTCGTCGACGCCGCCGCCGGGTTCGAGCTTTGGGTGCGCCGGTACGCGCCGCGCCATGTGGCCTTCCTGGGCAAGGCGGCCTATGGCGCGATGCTGGGTCGCCGGACCGTGGCGTGGGGCCGGCAGGCCGAGCCGTTCGGCGGCGCCGTCGCGTGGGTGCTGCCCAATCCCAGCGGCCGCAATCTGAGCTTCAGCCTGGACGCCCTGGTGGCGGCCTTTCGGGAGCTGCGGCTGGCCGTCGAGGGCGACTAGGCCTTCTCGCCCAGCGCCTTCAGCATGCCCAGCCGTGCCAGCTCGTCGGCGCGCTCGTTGTGGACGTGGCCAGCGTGGCCCTTGACCCAGCGCCAGTCGACCTCGTGACGGGCCCGGGCGGCGTCCAGGCGCTGCCACAGGTCGACGTTCTTGACCGGGCTCTTGTCGGCGGTCTTCCAGCCCTTGGCCTTCCAGCCGTGGATCCACTGGGTGACGCCCTTCATCACGTACTGGCTGTCGGTGTGCAGCTCGGCCTTGGTCGGCTTGTTCAGCGCTTCCAGGGCCTGGATGGCGCCCATCAGCTCCATGCGGTTGTTGGTGGTCGCCAGGTCGCCGCCGCACAGCTCCTTCTTCTTGTCGCCGTACATCAGCAGGGCGCCCCAGCCGCCCGGGCCGGGATTCCCGCGGCAGGCGCCGTCGGTGTAGATGATCAGCTTGGGGGTCACGCGCCGGCTCCGAACAGGCTGAGGCCTTCGCGGTGCACGGCCAGCTTGCGCTCGTATTCCAGCGGGTCCTTCGGCTTGACCAGCGCCCCGGCCGGGGTCGCGCCCCAGTCGGCCAGGCGGGTCAGGAAGAAGCGCATCGCCGCGCCGCGGGCCAGGATCGGAATGGCGTCGCGCTCGGCCGGACTCAGCGGCCGGCGACGCTCGTAGCCGGCGATCAGGGCCCTGGCCGAGGTTATGTTGAAGCTGCCGTCGGCCTCGAAGCACCAGGCGTTCAGGGTCACGGCGATGTCGTAGGCGTAGGCGTCGTCGCAGGCGAAGTAGAAGTCGATGGCCGCCGCGAACTTGCCGTCCGGCTTGAAGAACACGTTGTCGGGGAAGTAGTCGGCGTGGATCACGCCCGCCGGCAGGCCGCGCGGCCAGGCCAGGGCCAGCTCGGCCAGGTCCTTGTCGATGGTGGCGGCGAGACCCGGCTTCAGGCCGTCGGCGTCCTTGCGGTGCTTGGCGAACAGCGGGGCCCAGTGCGGCTGGCCCAGGTCGTTGGCGCGGCGGGCCGGATAGCCTTCGCCGGCCAGGTGCAGCCAGGCCAGGCCCTCGCCGGCCTCGCGGCAGTGGGCGACGGTGGGGCGGCGGGCCGACAGGCCGGGCAGGAACTCGACCAGGGCGGCCGGCTTGCCGCGGATGGTCTTCAGCGTCGCGCCCGAACGGTCGGCGATCGGCTTGGCGCTGGGATAGCCGCGATCGGCCAGCCAGGTCAGCAGGTCGAGGAAATAGGGCAGGTCCTCGGGCTTGGCGCGCCGCTCGTAGACAGTGAGGATGAAGCGGCCGGTGGTGGTCTCCAGCAGGAAGTTGGAGTTCTCCACCCCCTCGGCGATGCCCTTGAACGCCACGGCCTGTCCCAGGTCGTAGTCGCCCAGGAAGGCTGAGAGTTCGTCGTCGGTGATGTCGGTGTAGACGGCCATGGCGCGGGGATGCGGGAGCGGGCGCTGGCGGTCAAGTGCGAGCGATCGTGCTTTTCGTCGGCCAGGCCCGAGAAAAGCTGGAACGATCGGCGACGCTCGAGATCATTGAGCGCCGCCGACGCGTCCTACATGCGTTCCGGCGCTTCGATGCCCAGCAGGTTCAGGGCCAGCTCCAGCTGCCGCAGCGTCGTCTCGGCCAGGGCCAGGCGCGAGGCCCGGATCGCCGGTTCGTCGGCGCCGAGGATCGGGCAGGCGGCGTAGAACTTCGAGAAGGTCTGGGCCAGCTTGTAGGCGTGCTCGGCGATGAAGTTGGGGGCCTTCTTGTCGTAGGCCTCCGACAGGGCGCCTTCGAACGCGTCCAGCAGCAGGGTCAGGTCGCGCTCGGCCGGCTCGCCGACGACGATCGGGCCCGAGACGACCTTCTGCTCGGCGGCCTTGCGCAGGATGCTCTTGATGCGCACCGACTGGTACAGCAGGTACGGCCCGGTCTTGCCCTCGAAGCTGGTGAAGCGGTCGAGGTCGAAGACGTAGGAGGTGCCGCGGAAGTTCTGCAGGTCGGCGAACTTCAGGGCGGCGATCCCCACCTTGTGGGCGGTGTCCTCGAAAGCCTCTTCCGAGAGTTCCGCGCCCAGGCCGGCTTCGCGCAGGCGCTCGCGGGCCTTCTCGCGGGCCATCTCGATCAGGTCGTGCAGCTTGAGCACCCCGCCGGCGCGGGTCTTGAACGGCTTGCCGTCGCTGCCGTTCATGGTGCCGAAGCCGATGTGCTCCAGCCCGCCCGGCTCGGCGTAGCCGGCCAGGTACGAGGCGCGGAACACCTGCTCGAAGTGGTCGGCCTGGCGCTGGTCCACGCAATAGAGGATCAGGTGCGGGTCGAACGTCTTGCGGCGGTCCAGGATCGTGGCCAGGTCGGTCGTGCCATACATGGCCGAGCCTTCCGACGACACGACCAGCAGCGGGTCGGGGCTCTCGACCTCGACCACCGAACCGTCGGGCAGCTTCTTCTTCTTGGTCTCGCCGGGACGGGCGACGCGGACGATCCGGGCGCCCTGGTCGTCGACCAGCAGGCCCTTGACCTCCAGCTGGCGGACCATCGGGGCGATCAGGTCCTGCACGTCGCTCTCGCCCTTCCAGAGGTCGAAGTCGACGCCCAGGGCATGGAACTCGCGCTCCAGGGCCACGCGGCTGATGTTGACGAAGTGACGCCACAGCAGGCGGTAGCCGAAGCGGCCGTTCTGCAGTTCGGCGGTGGCCTTGCGGGCCTTTTCCTTGAACTCCGGATCGTCCTTCTGGCGCTGCGAGGCGGCCGGGTAGAGGCGGTCCAGGTCTTCCAGCGTCACGCGCTGGGCGAACTCGGCCATGACCTTGGCCTCGTCGGCGGCGGAGAAGCCGCGAGGGGCCTCGACCAGGCGCTCGAGCAGGGCGCGGATGAAGGCGTCCTCCTCCATGATGGCGCTGATCAGCAGCCCCATCTGGAAGCCCCAGTCGCCGAAGTGGGCGTCGCCCACCACGTCGTCGCCGCGGAAGCGGTACAGGCGCTTGACCGACTCGCCGATGATCGAGGCGCGCAGGTGGCCCACGTGCATCGGCTTGGCGACGTTGGGGCCGGCGTAGTCGACCAGCACGCGGCGCGGGGCGGCCAGGGGCTCGGCCCCGGCGCGCGGATCGGCGGCGATCTCGTTGGCGCGGGTCGACAGGGCGTCGCTGCTGACGCGCATGTTGATGAAGCCGACGCCGGCGATCTCGACGGAGGCCAGGCGCGGGTCGGTCTTCAGGATGTCGACGACCTGCACGGCGATCTCGCGCGGATTGCGCTTGGCGCTCTTGGCGGCCGCCAAGGCCCCGTTGCATTGGAAGTCGGCCAGGTCGGGCCGGTCGGACGCGGTGACGCGACCGAAGTCGGGGGACAGTCCGGCGGCCTGGAAGGCGGCCGCGGCCGCCTCGCTCAGGGACCGCTTCAAATCACTCATGGCTTGGGCGTGTTTCCGGGTTGGGCCGTCTGGGCCTGCTGGGTCTGGCCGGCGTTGACGCGGAAGCGCTTGCCGTCACGATTGAAGGCGGCCATTTCCGGGGTCACGTCGAAGCCGATCAGGACCTCGAAATTGCCGCCGCTGACCTTTTCGTCGGCGCGCGGGATGGTGATGGTCTGCAGCGTCTGGTTCGCATAGACGCGATCCTGGCCCTGCGGGAAGGTCACCGGCAGGTCGAAATATTCCTTGGCCAGGACGTCCTTGTTGCGCTCGGTGACCGCGACCCAATAGCGATAGGTCTTCTGGGCGCCGGTCGCCTGCGGGCCGCGGCCCAGCGCGAACAGCAACTGGACCTGCATCCTGATCGGGTCGTTGCTCTTGTAGGCGCAGCCCGAGGTCAGGCCCTGGATCTCGCCGGTGTAGGCGGTCTGGGCGGCGGCCTCCTTGCCGTCCTTGAACTCGACATAGCGGCTGGCGTCGTACAGCACCTTCACATAGGGGCACGGGCCGGCGTTGCGCAGTTGAGCCAGGGGAGCCTTGGGCTGGTTCCACTCGTCGTCGCGCTTCTTCTTCTTGGCGGCCTGGTCGCCGTCGTCCTGGCCTTGGCCGCCGGGACGCCCGCCCTGCTGGGCGTGGACGGTCGTCGCCGTGGCGGCGATCGAGAGGGCCATCAGGGCGCTGAGGGCGACAGAAAGATTGCGGCGCATGAAACGTCCGGTTCGAGATTGGAAAGCTTGAGCGGGATTCCCCGCCAGCGTCATGGAGCCTGATAAAGGCATATGCGTGACGTCGCAATGTACAGCAGGTTTCAACAGGATGCGGCGGACTTTTAGACCAGACTCGATTGGCCCGCTGGCGCGGGCCGCCCGGAACCCTTAGGTTCGGGACCATGAACGCCCATTCGCCCATTCCCAGCCCCGGCCGCCGCGAACTCCGCGTGGTCCTGGCCAGTCCGCGCGGCTTCTGCGCCGGCGTCGATCGGGCGATCCAGATCGTCGAACGGACGATCGAGAAGTTCGGCGCGCCGGTCTATGTGCGCCACGAGATCGTCCACAACCGCCACGTGGTCGACCGCTTGAAGGCCCTGGGCGCGGTGTTCATCGAGGAACTGGACGAGGCGCCGGACGATCGTCCCGTGGTGTTCTCGGCCCATGGCGTGCCCAAGACGGTGCCCGCCGCCGCCAAGGCCCGCGAGATGGTCTATCTGGACGCCACCTGCCCGCTGGTCTCCAAGGTCCACGTCGAGGCCCAGAAGCATTTCGACGCCGGCCGCGAGATCGTGCTGATCGGCCACGCCGGCCACCCCGAGGTCGTCGGCACCATGGGCCAGTTGCCCGAGGGCACGGTCACCCTGATCGAGGACATCGACGACGCTCGCGCCTGGGTCCCCCAGAACCCGGCCAACGTCGCCTTCCTCACCCAGACCACCCTGTCGGTCGACGACACCGCCGAGATGGTCGACCTGCTGAAAGCGCGCTTCCCGGGCATCGCCGCCCCGCACAAGGAAGACATCTGCTACGCCACCACCAACCGCCAGGAGGCGGTGAAGCTGCTGGCCGGCGCGTCGGAACTGATCCTGGTGGTCGGCTCGAAGAATTCGTCCAACTCGGTGCGGCTGATGGAGGTCGGCAAGCGGGCCGGCGCCCGGGACGCCCGGCTGATCGACGACGCGCGCGGCATCGACTGGTCGTGGTTCGAGGGCGTGTCGCGCGTCGGCGTCACCGCCGGCGCCTCGGCCCCGGAGGACCTGGTCCAGGGCGTGATCGACGCCATGGCCGCCCGCTACGACGTGACCGTCGAGGAGCTGATCGAGGCGCGCGAGACCGTGACGTTCAAGCTGCCCCGGCTGCTGACGGCCTAAACGCTCTCGGGCCATCGCCTTCCCCGTTGACTCCGCCCGCCCCCTCGCCCAAACACGCCTCTACCCTCGCGGGAGACATCGGGATTCTGGTCCCGAGGCCGAAGGCGCAACCGCCCCGGAAACGCTCAGGCAAAAGGACCGCGCGGGTTTAGGAACGCTGGAAAGAGGCAGTGTGAAAGCGCTGCCCGCCGAAGGAGCAAGGCCAAGCTAGCTTGGCCGAAATCTCTCAGGTCAAAGGGACAGCGGGGGCGAGACCACCTGGCGAAAGCCGGGCGGCGTCGCCGACCCCGATTGGAGCCCCCCCGTGTCCGAGCAAAGCGTGTCCACTGAAGATCTCAAGAAGACCCCGCTGTACGACGCGCACGTCGCGGCCGGCGCTCGCATGGTGCCGTTCGCCGGCTATCACATGCCGGTGCAGTACAAGGACGGGGTGCTGAAGGAGCACCTGTGGACCCGCGAGCACGCGGGCCTGTTCGACGTCTCGCACATGGGCCAGGCGCGGCTGCGCGGCGACAATCCCGCCAAGAGCTTCGAGAAGCTGGTCTCGGCCGACTACCAGGGCCTCAAGCCCGGCAAGCAGCGCTACGCGGTGCTGCTGAACGCCGAGGGCGGCGTGATCGACGACCTGATGACCGCGCGTCCGGACGACGACGGCCTGTTCATCGTCGTCAACGGCGCCTGCAAGGACAACGACTACAAGATCATCGCCGAAGCCCTGAAGGGCGAGGCGACCGTCCAGCGCCTGGAAGACCGCGCCCTGCTGGCCCTGCAGGGCCCCGAGGCCGCCGCCGTCCTGGCCGCCCACGTGCCGGAAGCCGCCGGCATGGTGTTCATGGACACCAAGGCCCTGACCGCCTTCGGGACCGACGCCATCATCTCGCGCTCGGGCTACACCGGCGAGGACGGCTACGAGATCTCGGTGCCGGCCGCCGAGGCCGAGCGCATCTGGAACACCCTGCTGGAAGACGAGCGCGTGAAGGCCATCGGCCTGGGCGCCCGCGACAGCCTGCGCCTGGAGGCCGGCCTGCCGCTCTACGGCCACGACATGGACGAGACCGTCTCGCCGATCGAGGCCGGCATGCCGTTCGCCGTCGGCAAGAGCCGCCGCGAGGCCGGCGACTATCTGGGCGCCGATCGCATCGCCAAGGAACTGGCCGGCGATCTCAAGCGCGTCCGCGTCAATCTGAAGGTGCTGGAAGGCGCGCCCGCTCGTGAAGGCGCGGAGATCGCCGACGAGACCGGCGCCGTGGTCGGCGTGGTCACCAGCGGCGGCTTCGGCCCCAGCTTCGGCGGCGCCATCGCCATCGGCTTCGTCCCCCCCGCCCTGGCGGTGGTCGGTTCGAAGCTGAAAGTCATCGTTCGCGGCAAGCCGCAGGCGGCCGAGGTCGTGACCTCGCCGTTCGTTCCGACCCGCTACGTGCGCAAGATCTAGATCCAGACAAAGAGGGCCCAGACCATGAAGTTCACCAAGGACCACGAGTGGGTCGAAGTCGCCGGCGACGTCGCGACCGTCGGCATCACCGGCTACGCCGCCGAGCAGCTGGGCGATGTCGTGTTCGTCGAAGTCCCGGAAGTCGGCAAGACCGTGAAACAGGGCGAAGCCCTGGCGGTGGTCGAGAGCGTCAAGGCCGCCTCCGACGTCTACGCCCCGGTGTCGGGCGAAGTGGTCGAGGCCAACGGCCAGCTGTCGGACGCTCCCGAGACCGTCAACGCCGTGCCGGAAGCCGGCGGCTGGTTCGCCAAGATCAAGCTCAGCAATCCCGGCGAGCTCGACGCCCTGATGGACCGCGCGGCCTACGAAGCGTTCCTCGGCACGCTGTAAGCCATGGTCCAGGTCCTTCTCCACAACTCGACCCTGACGCCCGCTCCGGCGGCCTATGGGGCGGCGGTGGAGAAGGCCCTGGCCGCGGCCGGCGCGACGTTCGGCGCGGACGGCGAGGTCGGCCTCGCCGGCGAGACGGTCATGATCGTCAATGTCGATCCGGACGACGACATCGCCGTGATCGACCTGGAGCGGTTCGACGACGCGGTCCTGGACCTGGTCTTCGATCTGGCGGAAGCCACCGCCTCGTTCGTGGTCATGAGCAACGGCGCGGTCTGCGGGACGCCAGCGACCGGTCAGCCGCCGCCGGCCTGGTCGATGAGGCTTCAGGCCCACGGAACCGCCGAGCGCGCCGACTTCCGCGACTGGCTGGCCGGCGACATCGAGACCCAACAGGAGACGGAAGCCTACGAGGCCGCCGTCGCCGAAGCCCTCGCCAAGGCCCGCGCCGCCCGTGACGCCAAGCCCGCCCAACCCATCTTCAAACGCCTGACGGACGCCCTTTTCGGAAAGTCGATCTAGATGCGATACCTCCCCCTTACCCCCGAAGATCGCGCCGACATGCTCGGCGTCATCGGCGCGGAGTCGATCGACGATCTGTTCGTCGACGTTCCGGCCGTCGCCCGCCGCAAGGATCCGGTGGACCTGCCGTTCCACGCCGGCGAGCTGGAAGTCGAGCGCGAGATGCTGGCCCTGTCGCGCCGCAACCGCTCGGCCTCAGAAGGCCCGTTCTTCGTCGGGGCGGGGGCCTATCGCCACCACGTGCCGGCCACGGTGGACCACATCATCCAGCGGTCGGAATTCCTGACCAGCTACACGCCCTACCAGCCCGAGATCGCCCAGGGCACGCTGCAGGTGCTGTTCGAGTTCCAGACCCAGGTCGCGGCCCTGACCGGCATGGAAGTGGCCAACGCCTCGCTCTATGACGGCTCCACCGCCGCCGCCGAGGCGGTGATGATGGCCGCCCGGATCACCCGCCGGAACAAGGCCGTCCTGTCGGGCGGCGTGCACCCGCAATATGTCGGCACGGTCGAGACCCTGGCCCACGCGGCCGGCGTCGCCACCGATCGCCTTGCCCCCGCCGTCGACGCCGAGGACGCGGTGATCGCCGCCATCGACGCCGACACCGCCTGCGTCGTGGTTCAGACCCCCAACGTGTTCGGCACGGCCACCGACGTCAGCAAGATCGCCGCCGCCGCCCAGGCCGCCGGCGCCCTGCTGATCGTGGTCGCCACCGAGGCCGTCTCGTTCGGCCTGCTGAAGTCGCCCGGCGAGATGGGCGCCGACATCGTCGTGGCCGAGGGCCAGTCGATCGGCAACGGCCTGAACTTCGGCGGCCCCTATGTCGGCCTGTTCGCCTGCAAGGAAAAATACGTTCGCCAGGCTCCGGGCCGGCTCTGCGGCGAGACCGTCGACGCCGAAGGCCGTCGCGGCTTCGTCCTGACCCTGTCGACCCGCGAGCAGCACATCCGCCGCGACAAGGCCACGTCGAACATCTGCACCAACAGCGGCCTGTGCGCCCTGGCCTTCAGCATCCACATGAGCCTGCTGGGCGAGAAGGGCCTGCGCCGGTTGGCCCTGGTCAACCACCAGAAGGCCGTGGCCCTGCGCGACGCCCTGGCGGCCGTGCCGGGCGTGCAGGTGCTGACCCCGCGCTTCTTCAACGAGTTCGCGATCAAGGTGCCGGGCAACGCGGCCGAGCTGGTCGAGACCCTGGCCGCCAACGGCATCATCGCCGGCGTCCCCTATTCGCGCCTCGACCCGACCGCCGGCCTGGACGACGTCCTGCTGGTCGCCGTCACCGAGACCACGCCCGACAGCGACATCACCTTCTTCTCCAAGGCCCTGACCAAGGTGCTGGCACAATGAGCATGAATTCCGTCGGACGCCCGACCCGTCCTGAAACCGCTGGCGACGCCAACGACTACGTTCACCCCACCCTGACCGGGGCCCGCGGCCTGCTGCAGGACGAGGCGCTGATCTTCGAACTGAACGCCTGGGACAAGACCGGCGTCGACCTGCCGGACGCTCCGGCCGCCGATGATCTGGGCGACCTGGTCCGCGCCGAGCCCATCGGCCTGCCGGGCCTGTCCGAGCCCGAGGCGGTCCGCCACTACGTGCGTCTCAGCCAGAAGAACCACGCCATCGACCTGGCGCTGTATCCGCTGGGCTCGTGCACGATGAAGCACAACCCGCGCCTGAACGAGAAGATGGCGCGCCTGCCGGGCTTCTCCGACATCCACCCGCTGCAGCCGCAGTCGACGGTGCAGGGCGCGATCGAGCTGATGGACCGCCTGGCCCACTGGCTGAAGACCCTGACCGGCATGCCCGCCGTCGCCCTGTCGCCCAAGGCCGGCGCCCACGGCGAGCTGTGCGGCCTGCTGGCCATCCGTGCAGCCCACGAAGCTAACGGACAGGGCCACCGCAAGACGGTCCTGGCCCCGACCAGCGCCCACGGCACCAACCCGGCCACGGCGGCCTTCTGCGGCTACACGGTCGTGGAGATCGCCCAGACCGACGACGGCCGGGTCGACCTGGCCGACCTGGAGGCCAAGCTGGGCGACCACGTGGCCGCCATCATGGTCACCAACCCCAACACCTGCGGCCTGTTCGAGCGCGACGTCGTCGAGATCGCCCGCCTGACCCACGCGGCGGGCGCGTACTTCTACTGCGACGGCGCCAACTTCAACGCCATCGTCGGCCGGGTCCGCCCGGGCGACCTGGGCGTCGACGCCATGCACATCAACCTGCACAAGACCTTCTCCACCCCGCACGGCGGCGGCGGTCCGGGCGCGGGTCCGGTGGTGCTGTCGGCGGCCCTGGCTCCGTTCGCCCCCACCCCGTGGGTGGTCAGCGGCGAGCACGGCTTCCAGCTGGTCGAGGAGGCCAAGGGCCCCGCCGCCCAGGCCTTCGGCCGGATGAGCGCCTTCCACGGCCAGATGGGCATGTTCGTGCGCGCCTACGCCTACATGCTCAGCCACGGGGCCGACGGCCTGCGCCAGGTGGCCGAGGACGCCGTCCTCAACGCCAACTACATCAAGGCCCGCCTGTCGGACCTGATGAGCCCGGCCTTCCCGAACGGCCCGTGCATGCACGAGGCCCTGTTCGACGACGCCTGGCTGGAAGGCACCGGGGTGACCACGCTCGACTTCGCCAAGGCGATGATCGACGAGGGCTTCCACCCGATGACCATGTACTTCCCGCTGGTCGTCCACGGCGCGATGCTGATCGAGCCGACCGAGACGGAATCCAAGCAGGAGCTGGACCGCTTCATCGTCGCGCTTCGGGCCCTGGCCGGCGCGGCGAAGGGGGGCGACGTCGACCGCTTCAAGGGCGCCCCTTACCATGCGCCGCTCAAGCGCCTGGACGAGACCCAGGCGGCGCGTAAGCCACGTCTGAGGTGGAAACCTGTGGCCGCCGCGCCACTGGCGGCGGAATAGGCGCCACAGTCTGACGAATCGGAACGGGGCGCCTTTACGGAAGGGCGCCCCGTTCTCATATCGGGGTCAGTGAGCCGAGGAGGCCGGTCGTCGCCGGGATCGAACGGACCACGGAACCCGTTTCTTCCTGCCCATGAACCTTGCCCTCGCCATGCCGCCCGTGCGCTTCTCCGCCGCCGATGAACTCGCCCGCGAGCTTCTCGGGCGGATTGCGCGCGTCGTTCTGGTGACGCTGGGCCTGATCCTGATCGTGGCGGGCTTCCTGATCGCGCCGCTGCCGGGCCCGCTGGGCGTGCCGCTGACGGTGGTCGGCCTGATGCTGGTGCTGCGCAACTCGTTCCGGGCCCGCAAGCAGTTCGTCCGCTTCCAGCACGCCCACCCCAAGCTGCTGTTCCCGCTGCGCCGCCTGCTGCGCCGCGAGCCGGAAGTGTTTCCGGTCGCCTGGCAGCAGGTCCTGCGCATGGAGCGCCTGGTCATGCCGCGCCGCTGGCGCGTGGCCAAACGCTGGCGCAAGTCCCTTCGGCGCCAGGCCTCCGCGCGCCAGACCGCGCGTCAGTCGGCCAAGCAGCGGCCGTGAGTTCGGCGGCCGATACGCTCGCCAGACTGCCTTCGAGGCTCTATCGCCGCCGTCGCCGTCTAGCCCTGGTCCTGCGCGAAACCGCGGGTCGCGTCGCCCGCTGGGCGGCGCTGGCCTTCGGCGTGCTGGTGCTGCTGGCCGGGGTCGTCCTGACGCCGCTGCCGGGGCACGTGGGCCTGCCGCTGCTGGTCATCGGGCTGATGATCGTGCTGCGCAACTCGTTCCAGGCCAAGCGCCGCTTCCTGCGCTGGCAGCGGCGGCACCCCAAGCTGATCTTCCCGATCCGCCGCCTGATGCGCCGCGAGCCGGAAATCATGCTGGTGGCCTGGCAGCAGCTGCTGCGGTCCGAGAAGCTGTTCCTGCGCCGGGCGTCCTGGCGGGTGCTCAAGCGCGGGCGGAAGTATCTGCGGCGGCGGTGGTTGAAGAAGCAGCCGGTTTAGGCGACGCCCTCTTCCCCCTCTGGGGGAAGACGACCGCGAAGCGGTCCGTAGGGGGCAAGTGTTAGCCGCATGACGCTAGCCGTTTGTCTTCTTGCCGTCCCTCACTTGCCCCCACCTGGCGGCTGCGCCGCCTGTCCGCCCCCATAGGGGGCGGAATGCAAAAAGGGCGCGCCCCGCGAGGAGCGCGCCCTTGATGTCGTGATTGTACCCGAAGCCGCTATTGCAGCTTCGAACCGATCTGGCCGATCGCCGTGTCGACGAGGCCGTCCGAACCGCCCGAGGCGAGACGGGCGACCAGGATCTGCTCGGCGGCCTGGGCGGCGAGGTCGACAGCGGCCGACTTGACGTCGGCGGCGGCCTGGGCCTCTGCCTGGGCGATCTTGCGCTCGGCCATTTCGGCGCGGCGCGTGATCTGCTCTTCCAGCCGGGCCTTGGCTTCCGACGCGATCAGCGCGGCGTCGGCCTTGGCGGCTTCGAGCATGCCGGCGGCCTGACGCTCGGCTTCGTCCCGCTGAGCCTTCACCTCGGCGAGCAGGGCCTGAGCCTCTTCCCGCAGCTGGTGAGCCTCGTCGAGTTCGGCCTTGATCTTGGCCGCGTGGGCGTCGAGCCCCGCGAACAGCGCGCCCGGCAGGACCTTGAGCACGACCAGCAGGCCGATGAACAGGGCCAGGGCGACCAGCACCCACAGTTCGGGGTTGGCCAGGTCGAAGAGCGAGTGATGTTCCATCGTCGTCTCTCCCTAAGCCAGCGAGGCCTTGAGCTCGGCGGCCGAAGCCGCCTTGCCCGTCAGCTTTTCGACGATGGCGCCGGCCGTTTCCGAGGCCACCGCGCGGACGTGGCCCATGGCCTCGTCGCGGGCGGCCTGGATGCGGGCTTCGGCGGCCGCCAGCTTTTCAGCCAGCACGGCCTCTTCCTTCGCCTGACGCTCGGCGGCTTCGGCCGAAGCCTTGGCCTTGGCGTCCGCCGCGGTCTTCTGGGCCTTGGCGCGAGCCTCGGCCACCTCGGCCGCGGCCGCGCGGGCCTGGACCTCGGCTTCGTCCTTCAGACGACGGGCGTCGGCGATGTCGCCGGCGATCTTGGCCCCGCGCGTCTCGATCGCGCCGCTGACCCGGGGCAGAAGCACCTTGGACAGCACCGCGAAGAGGACGGCGAAGATGAGCAGCAGCCAAACGATCTGACCGCCCCAATGCTCGAACTGCAGCTGCGGAAGGCCGCTGCTTTCGTGCTTGGGAGCTTCAGTCGACTCGACCGTGCCGTGATGTTCCGTCGCCATGGGCGAAGGCGCCTCTCAGCTAGGGATTTTTAGGAGAACAGGATCAGGAAGGCGATGACCAGGGCGAAGATGCCCAGGGCTTCGGTCAGAGCCATGCCCAGGAACAGCATCGGACGCTCTTGAGCGGCGGCCGTCGGGTTGCGCAGGGCGCCCTGGAAGTAGTTGCCGAACATGATGCCGAGGCCGATGCCCGCGCCGACCATGCCGAGCATAGCCAGACCGGCGCCGATGAACTTAGCGGCGGAAGCGTCCATGATTGAGACTCCTTGGAAACGGTGTGTTGGTTGAAAGACTAAAGGTTGATCAGTGGCTGTCGAGGTGCACGACGTCGTTCAGATAGACGCAGGTGAGCACCGCGAACACGAAGGCCTGAAGGAAGGCCACCATGAACTCTAGGGCCGTCAGAGCGACGACGGAGGTCAGCGACAGCAGGCCCACCAGCCAGTAGGCCGGGGCCATGGCCAGCAGGATGGCCACGAAGGTCGCGAAGATCTTCAGCACCACGTGGCCGCCCAGCATGTTGCCGAACAGACGAAGGGCCAGGGTGATCGGGCGGATCAGGAACGAGATGATCTCGATCGGGACCAGCAGGAAATACAGGGGCCACGGCACGCCCGACGGGGCGAACAGCTTGAAGAACTTGATGCCGTTCTTGGCGAAGCCGACGCCGATCACGGTCAGGATCACCAGCATGCCCAGGGTCAAGGTCACGGCCAGCTGCGAGGTGGCGGTGAAGCCCAGGAAGTTGCCGGTCCAGCCGAACAGCATGCCCTGCAGGTTCATGAACAGCACGAAGGCGAAAAGGGTGAAGACGAACGGCAGGTACTTCTTGCCGTCGTGGCCGATGATCGAGCTGGTCAGGCCGTCGACCAGTCCATACAGCAGCTCGCCGGTGGTCTGCAGGCGGCCGGGGATGACGGCGCCGCGACCCGCGAAGGCGTAGAACACGATGATCAGGGTCGCGGCCAGCAGCATGGCGGCGATCGAGTTGGTGATCGACAGGTCGATCGCGCCCAGACCCGGCACGGTAACGGAAGGCAGCGCCACGATCTTCTGGATCATGAACTGGTGCATCGGGTCGATCGGCGTGGCCAAGGCCCTAGTCTCTCTTCTGCTTGGGGGCGGTAGACCCGCCTCCCGTGTCTCCGTCGGTCTTTTGGACCGACGCCTGCGCGCTCAATTTTGTCGCCTTGCGGACGACGATGTAGATCGAAGACCCCATGCCGATCAGCAGACCGCCGACCATGCCCCAGGGCCCCGTGCCGGCGTAACGGTCGAGCAGCCAGCCGAAACCGAGCCCCACCAGAACGCCCCCGATCAGATCCGCCAGAAGACGATAGCCGTCCTGGGACGATTTCTCGTGCTCGGCGCGCATCGGGCTTTCCGCCGCCTTTCGCGCCTCGAAAGCGGCGATCCGAGCGTCGAGGCTTTGCGGAGCCTGGTCGTTCGGTTCGTCGGCCTTGGGCATGGGAGCGGTCAGGTCCGAAAACGCCCGCGGCCGCCCCAATAGAGGCGGTTTTCCGGCCGGCTTGATCGCGGCGGAACCTATAGGGCGCGCTGCGGTGCGTCAAGGTTGGGTGGTATCGTCTCAAGTGGCGGTTTTATAACAGTTTTTGGAGATTTTAGAACCGCGTGCCGGAATCGGCGCGCCCTTACGTGATCGCGGGCGGTTTCGAAGCGCGCGGTTCCGTCGCGGAACCGGGGCGCGACGCCCTCCCGTTTTGGCGCGGGCCACAGATTTCCCTCGCGTCATTTGTCGTACCAACCATATGGTACCGCAACCAAGATCGGCCGCCTCGATGCGCCGGCGGGCTCATTGAGGGAAGAACCAAGCCATGATCCGCGTCCCCCGCAGTCTGATCGGCGCCGCGGCGCTGTGCGCCGTCTTCACGCCCGCCGCCCTGTCGTCCGGCGCCCAGGCCGCTCCGGCCGCCAAATCACAGCCCCTGCCGGGGTCAGCTGTTCGCCTGTGACAACGGGACCTTCGTGGTGCAGTCGTTCCGCGACGACGACACGGACGTGAACCTGTCGCTGCTGGGCGCCGGGGTGAAGCTGCGCGACCTGTCGAGCGGCAAGCTGGTCCAGGCCAGGCCGGCCGACGGCAAGGCCGACGCGTGGCGACGCCAGGGCGTGCCGGCCCGCACCGAGTTCGCCGCGGCGGTCGCGCCGCACAGCTACACCGTTTATCGGATCGAGAAATAAAGGCCTCGAAACCCCGGCGCGACGGGCCTGTGTCCATTAGCGCCGGGGAAGGTCAATTGCTTTTCCCGGCGTTTTGGGGTCTTAGGAGCGCACTTTCCACCAACCAGAAGATTCATGTCGCATCTGAAGAACACCGGCTTCGCCGATCGCATCTCCGCCGCCGCCGAAGCCAAGAAGGCCATGCTGGCCAAGATGAAGGCGAAGCCCGCCGTCCAGGACCCCAACTTCGAGCAGCGCCACGCCGAGCGCGAAGCCGAGCTGGAACGGGTCCGCGCCGAACGCGCCGCGATCAAGGAAGCCGCCCGCCTGGAGATCCTGGCGCGCGAAGAGGCCGCCCTCGCCGAGAAGCGCGCTGACCGCAAGGAGCGCAAGGCTCTGACGCAAGCCGAGCAGAAGGCCGCTCGCGACGCCAAGTACGCCGCCCGCAAGGCGCGCCAGAAGTAATCACCGACTACTCGCTCTATCGCGTGGTCCCGGCCCGTCTTGAGGGCGGACCGCGCGAGGGCTTGAACGGATGCACGTCGATTTCGCCCTGCTGGCCACGATGTTCGCCGTGGCGGCGGTCGCCGGGGCGTTCGACGCCATCGCCGGCGGCGGCGGACTGCTGACCGTCCCGGCCCTGCTGCTGACCGGCATGAACCCCGTCGCGGCCCTCGGCACCAACAAGCTGCAGGGCGCGTTCGGCGCCCTCTCGTCCACCAGCGCCTTCGCCCGGCGCGGGCTGATCGACTGGAAGACCGCCTTGCCGGTCGCCGGCGCGGCCGCCGTCGCGGGTCTCTGCGGCGCGCTCTGCGCCAGCCTGCTGTCGCCGCGCGTGCTGGCGGCCCTGGTGCCGCTCCTGCTGATCGTCATCGCCCTCTATTTCGGCTTGTCGAAGGGGCTGAAGGGCGAGGACGTCCATCCGCGCCTGACCCTGCCGGTCTTCGCCTTCACCGCGGCCCCGCTGATCGGTTTCTACGACGGGATCTTCGGACCCGGGGCGGGGGCCTTCTACATGGTCGCCATCGTCACCCTGCTGGGCTACGGCGCGCTGAAGGCCACCGCCCATACCAAGCTGGCCAATGCGGCGTCGAACCTGGGGAGCCTGTCGCTGTTCATCCTGAAGGGCGCGGTCGTCTGGCCCGTGGGGCTGGCCATGGCCGCGGGGGCGTTCCTGGGCGCGCAGGTGGGGTCGCGGCTGGCGATGCGGTTCGGGGGCCGGCTGATCCGGCCGCTGCTGGTGGTGATGTCGTGCGCGATGGCGGTGAAGCTGTTGAGCGATCCGGCGAACCCGTTGAGGCACGCGGTTGTCGGGCTTTTCACTCACTAAGGCCCTCCCCCCGTGGGGGAGGCGATCGCGAAGCGATCGGTGGGGGGAGTCTTAGGTTCGTCGATACGGGTTATGGTCGCCTGCCGATCACTCCCCCCTCCGTCGCCCTGCGGGCGACACCTCCCCCATAGGGGGAGGGATTACTGCGCCGCCACCAACTGCTCGGCCGTGCTGAGATCCACGCTCACCAGCTGGCTCACCCCCCGCTCGGCCATCGTCACCCCGAACAGCCGATCCATCCGGCTCATCGTCACCGGATTGTGCGTGATGGCGATGAACCGCGTCTTCGTCCGCCGGCGCATCTCGTCCAGCATGTTGCAGTAGCGGTCGACATTGGCGTCATCGAGCGGCGCGTCGACTTCGTCGAGCACGCAGATCGGCGCGGGGTTGGCCAGGAAGACGCCGAAGATCAGGGCGCTGGCGGTCAGGGCCTGCTCGCCGCCGCTCATCAGGCTCATCGAGGCCATGCGCTTGCCGGGCGGGCAGGCGAAGATCTCGAGGCCCGCCTCCAACGGATCGTCGTTCTCGACCAGACGCAGCTCGGCCTGGCCGCCGCCGAACAGGGCCTGGAAGAGGGTCTGGAAGTGGGCGTTGATCACCTCGAACGCCGCCAGCAGGCGCTCGCGGCCCTCGGCGTTCAGCTCCTCGATGCCGGCCCGCAGCTTGCCCACGGCGCCCGACAGGTCGGCCCGCTCGGTGCGCATGGTCTCCAGGCGGGCGGCGTATTCGTTGGCTTCTTCCTCGGCGCGCAGGTTCACCGGGCCGATKGCGTCGCGCTCGCGCTCAAGCGCAAAGAGGTGAGCTTCCACACCCGCGGCGTCCTTGGGCACGGCCACGGCCTCGCCGGC
This sequence comes from Caulobacter sp. 05L422, assembly GCF_056397765.1. Classification (NCBI taxonomy): domain Bacteria; kingdom Pseudomonadati; phylum Pseudomonadota; class Alphaproteobacteria; order Caulobacterales; family Caulobacteraceae; genus Caulobacter; species Caulobacter sp. 05L422. The sequence continues at coordinate 145,818 of NZ_JBFTOB010000007.1, read as the reverse complement.
CACATGGCGGCCCAGCTCTTCCGGCTCCATGCGGGCCTGTTCGCGGATGGCGCCGGCCACCTCGGCGAAGCGGTCGCGGACGGCGTCCAGGGTGGCGACCAGGGCGGCGCGCTTCTCGCGGGCCTCCGAGGCGGCCTGCTCGGCGGCGCGGGCGGCGCGGTCGGCGTTCAGGCGGGCGGTCTCGGCGGCCTCCAGGGCGTCCGAGGCCTTGGCGCGGCGATCCTCGGCGGCGGCGAACTGCTCGACGATCACCACCAGCTTCTCGGCCAGTACGGTCGGGGCCTCGCGGGCGGCCTCCAGGGCGGCGGCGGCCTTGACCCGGTCGGCGTCCAGGCTGGTCTCGCGCCTGGCCGAGGCCTCGCGGCGCTTGGCCCAGTCGGCGTGGTCGCGTTCCAGCGTCTCCAGGCGGCGGGCGCGGCCGGCGGTCTCGCGGGTCTCCTGCTCCAGGGCAGACCGGGCGCCGGCGGCGGCTTCGCGGGCGGCGGTCGCGGCTTGGCGGGCGGCGGCCAGCTGCGGCGCGAGGTCGGCGGCGCTCTCGGTCCCGGCGCTCTCGGCGCGGACGGCGGCCAAGGCCGTGTCGGCCTCGACCCGTTCGGCCTCGAAGCGGGCGATGGTGTCGTCCAGCGACTGGGCGCGGGCCTCGCGCTGGGCGGCCTCGCGCTCGTAGCGGGTCACGGCCTCGCGCGCGCCGGTCAGCAGGCGTTCGGCCTCGGGCGGCCCCCGGCGTTTATCTCGAAGCGTCTCCTCCGCGACCCGCAACGCGTCGGCGGCGGTCTTCAGGGCGGCGGTCGCGGCCTCGGCGCGCGGCGTGACCTGGTCGATCTCGGTCTCGACCTCGGCCAGTCGGGTGCGTTGCTCCAGGCGGACGGCGGCGGGCTTGGGCGCGTCGGCCCGGGCCACGAAGCCGTCCCAGCGCCACAGGTCGCCTTCCTTGGAGACCAGGCGCGCGCCGACCGGCAGGCCCTTGGCCAGGCGGTCGCCGTCGGCCCGCTCGATCACGGCCACATGCGAGAGGCGGGCCGCCAGTTCCGGCGGAGCCTTGATCAGCGGGGCCAATGGCGTCGCGCCGTCAGGCCACTTCACCGCCGAAGCCTCGCCGCCCGCCCAGAACGAAGGCGCGCGGGAATCGAGGGCGGCTTCCAGGTCATCGCCCAACGCGGCGGCCAGGGCCGCGCCGTAGCCCTTCTCGGGCGTCACCGCGTCCAGGGCCGGCGAGAAGCCGCTCTTGGCGCGCGGGGCGGTCAGTTGGGCCAGGCCTCGGGCCTCGGTGCGCAGGCGGCCCAACTGGTCCTCGACCTTGCGGGCGAGGTCGCGCGACTGGGCCTCGGCGGCGGCGGCCTTCACACGGACGGCCTCGGCCTCTTCGAGCGCGGCGCGGGCGGCGGCCAGGCCGGCCTCGGCGTTGGCGAAGCGCTGGCGGGCCTCGGCGGCGGCCGGGTCGACCACGGGACCGACGGCGGCGCGTTCGGCCTTGGCCTGGTCCAGGGCGCGGACGGTGCGGGCCAGGCGGCTCTCGGCCTCGGCCAGGCGCTGGGCGGCGGCGCGGGCCCGGGCGTCCTCGGCGGCGGCGCGGGCGGCCAGCTGCTCGACCTCGGCGTCGGCCTTGGCGCGCGCGTCCTCGGCGGCCTTGGCGGCGGCGGCYAGTTCGGGACCCCGGGCGGGCGCGGCGGCGATCTGGGCGCGCAACTCGCTCAGCTCGGCGTCGGCGCGGGCCAGGGCCTGGACGGCGTCCTGCAACCCTTGGGCCTCGCGGGCCCGGTCGTCGTCGATGCGGGTCAGGTCGCCCGACAGCCGCTCGAACTCGGCCTGGGCGGCCTCGGACTCGCGCTCGGCCCGGTCCTTCTGGATGGCCAGCTGGCCCAGGATGGCCTGGGCGATCGAGGCCTCCTCGCGCAGCGGCGGCATGGCGGTCTCGGCCGCCAGGATCGCGGTCTGGGCCGTGGCGGCGGCGCGGGCGGTGTCTTCTACGCTTCGCGCCGCTTCAGTCGCGTCGCTTTGCGTGCGGTTGAGGGTGTCGCGCGCCTCGGTCCAGCGGGCGTAGAGCACCGCCCCCTGCACGGCGCGGATCTCGGCCGACAGGCGCTTGTACTTCTCGGCCTGCCTCGCTTCACGACGAAGCCGGCCCAGGGCGGTTTCCAGCTCGCGGGCCACGTCCTCCAGGCGCGAGAGATTGGCCTCGGCCGCCCGCAGCCGCAGCTCGGCCTCGTGGCGGCGGGTGTGCAGGCCCGAGACGCCGGCCGCCTCTTCCAGGATGCGGCGGCGGTTCTGCGGCTTGGCGCCGATCAGCTCGCTGATCTGGCCCTGGCGGACCAGGGCCGGCGAGTTGGCCCCGGTCGAGGCGTCGGCGAACAGCAGCTGGACGTCGCGGGCCCGGACCTCGCGGCCGTTGATGCGGTAGGTCGAGCCCTCGCCCCGGTCGATGCGGCGAACGACCTCCAGCACCGGGTCGTCATTGAACTGGGCCGGTGCGGTGCGGTCGGCGTTGTCGATGGTCAGGGTGACGTCGGCGTGGTTGCGGGGCGGGCGGTTGCCGCTGCCCGCGAAGATCACGTCGTCCATGCCGCCGGCCCGCATGGCCTTGGCCGAGTTGGCGCCCATCACCCAGCGCAGGGCTTCCAACAGGTTGGACTTGCCGCAGCCGTTGGGCCCGACGATGCCCGTCAGGCCGGGTTCGATCCGAAACTCGGTCGGCTCGACGAAGGATTTGAATCCCTGAAGGCGCAGGCGCTGGAACTGCACGTGCGCCCGCTCCCTAGCCCTTGGCCGCTTTGGCGATCGCGGCGGCGAAGGTCTCGATCGGCTGGCCGCCCTCGAGGCGTTCGCCGTTGATGAAGAAGGTGGGGGTCACCTCGATCTTGTCGCGGACTGTGGCCTTCTCGACCCGGGCGTTGATCGCGGCCAGGGCGGCCTTGTCCTGCAGGGCGGTGGTGAACTGGGCCTCGGTCAGGCCAAAGCCCTTGCCGATCTTCAGCAGTCCGCCCCACAGGTCTTCGCTCTGGAAGATGGCGTCCTGCTGCTTGAAGATCGTGTCCAGCACCTCGAAATAGCGGGCCGGGCCCACGCGCCGGGCCAGCATGTAGCCGGCGGCGGCGAACTGGGCGGGCGGGGTCAGGAACTCGCGGAACACGTACCGGACCTTGCCGGTGTCGATGAACTGCTTCTTGAAGGCCGGGAAGACCTCGTTGTTCCAGTGGGCGCAGTGGGTGCAGGACAGCGAGGCGTACTCCACCACCTGCACCTTGGCCTTCGGCGAACCCAGGGCCATGTCGCCCTCGGCCGCCGGCAGCGGCGCGGCGCGCGCGACCGTCGGCGCGGCGATCAACGCCGCGCTCGAGGCAGCCAAGCCCGTTCCGATCAGGGCGCGCCGGTCGAGGATCATTTCGCGGCCGCCTCGGCCGCCGCGATGGCGGCGTCCAGCTCGGCCATCGACTGCTCGCCGCCGTCTTCGCCGCCGGCCTTCTTGCCGTTGATGATGAAGGTCGGGGTGCCGGTGATCTTGGCGTCGGCCTGGTACTTCTCGACCCGGTCGTTGAGGGCCTTGAGGGCCTTCTCGTCGGTGACGCAGCTGGTGAACTGGGCTTCGCTCATGCCGGCCGACTGGGCCACGCGCAGCAGCACGCCGCGATAGTCGCCGGTCGTGAACATCTCTTCCTGCGAGCGATAGACCGAGTCCAGCACCGAGAAATATTTGTCCTTGCCGGCGCAGCGGGCCATCAGGAACGAGGCCGAGGCCACCTGCACGGGCTCGGTCAGGAACTCGCGGTAGACGTAGTTCACGCGGCCGGTGTCGATGTACTTGGCCTTGAAGGCCGGGAAGACCTCGTTGTTCCAGCGGCCGCAGTGGATGCACGAGGCCGAGGCGTACTCGACGACCGTGACCTTGGCCTTGGGGTTGCCCAGCGACATGTCGTCGGCGGACACCGACTCCTTCTTGTCGCCGCAGCCGGCGAGCGCGACGCCCAGAGAGGCGGTGAGGGCGACGGCGGTCAAAAGCCGGCGGGTCAACGGACGCATGAGATCTTCCCTGGGATAGTCGTGAACAGTGAAGTTAAGCGCGATTCTTTAGTCGCGTGAAAAGGGCGCGGATAAGGCGTCGCATCAGCCTATCGAACGTCCGGTTGTCAATCCAGCCGAGGCTTTGACGCCGACCTAGCGCGGATCGCGCAGGACGCCGCGGCCCAGCTTCAGCAGGGCCTCCTTCAGGCCGCCCTCCGGCTGGTCGGCCAGGCTGTCGGCCAGGTCGCGTTCCTGGGCGGCGTCCAGCGGCGGCTTGCGGCGGGGCTTGGCGACGGCGGGCGCGGCCGGGGCCTTCACCGGGCCCTGGACGATGCGCAGTTTGGTCACGACGCCCTTGCCCAGCAGCAGGTCCAGGCGCTGGGTGATCTGCGGCGCCTGGTGCTGGATCAGCGAGGCCACCGGCCCGTCGACCCGCAGCTCCAGGGTGCCGCCCTCGCCGGTGCGGCTCTTGATGACGCGGACGGGCTCGGTGCGGCGGGCCAGGGTGTCGCCGACGATCTCGCGCCAGCGGGCCTTCAGCACGGCGGGGCCCTGGCCGAATTTCTCGTCCAGCTTCTTGATCAGCGGGGCCAGAGACTTGCCGGCCGGCGGGGGCGCGCGGAACTGCGGACGCGTGCGGCGGCGCTTGAGGATCTCGAGAGCTTCTTCCGTTGTGGGCAGGGGGCGACGCATGGGGGGAGGGTAGCAGACGGAAGTCGCTGACGGGAGCGATCAACAACGGCTGTCATCCCGGGTGTAGTTCACGCGTCGGTCCCGGATCTTCGCGCTGCGCGCTCGTCCGGGATGACAAGTTCGGGGAGGCTCTGTCATAGGACGGGCATGCTCGACATCCCCGCCCTCCGCGCCGCCCTGCTGGCCTGGTACGACGCCCAGGCGCGGGACCTGCCCTGGCGCACCGGGCCGGCCGCTGGGAAGGCAGGGATGCGGTCCGATCCGTACCGGGTCTGGCTGTCTGAGGTGATGCTGCAGCAGACCACCGTGCCGCACGCCACGCCCTATTTCCTGGGTTTCACCCAGCGCTGGCCGACGGTGTCCGACTTGGCGGCGGTGGAGGACGGCGACCTGATGGCCGCCTGGGCGGGGCTCGGCTACTACGCCCGGGCCCGCAACCTGCTGGCCTGCGCCCGGGCCGTGGCGGCCGAGCATGGCGGGGTGTTCCCCGACACCGAGGAGTCCTTGCGCGCCTTGCCGGGCGTGGGCGCCTACACCGCCGCCGCCGTGGCGGCCATCGCCTTCGACCGCGAGGCCAATGTCGTCGACGGCAATGTCGAGCGGGTGATGGCGCGGCTGTTCGCGGTAGAAGAGCCCGTGCCTGACGCCAAGCCGGAGCTGAAGCGCCTGGCCGGCGATCTGGTCACCCCCGAGCGCCCCGGCGACTGGGCCCAGGCGCTGATGGATCTCGGGGCCACGGTCTGCCGGCCCAAGGGCCCGCTGTGCGACCGCTGTCCGATCTCGACCTGGTGCGAAGGCCTCAAGACCGGCGCGCCGGAGACCTATCCGCGCAAGACCAAGAAGGCCGATCGGCCCCGCCGGTTCGGTGTGGCCTACGTCCTGACCCGAGGCGACGCCACGGCCCTGGTCCGCCGTCCGCCCAAGGGCCTGCTGGGCGGCATGCTGGGCCTGCCGACCAGCGACTGGCGAGATCGTCCGTGGACGGATTCGGAAGCCGCCGAGGCCGCGCCGGCCGCCGGAGTCTGGCGTGATTTCGGGACCGTGGAGCACGTCTTCACCCACTTCGCCCTGACGCTGCGGGTGCTGCGCGCCGAGAGCAACGGCGAGGGGGAGTTCGTGTGGACCGACCCCGAAGGGCTGGCGGCGCTGCCGAGCGTGTTCCTGAAGGCGGCGAAGGCGGGGCGGGATCGGCTGGTCTAGCCGCGTCCTCGTGAACGCTCTCGGCTCAGACCTTCCGGTTTCGGCGAACGATGAAGCTGGCCACAAGGGCGGCGACGATGACGACGCCGGTGGCCACGTAGTAGCCTGGCATGCCGGTCGAGGGATCATTTCCGCCGAAGGGCGGTGAGCCGATCAGGAACGCCTCGACCACCACCGCCATGCCGCCCCAGAAGACCGCGCGGCCTGGATGCTGCTTGACGTATTCGATCACGCGCTCACGCGGCGACGGCATGGCGCGCCAATGCCGCCAATGAACCGCGATCGCGCCGAGCCAGCAGAAGGGGAGCGCCGTCCACCACCACAGGCGCAGCGGCAGCTCGCTTCCGAGGAACTCCGAAGCGCCGAACATCAGCAGCATGTAGACGGCGCCGACGATGAATCCGCTGCGCTGGAAGTGACGCGGCAGCAGCGGCAGGGCCGCCACGGCCTCGTCGGGAGAGGTCTGGTTCGTCATGCTCGAACGGGAATCCCAGGCGGCGAGGCCGCCCTAGGCCTCAGTTCATTCCCGCCCGCACCTGGCTGCGCAGGACGTCGATCGGGGCCAGGCCCTTGTCGGTCTTGAAGTGCCAGTAGGTCCAGCCGTTGCAGGCCGGGGCCGACTGCACCAGGGCGCCGACCTTGTGGATCGAGCCCGACAGATCGCCCACCGTGATCGAGCCGTCGGCCCGGACCTTGGCGGCGTGCGAGCCCTTGGCGCAGTACAGGGTGTCGCCCGGATTGAGCAGGCCGGCCTCGACGATGTTGCCGAACGGCACACGCGGCTCCGAACGCTTGGAGCCCATGACGTCCAGGTCTTCCGGCGCGATCGGCACGACCTTGGCGATGCGTTCCTTGGCGTGGGCGATGTACTCGGCCTCGCGCTCGATGCCGACGAACCTGCGGCCTAGGCGCTTGGCGGCCGCGCCGGTGGTGCCCACGCCGAAGAACGGATCCAGGATCACGTCGCCCGGCTTGGTCGTCGACAGGATCACCCGGTAGAGCAGGGCTTCGGGCTTCTGGGTCGGATGGGCCTTGTTGCCGTCCGCGCCCTTGATGCGCTCCTCGCCGGTGCACAGCGGGATGGTCCAGTCCGAGCGCATCTGCACCTCGTCATTGGCCATCTTCAGGGCGTCGTAGTTGAAGGTGTAGCGCTTGGCGCCCTGGCTCTTGGAGGCCCAGATCAGGGTCTCGTGGGCGTTGGCGAAGCGGGTGCCCTTGAAGTTGGGCATCGGGTTGGATTTCCGCCAGATCACGTCGTTGAGGATCCAGAAGCCCAGGTCCTGCACGGCCACGCCGACGCGGAAGATGTTGTGATAGCTGCCGATCACCCAGATCGCGCCGTCGTCCTTCAGCACCCGGCGGGCGGCCTTCAGCCATTCGCGGGTGAACTTGTCGTAGGCGGCGAAGCTCTCGAACTGGTCCCAGTGGTCGTCGACCGCGTCGACCTTGGAATTGTCGGGACGCAGCAGGTCGCCGCCCAGCTGCAGATTGTAGGGCGGATCGGCGAAGATCAGGTCCACGGACTTCTCGGGCAGGGCGTTCATCGCCTCGATGCAGTCGCCCTGGATGATGGTTTCAGGCCCGAAGGACATGTCCGCTTCCCGTCAAAAACACTGAGCGGAATCATGAGTCTTGATGGTTACGCCGGAGTGAACGGGCATGGTTAGCGGCCTGTTAACCCCGCCCGAAACGGTGGATGAGTCTGATTAGACTCAGAAATCCTGTTCCGGCGGGCGCGCCAGGCTGAACGTTATCCGCGCCTCGAGGCCCGTCGGCTTCAGGTCCAGCCTGGCCGCGCCGCCCAGTTCGCGGGCCAGCCGGTCGATCAATCGCGTGCCGAAGCCCTTGCGCGTCGCGCCGGTCAGGGGGTGGCTGACCGTCTCCCGCCAGGCCAGGAAGCCGCCGTCCGAGTCGCGCCCGCAATGGACCTTCAGCCTGCCGTCCGGTGTGGACAGGGCTCCGTACTTCGCGGCGTTGGTCAGCAGTTCATGGACGATCAGGCCCAGGCTGACAGGCGCATCGGACGTCAGCTCCATCGCCTCGCAGACCAGCTCCAGCTGGCCGTGGGGCTCCGCATAGGGGGCCAGCTCGGCGCGCAGCACGTCCTGGACCGTGATGGCGCCGGACGCGTTCTGGATCAGCAGGTCGTGGGTCTTGGCCATGGCGTGGACGCGATCGGTGAAGACGGCGACGAACTCCGGCACCGATTGCGCCGACTTGCCGCTGAGCATGGCCAGGGACATCACCGTGGCCAGGGTGTTCTTCACGCGATGGTTCAGCTCGTCGAGCAGCAGTTTCTGGCGGCGTTCGCCGACGATCCGCTCGGTCACGTCGTGACCTTCGACGAAGACGCCGTTCACCGCGCCCTGGGCGTCCAGGGTCGGCTGATAGACGAAATCGAGATAGCGATCGGTCGCCGGTTCGCCTGGTCCGCCCGTCGCGGTGAATTTCGACCCCGTGGCCGTGAACGCCTCGCCCGACCGGTAGACCTGGTCGAGCAGCGTCACATAGCCCTGCTCGATGGCTTCCGGCAGGGCCTGGGCCACGGTCAGACCCACCACGGGGCGTTCGCCGACGAGGCGCATATAGCCCGGATTGGCCAACTCGAACCGGTGGTCGGGACCGCGCAGCACGGCCATGAAGCTGGGCGCCTGCTCGAACAGGGCGCGCAGGTGTTCGGCTTCGCTGTTCAGTTCGAGATTGGCCCGCGCCAATTCCTCGCGCACGAGGTGCTCGGCGGTCACGTCCTTGCAGACCACCAGCACGCCGCCGACGCCGTCGTCGTGGTCGATCGGGCTATAGCCGTAGGTCCACCAGACGTCCTCGCGCCGGCCGTTGCGGGTGACGGGGACGAGGGCGTCCTCGTGCCAGGTCGAGCCTTCGCCGCGCATCACAAGGGCGATCTGAGGGCCGATGATGTCCCAGATTTCCGCCCAGCAGGCCTCGCCGCGATCGCCCAAGGCCGACGGATGGCGTTCCGGGCCCATCGTGGCGCGATAGGCGTCGTTGTAGAACTGGATCAGGTCCGGCCCCCACCAGATGAACATCGGGTGGCTGGAGGTCAGCATCAGGCGGACAACGGTCTTCAGGCTCTGGGGCCAGCCGTCCGGCAGCCCCAAGGGCGAGGCGGACCAGTCGTGGGCGCGGATCAGGCGGCCCATTTCGCCACCGCCGCTCAGGAAGGTCGGCCCTTCGTGACGGGTCTTGTCGGCCGGCTGATCGAGCAAATGAGGTCTCCGACGGGAAGGGCGTTCACGCCTCGACGCTGGCTTCACGTCACGTTGTGGATTTAGGCACGGAACCATAGCCGAAACGCTCGTCTAGCCGACATAGCGCATCGAGGCTTGGCTGAAGTCTTTTCGGAGCCGCGGGCGACTAGGCGCCAAGCTCGTCGTCGAACGCCGCGTCGCCAAGGTCGCCCAGGGGCAGTTCGCCCGACAGCGCCAGCTTGACCGGCGCCCAGCTCATCCGGTGGATCGGCGAGGGGCCCAGGCGGCGCAGGCCCTCGACGTGGATCGCGGCGTGATAGCCCTTGTGGCTGGCGAACCCGTAGCCGGGATGGACGCCGTCCATCTCGATCATGATCTTGTCGCGGGCCTCCTTGGCCAGGATCGAGGCGGCGGCGATCGAGCACGACAGGCTGTCGCCCTTGATCACCGTCTTGATCGGGCAGGGCAGCTTGAAACGGTAGTTGCCGTCGACCAGGGCCATGTCGGGCTTCACCCCTAGCCCCTCGATGGCCCGGCACATGGCCAGGCCGGCGGCGTGCAGGATGTTGAGCTCCTCGATCTCCTCGACGCTGGCCAGGCCCACGCACCAGGCGACCGCGACCGACTTGATCTCGATCTCCAGCGCGGCGCGCGCCTTGGCGGTCAGCTTCTTGGAGTCGTTGAGGCCCTTGGGGACGCGGGCGGGGTCCAGGATCACCGCCGCGGCGCTGACCGGACCGGCCCAGGGTCCGCGTCCGGCCTCGTCCACCCCGCAGACCAGACCCGGTCCGCAGGCGGCTTCCAGCATCATGTCGGGGCCCTTGGGGGCGATGGCGGGGGACTTGGTCACGACCCCGCTCATAATCCGTTTCGGGCGGGCGGGGGAAGGTCCTGCGTCCGCACCAGCCGCGCGAAACGGCCGTCCGACAGTCGCAGGCGCGTCCAGTTCATCCGGCCGGGTCGGATGGGCACTTCGTTGGAGTCGTTGGCGCCGGTCTCGATCGTCAGGCTGGGCGGCAGGGGCTCGTACCAGCCGGCCTTGCCGAGTCCCGCCTCGGCCGCGACGATGGCCGGGCTGGCGTAGCGCCACAGCGAGGTGCCCATCAGGTCTTCCTTGGGAAGCCCCCATTCACGGCTGCGCGCGGGAGAAGCGGCCATCAAGCGGTGCGAGAGGTCGCAGACCATGTGGGTCGGATCGGTCGAGCTTTCGACCAGTTCGAGCAGGGCGCGGTCGGCGTCGGAGTCGGGGCGGGCGGCCAGGAGGTCGGCCAGCCGCGCCGCTTCGCGGGGCGAGGGGGGCAGGGCGCCGCTCTCCCAGCGCGAGATGGTGGCCTGGGAGACGCCCAGGATCTCGGCCGCGTGCGCCTGTTTGACCCGCCGCGCCGCGCGCCAGGCGCGCAGTGAGCGGCCCAAGGCATGCGGCGGTGTCGGCGAGACGTCCAAGGGAGAGCGGGGCATGGACGCAGAATAACTTATGCGTTCGCCGCGCCAACCGTCGATGCGATCAGGCCGCCTCTGATCGGAGGAAGACCATGCGTGTGTTGTTGACCGGATCGTCGGGATGGTTGGGACGGACCCTGGCGCCGGCCCTGCGCGCCGCCGGCCATGGGGTGACCGGGCTGCACATCGTCGCTTCGGCCGAAACGTCGGTGCTCGGCTCGGTCGCCGATCGCGCCCTGGTGCGCCAGGTGATCGGCGACCACGCGATCGAGGCGGTGATCCACGGCGGGGCCCTGCACAAGCCGGACATCGAGCGCTTCGACCGCCAGGCTTTCGTGGACGTCAACGTCACCGGCACGCTGAACCTGCTGGAAGAGTCCGTCGCCCAGGGCGTGGGGCGGTTCGTCTTCACCTCGACCACCTCGCTGATGATCTCCGAAGCGATCAGGGCCGGGGCGGCGGGCGGGGCCCGGCGGGCCGAGTGGCTGACCGAGGACAGCCCGGTCCAGCCGCGCAACGTCTACGGGATCACCAAGCTGGCGGCCGAGCAGCTGTGCCGGCTGGTCCACCGCGAGCACGGCCTGCCGGTGGTGGTGCTGCGCACCAGCCGCTTCTTCCCCGAGGCCGACGACATGGCCCACGCCATCGCCCAGTCCGACGCCAACACCAAGGCCAACGAGTTGCTGTTCCGCCGCCTGACCGTGGAGGACGCCGCGCGCGCCCACCTGATGGCCCTGGATCGCGCGCTCGGGCTGGGCTTCGACCTGTTCATCGTCTCGGCCCCGCCGCCGTTCTCGCGGTCCGACGCCGAGGCGCTGATCGCCGACGCGCCGCGCGTCGTGGCCCGCTATTTCCCGCGCTACCCCGAGCTTTACGCACAGCGCGGCTGGACGATGTTCGACAGCATCGATCGCGTCTACGACCCGTCCCGGGCGGCGGCGCGGCTGGGGTTCGTCTGCGAGGCCACCTTCGCCCAGGTGCTCGAAGGGTTGGAGGCGGAAAGCTAGAGCCGCCGCCTACCGCGCCATCTTCCGGCATTCCTCATGTCGGAAGCAGGTCGTCAGGTGGTCGTTGACCAGGCCGGTGGCCTGCATGAAGGCGTAGACGATCACCGGGCCGCAGTACTTGTAGCCCTTGGCCTTGAGCATCTTGGCCATGTCGGCGGCCAGGGGCGTCTGGGCCGGGACGTCGCCGCCGGTCCAGCGGTTCTGGATCGGCTTGCCGCCGACCATGCCCCACAGCAGATCGCCCAGGTCCTCTCCCCGGTCGCGCATGTCGCAATAGATCCGGGCGCCCGAGATCGCCGCGTCGATCTTGCCGTTCGAGCGGATGATGCCGGCGTCGGCCATCAGCCGGGCGCGATCGGCGTCGCCGAACCGGGCCACCTTGTCCGGGTCGAAATTGGCGAAGGCGGCGCGGAAGGCCTCGCGCTTGCGCAGGATGGTGATCCACGACAGCCCGGCCTGGAACCCGTCCAGCACCAGCTTCTCCCACAGGGCGCGGGAGTCGTACTCCGGCACGCCCCATTCGGTGTCGTGATAGGCCTCGTAGAACGGGTCGCCGTTCATGCCGCGCCAGGTGCAGCGTTGGATCTCGGTCATGGGCGGAGCTTGGCCCGATCAGTTGGAACTTTTCAAGAACAAATCCCATCGGCCGCCTTTCGGTGTGCTCACTGGCGGACGTAGTAGGCGGTCGATCCAGTCTCCGGCATGGCCACCGTCACGCCGCGCACCTTGCCCCAGGCGTCGCGGCGGAACTCGAAGGTGAAGGCATAGAGGCCCGACTGGGCGAACTGGCCCGGGCCCATGGTCAGCAGGGGAGAGGGCTTGTCCTCGCCGGCCGGCGTCATGTGCACCGTGTCGCCGGCGACCGCGAACCGCAGGGCGTCGTATTCGAAGTTGTCGGCCAGGGCGCGGCGAACGTCCATCGGCACGGCCGAGTCCAGGCGGTAGTCCCCGGCGAGGTCCGGGGCGGGCGGAACGCGCGGCACGACCGTCCGCAGCGCGGGGTGGGCGCCTTGGCCGATGGCGTCGGCCAGGGCGTTGCGCACTTCGGCGATCAGCGCCCCGCCGTTGGCGCCGTTGGTCAGGATCACGAAGCCGTCGCCGGTCTCGGGATAGCCCTCCATGAACGCCAGATAGCTCTCGTTGGCGCCCAGGTGGAAGAAGTAGCGGCCCGGTCCCATTCCGCCGAGGCGCGGACCCAGGCCGAACGGACCCGGCGAGACCTCGGTCAGCATCGCCGTCGCCAGGGGCTGGGGCAGGAAATCCGAGCGGCCCTGGTAGCTCCTGATCAGGCCGCCGACCAGCCGGCCCAGGTCGTTGGCGCTGGTCCACAGGCCCGAAGCGCCGGCCTCGGCGAAGGCTTCCCAACCGCGCGGCACGGCCCGGGGCGCGCCGTCGTCGCCGTGCGCCTTGGCGATATTGCCGTGGGCGGCCGACAGCGGGCTCTCGAACGTGCTTCGTCCCATGCCGAGCGGCGCGAACACCTCCGTCCGCGCCAGGGCCTGGAGAGGCTGGCCCGTGGCGTCCTCGATCGTGGCCTGCTCCACGCTCACCCCGCCGCCCGAATAGTCGTTCACCCGTCCGGGCGTGGTCTTGAACCGCACGGCCTCGTTCTTGGCCGGCTTCTGGCCGTCCAGCACCTGGACCAGGGTCGGCAGCGGCTCGGCCGGCTGGTAGTCGGCGAAGCCATGCACGCCCAGGCCCGAGGTGTGGGACATCAGCATGCGCAGGCTGACCTCCGGACGCGGGGCTGTGTCGGAGACCGGCAGCTTCCAGCGCTTGAGGTAGCCGTCGACATCGCGGTCCAGGTCGAGCCGGCCCGCCGCCACCAGCCGCAGGGTGGTCGTCGCAGTGGCCACCTTGCTGATCGAGCCGACCGAGAACAGGGTGTCGGCGTCGACCCTGTCGTCGGTCCCGGCCTCGCGCAGGCCATAGCCGGCGGCGGCGACCACCTCGCCGCCCCGCAGCACCGCCACGGCCACGCCGGGCACGTTGTGATGGGCCATGCGCTCGGCCAGCGACCAGCCCGGCGGCGCTTGAACGCCCGCCAGCACATTGGGGCGCAGGCCGTGGTCGAGGGGCGCCAGCGGTGCGGGCTGCGCCGTTGGCCTGGCTTGCGCGCCGGCGGCCAGGAGGAGGACGCAGCCGCTCAGGATCACGCTCGCCAGTCGCCTCATTAGCCCTCTCCCAACCTCGAGTGGCGGGGAGAGTGGTCGGGCGACAGCGTTCGCTCAATGCGGATAATTCTTAAAGATAGTCCATGAACTGGCGCCGTCCGCCCAGCGCAGGCCGGGCGGACGGCTGAACAGGTCAGCTTTTCCAGTCCGGCAGGGCGGTCAGCTGAGCCTTGGTCAGCTTGGTGTGGACGATCATGTCATCGTCCTTCGGCTCCGGCGTCACGGTGACGTCGGCCAGGGCGACGACCACCTTCTTGTCCGGGCCCGGGCGGTCGATCTCGATGACCACGGCGGTGGGCTTGCCGGCCGGGTCCAGCAGCACGTGCTCGACCTCGCCGGCCCGGCGGCCGGTCGAATCCATCACGTCAGCGTCCTCGATCTGGCCGACGGTCGCCTTGTGCTGGGTGGGCTGGCTTTCGTCGCGGGCGATGGTCTGGGCGGTGGCCGCGCCGGCGATGGCGGCGAGCGAGAGACCGATCAGAAGACGTTTCATGGGCAGGACTCCTTGAAAGCAGGCCTGTCCAACGTTCCGCCGTCTGACGATGTTCCCGTCTTCTAGTCGGCGGGAACGGTCGGCGGGACCCAGGCGGGCCGCTCGACCGCGGCCGCCCGGCCGTCCGCCGTCAGGTCGGCGCCCTCGATGCGGTCCAGGCGCAGCAGGGCCATGGCCCGGCCGTCGCGGCCCGACAGCACCTCGCCGGCCCGCAAGGTCCCGGCCAGAACCTCGGTCCCGAAGGCCGGCGGCGGGCCGTCGAAGGCGATCGGCAGCATGCGGTTCTTGATCACGCCCCGCCGCTTCATGCGGCTGGTGGTCTCCTGGCCGACGAAGCAGCCCTTCTTGAAGTCGATGCCGTTCAGCAGGTCGAAGTTCGCCTCGATCGGATAGGTCTTGTCGGTTCCCCAGTCGGCGGGGCCGGGCACGCCCAGGGCCAGGCGGTGGGCGTCGTAGTCGTCTTCCCTGGCGGTGGCGGCCTGCTCGCTCGCATAGAGGCGTGAACCGAGGGCGGGAAGGCGCGGATCGGCGAGGCCCTGGCCGGCGGTCGGCCAGGCCGCGAACACGCAAAGCGCGCTCGCCGCCAGCTCCACCTTGGCCCGCAGCTTGTACATGGTCAGGCGCATCAGGATGGCGTCGCGGTGCTCGGCGGCGACGTCCAGCAGCAGGCCGTCCTCCACGCCCGCCACGAACAGGTCGTACAGCAGCCGGCCCTGCGGGGTCAGCAGGCCGGCGAAGCGCAGTTCGCCCTGGGCCAGCGTCTCGACCTCCTGGCTCAGCAGGCCGTTGAGGAAGCTTCGGGCGTCGGGGCCCGAGACGGCGATGACGGCCCGCGAGGGCAAGGCGGCGATCTGGTTCACCCGGCGGATATAGGCCGCCAGGGTCCAACCCGCCAGCGGATCAGCTTCCCGCCAAGTCAGGACTCAGGTCTTGCCGATGGCGTCGACGTGGCTGGTCAGGCTGATGCGGTCCAGCGACTGGAAGGGCAGCTGCATGAAGGTCTCGATGCGCCGTTCCAGCCCGCCCAGCATGCGGGCGTAGACCAGGGCGATCTCGACCGGGTCCTCCTCGACCAGCAGCGGGTCCTCGCAGGCCCAGTGGGCGGTGACCGGCTGGCCGGGCCATTCGGGCATGGGCTCGCCGCGCGCCGTGTCGCTGAGGGTGAAGACGAAATCCATCGGCTCGTCCCCGGCGAACACCGTGTACGACTGGGGCTTCAGGTCCGACGGGTCGTAGCCGGCCCGGGCCAGGGCGCGCAGGGCCACGGGGTCGGCCTTGTCGCCGGGCGCGACGCCGGCGCTGAACGCCGTGAACCGGCCGGCGCCCTTCTGGTTCATGATCGCCTCGGCGATGATGCTGCGGGCGGTGTCGCGCCGCGACAGGAAGATAACGCGATACGGAGAGATGCTCATCGAAGTGCGCTCCGGAGGTCTTTGACAGGCATCCTGGCGCCGTTTCGTGACGATCTGGCGTCTCTCCGATGCAAGGTCAAAGAACGGAAAGCTGAGCCGTTATCGAGGGATGCGCCGACTCGCGACCCGCCTTATACAAGGACGGATGACACAGCGGGCCTTCCCGATTCTCTTCATCACCGCCACGCGGATCGGCGACGCCGTGCTCTCGTCCGGCCTGATCAAGTTCCTCGCCGACCAGATCCCCAACGCCCGCTTCACCATCGTCTCCGGACCCTTGGCCGCGCCCCTCTTCGCCCACGTGCCGGGCCTGGATCGGGTGATCGTCATGGAGAAGGGCAAGGGCAAGGGCCACTGGTTCAAGCTGTGGAACCAGGTGCGCCACAGGAAGTGGGGCCTGGTCGTCGACCTGCGCGGCTCGGGCACGGCCCTCTTCCTGCGCCGCGAGAAGCGGGCGATCTGGAAGAAGCACGTGGGCGAGCCGATCCACAAGGTGATCGACGCCGCCCGCGTGCTGAAGCTGGAAGGCGATCCGCCGGCTCCGCACCTCTACATCACCCCCGAGGTCCAGGCCCTGGCCGATCAACTGCTGGTCCCGCGTCTCGGCGAGCCGGCCGGTCCGATCCTGGCCGTCGGCCCGGCCTCGAACTGGGTGGGCAAGATCTGGCCAATCGAGCGTTTCGCCCAAACCGCTCAGCAGCTGCTGGGTCCCGGTGGCGCGCTGGCCGGCGGACGCCTTCTGATCCTGGGCGGTCCTGGTGATCAGCGGATGGTCGAGGAACTGCGCATGGCCTCGGCGCGGGGGCGCTATGTCGACCTGACCGGCAAGGTCGACCTGCTGACCGCCTATGCGGTGCTGAAGCGCGCGGACCTTTTCATCGGCAACGACAGCGGCCTGATGCACATCGCCGCCGCCGCCGGAGTCCCGACCCTGGGCCTGTTCGGCCCGTCGGACGAGCGCCGCTACGGCCCGTGGGGTCCGCTGACCAAGGCCGTGCGCGGCCCGCGCACGTTCGAGCAGTTCCTGGCGGTCGACCCGGACCTGTCGCAAGCCATCCGCCACATGAGCGACCTGCCGGTGACCACGGTGGTCAAGGCGGCCAAGGCGCTGCTGGCCGAGGCGAAGGCCGCGGCCGAGGCCGCGCCGGAGACGGTGGTCGAGGAGGATGCGCCGGAAGCGACCGTCGAGGACGCCGCTGTGACGCCGGAGCTCCAGGCGGTGGTGGAGGACGCGGCGGAGCCGGACGCCGGTCATGAACCGGCCGAGACCCCCGCTTCAGAAGACGCGATCGAAGCGGACCGCACCTAGGTTCCGACCCGCACCCCCAACGTCCGTCATCCTCGGACTTGTTCCGAGGCCCCCTCGGTCCGCCGAGCTGACCTTGCCTTGGCGCGCTTGCGCGCCACCCCACCGCCTTCGCGGTTGAAGCAGGGGTCCTCGGAACAAGTCCGAGGATGACGAGCGTGGGTGGTGATCGCTGCCCTAGATCCCCGCCAACCCGTCCATGATCGCCGTCAGCGCCAGCACCGTCTCGGCCTCCATCGCGCTGTGGCCGGCGTTGGTCCGCACATAGGTCGCCGGCGTCGCGCCCACCGCCGCCAGGGCCGCGACCAGCCGCGAGGCCTGGGTCAGGGGGCAGACCTGGTCGAAGCGGCCGTGCACCACGTGGATCGGCAGCCCCGCGATCTTGTCCGCATTGGCGGTGATGTAGTCCGGCTCCAGGAACAGGTCGTTGGCGAAGAAGTGGGCCTCGATCTGGGCGAAGCACAGGGCGAAGTCGGCTTCGCCGAACTTGCCCGGGTCGTCCGCCTCGGGGATCATGTTCGAGATCGCGCCCTCCCAGACCGACCAGGCCACGGCCGCCCGCAGCTGGGCCTGGCGGCCGGCGTCGTCGCCGGGCGTTCCGTCGAAGATCGCCTTGTAGGCGCCCATCATGTCGCCGCGCTGCCCGGCCGGGATGACCTCGACGAAAGCCTTCCACTCGTCGGGATAGCTCACATAGGTCCCAGGCTCGCTGAGGGCGTAAGGCGTCTGGGCGAACACCGCCGCATTGCCCTGGTACATGTAGAGCAGGTCCTCGCGGGTCCCCAGGAAGATGCCGCGCAGGATCAGCGAGGCCACGTGCTCGGGGTGGCGGATGGCGTAGACCAGGGCCAGGGTGCTGCCCCAACTGCCGCCGAACACGTGCATCTTGCCGGTGATGGCGAGCGCGTCGCGCAGGCGGTTGATGTCGGCCACAAGGTGGTCGGTGTCGTTGCGGACCAGGGCGATCGCCGGGCCGTGCGAGGCCACGGTCGGCGTGCTTTTCCCGCAGCCGCGCTGGTCGAACAGGATCACGCGGTAGCGCTTGGGATCGAAGAACCGCGACATCACCGGCGCGCAGGCCCCGCCCGGCCCGCCGTGCAGGAACATCACCGGCTCGCCGTCGGGATTGCCGTATTCTTCCCAGTAGAGCTTGTGGTCGGGCGCCTGGTCGACCTGCAGCAGCCCCGTCCGGTTGGGCGCGCCTTGCGGATACTTCCACTCGCCCGTGACCTTGCTGGTGGTCTGGAGTCGGGAAAAGTCCATGGGAGCCTCGTCGCGCTAAGGGAATGATGCGGACGTGCGCCCGTCGCGCGCGGCGGTCAATGTCGGAAGCGGGCGATATTTGGTCTTGCGGCGGCTAGGGTGGGCGCCTAGACCGCCTCAAACTCATCAGGAGCCGCTCCCATGACCCAGACCTTCGACCTGATCGTGCGCGGCGGCGAGGTGGTCAATCATGCGGGGCGCGGCTTCGCCGACATCGGCGTGCGCAATGGCAAGATCGTCGCCATTGGCGACCTCGGCCAGGCTTCGGCCGGCGAGATCTTCGACGCCTCGGGCCTGACCGTGCTGCCCGGCGTCATCGACAGCCAGGTCCATTTCCGCGAGCCGGGGCTGGAGTGGAAGGAAGACCTGGAAAGCGGCTCGCGCGGCGCGGCCCTGGGCGGCGTGGTCGCCGTGTTCGAGATGCCCAACACCGAGCCGACCACCACCGACCCCGACGCCCTGGCCGACAAGCTGGCTCGCGCCAAGGGCCGCATGCACACCGACCACGCCTTCTATGTCGGCGGCACCCACGAGAACGCGACGTTCCTGGGCGAGCTGGAGCGCCTGCCCGGCTGCTGCGGCATCAAGGTGTTCATGGGCGCCTCGACCGGCACCCTGCTGGTCCAGGACGACGAGGGCGTCGAGAACGTGCTGCGGCACGTCAACCGCCGCGCGGCCTTCCACTCCGAGGACGAATACCGCCTGGCCGAGCGCCGCTCGCTGGCCCGTCCCGGCGACTGGACCAGCCACCCGGAGGTCCGCGACGCCCAGGCCGCCATGCAGTCGACCGAGCGCCTAGTGCGCATCGCCAAGAGCCTGGGCAAGCGCATCCACGTGCTGCACGTGACCACGCACCAAGAGATCGAGTTCCTCTCCAAGCACAAGGACGTCGCCAGCGTCGAGGTCACGCCCCAGCACCTGACCCTGGTGGCGCCCGAGGCCTATGAGCGGCTGAAGGGCTTCGCCCAGATGAACCCGCCGATACGTTCGGCCGAGCACGTGGCCGGCGTCTGGCGCGGCATCGAGACCGGCATCGCCGACGTGCTGGGCAGCGACCACGCGCCCCACACCCGCGAGGAAAAGGCCCGACCCTATCCGGCTTCGCCGTCGGGCATGCCGGGCGTGCAGACGCTTGTCCCCATCATGCTGACGCATGTCGTGAACGGTCGGCTGTCGCTGGAGCGCTTCGTCGACCTGACCAGCCATGGCGTCAACCGTGTGTTCGGCCTGGCCGACAAGGGCCGCATCGCCGAGGGCTTCGACGCCGACTTCACCATCGTCGACATGAAGGCCAAGCGCACCATCACCCACGACTGGATGGCCACCCGCTCGGGCTGGACCCCGTTCGACGGCTTCGAAGCCAAGGCTTGGCCGGTGGCGACCATCGTGCGGGGCACGGTGGTGATGCGGGACGACGAGATCGTGGCGGAGGGGACCGGGGCGCCGGTGCGGTTCCTGGAGACCTTGGCGGGGTAGGCTCACGGACTTGCCCCCACCTGGCGGCTTCGCCGCCTGTCCGCCCCCATAGGGGGCGGAGGTTTGCGCCTGCGCCGCGGCGTCCTCTTCCCCCTCTGGGGGAAGACGATCGCGAAGCGATCCGTAGGGGGCAAGTGCTAGCCGCCTGACTTTCTTCCAGGACCCTGTCGAATTCCCCCCGCCTCGCGCGTCTTCCAGCGAGGGCGCGAGCCGTGCGCCGACGGAGGGTTCGATGAAGTACCTGCTGATGATCTATTCCAACGAGGCCGACTGGGCCTCGTCGGAGGGCCAGACGGCCCTGCCGGACATCATCGCGGCGCACGAGACGCTGCAGGGCGAGCTGCGGGCCAGCGGCATGGACTGGCTGGGCGCGCGGCTGGCCGATACGCCGACCGCCCGCACCATCGTCCAGGGCGCCGAGGGGCGGGTGGTGCACGACGGGCCGTTCGCCGAGACCAAGGAACAGCTGGCCGGCCTCTATCTGGTCGAGGCGCCCGACATGGCGGCCGCCGAGGCCTGGGCGCAGAAGATCCCGCTGATGGCCGGAGCCAAGGTCGAGGTCCGGGCGATCGTCCATAGCCCCAACGACCCGGCCTAGCCGAGATTTGGGCGCCCCCAAAAAAGCCGTGCGAAAAACTTGCGGGCGAATGTCGAGTCCCGTCAGGTTGCCGCGTCTCTGATCCGAGACCGGGCGGCGCACCCGCCGGCTCGGTCGTCGAGGAGGACTGATCCATGCAATACGCCTTGGTGATCTACGAGGACGAGGCCGTCTACGGCGAAGAGAACAGCCCGGTCTGGCAGGATATCCTGGCCAAGCACACGGCCTTCGCCGGCGAGCTGGTCGAGAAGGGCCTGCTGCGCGGCGGGGCGGGTCTGAAGACCACCAACACCGCCACCACCGTGCGCCGAGCCGCCGGCCAGTGTTCGCTGCACGACGGGCCGTACGCCGAGAGCAAGGAACAGCTGGGCGGCTTCTACCTGATCGAGGTCCCCGATCTCGACGAAGCCTTGGCCTGGGCGCGCAAGCTGCCGCTGTCGGGCGACGGCTCGGTCGAGGTGCGGCCGATCATCGAGGGCACGACGTAACCACGATGGCGAGGAGCCTCCTCGACCAGGCGGCGCGGACCCACGGCGGGCGGGTGATCGCCGCCCTGGCCGCCAAATACCGCGACCTGGACCTGGCCGAGGAGGCCTTCGCCGAGGCCTGCCTGAACGCGGCCCAGGCCTGGCCGAAAGACGGGGAGCCCCGCGACCCGGCCGCCTGGCTCTACAGCGTCGCCCAGCGGCGGGCGCTGGACATGCTGCGGCGGCGCGGCGTGCGGACCCGGCTGGTTCCCGATCCGCCGACGCCGCCCCCCAGCGCGGAGGACGTGATGGTCGACGATGCGCGCCTGATCCCGGACGAGCGGCTGCGGCTGATCTTCGTCTGCTGCCACCCGGCCGTGGCCCCCGACGCCCGCGCGGCCCTGACCCTGCGCCTGGTCTGCGGCCTGTCCACCCAGGAGATCGCCCGGGCCTTCCTGGTCCCCGAGCCGACGCTGGCCCAGCGGCTGGTGCGGGCCAAGCGCAAGATCGCCCAGGCCGGCATCCCGTTCGAGGTGCCTGGTCCCGAGGCCTGGCCCGAGCGGGTCGGAGCGGTTTTGTCGACCCTCGAGATCGCCTACGCCAAGGCCCACGAGGACGCGGCCGGCGCGGGCCAGCACGCCGGCTACGCCCAGGAGATGCTGGACCTGACCGCCGTCCTGGCCGACCTGCTGCCCGACGAGCCCGAGTGCCTGGCCTTCGCCGCCCTGGTCCGCTACGCCGAGGCCCGGCGCCCCGCGCGGATGGACGACAGCGGGGCGATGACGCCGCTGTCCGAGCAGGATCCGGCCCTGTGGCGGCGTCCGCTGATCGTCCAGGCCGAAGCCCTGCTGCGCGCCGCCGCCCGTCGGCGACAGCCGGGGCCGAGGCAGCTGCAGGCGGCCATCCACGCGGCTTGGTGCTCGCGCGGGGGCCTGGACGAGCCCGCGCCCTGGCCGACCGTGCTGGCCCTCTACGACGCCCTGCTCAAGTGGCGCGACGACGCGGTGGTGCGGCTGAACCGGGCCGTGGCGGTGGCCGAGGTCTCGGGCCCGGCCCTGGCCCTGGCCGAGGTCGACTGGCTGGACTCCACCGCCTTCCGCGACTTCGCTCCGTTCCACGCGGTGCGCGCCGACCTGCTGGCCCGGCTGGGGCGAAGCGGCGAGGCATTGGCGGCCTACGACCACGCCCTGGCCCTGGACCCGGCCCCGGCCGAGCGGTTGTGGCTGGAACGGCGACGGGGGCAGGCGGCTGGGACCTTGGATTTCCCTCTCTCTTAGAGAGAGGGAGGGGCCCGCCGCGAAGCGGTGGGAGGGTGAGAGGTTACAATCTCTCAGGACAGGCTCCAAAGAAGACAGCGTGCATCGGCGCCGCATCGATGGTGAAGATCTGAACCCCTCTTCTAAGAGCGCTCAACGCTCCTGGATTATCCGGCTAGCGGTGAAACCTCTCACCCTCCCACCGCCTGCGGCGGCGGGCCCCTCCCTCTCTCTATGAGAGAGGGAACCTAAGGCGCCGGCGCTCGCCGGGATGAGCGGACGAAAGCGTGGATTGCCACTCGCCCCGCCGTGGTTAACACTTCGACTCATGGATGGGACGCAAGAGACCCACGCGCCGTTCCGCGACGCCCGCTACGCGCCCCGGGCGCTGGATGTCGAACGACGCGGCGACATCCTGATCCTGCGCAATCCCACCCCCTATTCCAAGACCGTCCAGACCGTGACCGCGCCGTTGGTCCGCTGGGCCTCGCAGACCCCGCATCGCGTCTGGCTGGCCGAGCGGCCCAGCGAGGGCGCCGAGGGCTGGCGGACCGTCACCTACGCCGAGGCCGCCGATCAGGCGGCCCGCCTGGCCGGCGGTCTGGCGAGCCTGGGCCTGGGAAATGGGGGAAAGTCGCGCGGCAAGCCCCTGCTGATCCTGGCCCGCAACGGGATCGACCACGCCCTGATCGGCTACGCCGCCATGAGCCTGGGCGCGCCGATCGCCCCGGTCTCGCCGCAGTACGGCCTGAAGGGCGCGGACCTCTCCCGCCTGGCCTTCGCGGTGGAACGGCTGAAGCCGGCGGCGGTCTATGTCGATGACGCCGAGGCCTTCGCCGACGCCCTGGCCGCGCCCTTTCTCGAAGGCTTGCCGGTGGTGGCCGGCCGCAACGCCCGTGAGGGCGACGTGACGTTCGAGACCCTCCTGGAGTCGGAACCTCAGCCGCCCGTCTGCCGGCCCGACGACACCGCCAAGCTGCTGCTGACCTCGGGTTCGACCGGCCTGCCCAAGGCGGTGGTCTGCTCCCACGCCAATGTCGCGCTGAACGCCGCCCAGATCGCCGCCTGCTACGAGGACCCGGACCCGCCGGTGCTGGTCAATTCCGCGCCCTGGAGCCACAGCCTGGGCGCCAACGCCATCCTGCACATGGTGCTGCACCGGGGCGGGACATTGTACATTGATGGCGGCCAGCCGCTGGCTGGCGGCCGTTTCGACGAGACGGTCCGCAACCTACGTGAGGTGGCCACGACCTATCACAACATGGTCCCGGCCGGCTGGGGCCTGCTGGTCGGCGAGCTGGAGCGCGACCATGCCCTGGCGGCCAGGTTCTTCGAGAAGGTGCGGGTGCTGCAATACGGCGGGGCCTCCATGGCCCAGTCGATCCTTGACCGGGTCCAGGCCGTGGCCCTGCGCACGATCGGCGCCAGGGTGACCTTCGCGGCCGGCTACGGCGCCACCGAGACCGGCCCGACCGCCTGCAACATCCACTGGCTCAACGCCCGCTCGGGGATGGTGGGCCTGCCCACGCCCGGCACGGCGGTCAAGCTGGTGCCGGTCGCCGACGGCCCGCCCGACAAGTTCGAGATCCGGGTGAAGGGCCCGCAGGTCTCGCCCGGCTACCTCGACATGCCGGAAGCCTCGGCGGCGGCGTTCGACGAGGACGGCTTCTACCGGCTGGGCGACGCGGCCAAGCTGGCCGACCGGCTCAATCCCTCGGCGGGCCTGGTGTTCGACGGGCGGCTGGTCGAGAACTTCAAGCTGGCCAACGGCACGTTCGTGGTGGCCGGGGCGCTGCGCGTCGCGGCGGTCTCGGCGATCGCCGGGGCGGTGTCGGACGCGGTGGTCTGCGGCGAAGGGCAGGGCGGCGTGGGGCTGATGCTGTTCCTCGACCCCAAGGCCTGTCTGAGGATCGGCGAGCCCGACGCGGTCAAGGCGGCGATCCGCGCCGGGCTGGAACGGCTGAACGGCTTGGCCAAGGGCGGCGGCAAGGTGACCCGGGCGCTGGTGCTGGACGGTTCGCCGGACGCGGCGTCGGGAGAGCTGACCGACAAGGGCTACATCAACCAGGCCCTGGCGCGGGAGCGCCGGCCGGCGGAGCTGGCGAGGCTGTTCGCCGAGGAGCCGGACGACGGGGTGATGGTGTTCGGCTGAACGCCGGCAAAGCTAGACCCTCCCCCTGTGGGGGAGGCGGCCGAAGGCCGGTGGGGGGAGTTTTAGGGTCGAAGATCGGAGCTGGACCGCCATCCGATCACTCCCCCCTCCGTCGGCTACGCCGACACCTCCCCCACGGGGGGAGGATCTTTCATGAGCGCCCGCACCACCCCCACGCAGATCAGCAGCTGCCCGAAGTAATACAGCCCCCACACCGCCAGACCGACGGCGAAGCTGTCCGGCCAGGATCCGCCCCGGCCGAAGATCAGCAGGTCGGAGACCACGAACATCATCGCTCCGACCCCGACGCGGTAACGCGGGAACCGGCTGAGCCAGGCGGTGGCCGCCATCAGGGCCAGGCCCAGGCTGTAGAGCGCCACGCCCGGCGCCCCGGCCCGGTCGGCGGGCAGCAGGAAGGCGACGATCACGACCGCCGGGACCAGCACGACGGCCAGGGCGACCTGACTGCGGGTTGGGTTCGGACGCCGGTTACACAGGTAGAGGCCGATGGCCACGAGGTGTCCGGCCAGGAAGGCCAGCGCCCCGACCGTCAGTCCGGCCGCCCCCAGCAGCACGTCGCCCAAGGCGCCGAACGCCATCACGGCGACCAGCAGCCAGCCGTCCAGGCTCCGGGCGTTCAGCGCCGCGTAGACCGTCAGCAGCCCGACGCCCAGGCCCTTCCAGGCCAGGTCGGCGACTTGCGGCAGGCCCCGGTCCCAGGTCGCCACATAGCTGATCCCGGCGATGATCGAGGCGATCAGCACGGCCTTGGCCAGGCGATTTGAGTGAGACATCCGGTTTCCCCCTGGCCGAGCCCGCTCTCCGGCGGCGTTTCGGTGGGCCAGACTGCGACGGGTGACGCTGTCAGCGCAACCTCCCCTCAACCGTCATCCTCGGACTTGTTCCGAGGATGACGGGGGTTTGGGGTGGCGGATCCTCTCACCCCGAACCCGCAACCAGCGTTGGCGCATCCCGCGAAATGTCGGAAGCTGGTCCGAACGGTACGGAGAAGACCATGAACGGCGCCGACGCCCTGATCACCACCCTGGCCGACAACGGCGTCACCGCCTGCTTCGCCAATCCCGGCACCAGCGAGATGCAGTTCGTCGCGGCCCTGGATCGCGAGCCGCGCATGCGCAGCGTGCTGTGCCTGTTCGAGGGCGTGGCGACCGGGGCGGCCGACGGCTACGGGCGGATGACCGGGACCCCGGCCTGCACCCTGTTGCACCTGGGCCCCGGCTACGCCAACGGCGCGGCCAACCTGCACAACGCCCGGAGAGCGTACACCCCAATCGTGAATGTCATCGGCGACCACGCCACCGATCACCGCCAGTACGACGCGCCGCTGAACTCCGACATCGCCGCCCTGGCCGCGCCCAATTCGATCTGGGTCAAATCGGCCGACAGCGCCGACGTGGTGGGTCCTCTGGCCGCCGAGGCCGTGGCCGCCAGCTTCGGCGCGCCGGGCGGGAACGCCTGCCTGATCCTGCCCGCCGACAGCGCCTGGAACGAGACCAACACCGCCGGGCCGGTGATCGAGCGGCCCAGGCCCCGAGCGCCCGACCCGGTCGCCGTCGCCGCCGTGGCCAAGGCGCTGAAGGCCGCCGCCAAGCCCGTGCTGCTGCTGGGCTCGGGCGCATGCGGCGAGACGGCGATCACCGCCGCCGGGCGGATCGCGGCGACCGGCGCGCGGGTGCTGACCGACACCTTCACCGCTCGCCAGGCGCGGGGCGAAGGCCGCTTCCGCCCGGACAAGCTGCCCTATTTCGGCGAACAGGCCCTGAAGGACCTCGAGGGCGTCGACCTGATGGTGCTGGTCGCGACCACCGAGCCCGTGGCCTTCTTCGCCTATCCCGACCGGCCCAGCGTGCTGGTCCCCGACGCTTGCGCGACCCTTCAGCTCGGCGACCGGGGAACGGACGCGGCCGCCGCGCTCGAAGCGTTGGCCGAGGCGCTGGGCGCGCCGGCGACCGGGGCCGTCGAGCCCTATGCGCCGGCCGCCGCGCCGGCGGGAAAGCTGGACGCCTGGGCCATGGGCGCGGCGATCGCCCGCCACATGCCGGCCGGCGGGATCATCTCCGACGACGCTGTGACCGCCGGCCTGCCGATCTTCACTCAGACCCGCAACGCCCGGGCACACGATTGGCTGTCCCTGACCGGCGGGGCCATCGGCCAGGGCATCCCGCTGGCCATCGGCGCGGCCGTGGCCTGTCCCGACCGCAAGGTGCTGGCCCTGACCGGCGACGGGGCGGGGATGTACACGGTGCAGGGCCTCTGGACGATCGCCCGCGAGAAGCTTGACGTGACGGTGGTGGTGTTCGCCAACCACGCCTACCGCATCCTCGGCATCGAGATGGGCCGCACAGGCGGCGGCGAGCCCGGTCCGGCGGCGTCGCGGCTGCTGGACCTGGGCGATCCGAGGATCGACTGGGTGGCGGTGGCCGGAGGGCTGGGCGTGCCGGCCGAGCGGGTCGAGACGGCGGAAGCGTTCGACGAGGCGATGGCGCGGGCGATGAAGGAGCCGGGGCCGCGCTTTATTGAAGCGGCGATGCGGTAGCGCGAGAAGGCCCTCCCCCTGTGGGGGAGGTGTCGGCGA
The DNA here is from genome assembly GCF_056397765.1 of Caulobacter sp. 05L422. NCBI lineage: Bacteria > Pseudomonadati > Pseudomonadota > Alphaproteobacteria > Caulobacterales > Caulobacteraceae > Caulobacter > Caulobacter sp. 05L422. Next base: position 119,080 of record NZ_JBFTOB010000007.1, on the reverse strand, counting down.
AGCCGACGGTGGGGGGAGTGATCGGCAGGCCGCCACCACCCGGATCGAACGAGCCGGATACTCCCCCCACCGGCCTTCGGCCGCCTCCCCCACAGGGGGACGGACTAGGTTCAGTCGGCCTACCCCGGCAACCTCAACACCGCCCGCAATCCCCCCATCGGCGAGCGCTGCAGCGTCAGCTCCCCGCCCAGCCCCCGGGCCATGTCGCGGGCGATGGCCAGGCCCAGGCCGACGCCCTTCTCGTTCTGGTTCCGCGACTCGTCCAGGCGATTGAACGGGCGGAAGGCCTCTTCGTGGCGGTCGTCGGGGATGCCGGGGCCGTCGTCGTCGACGAAGATCCAGACGCCGCCGGTCGGGGCGGCGGTGGACGAGACCCGCACCGTGTCGCCGTGGGCGGCGGCGTTGTCGATCAGGTTGGCCAGGGCCCGCTTGAAGGCCTGGGGCCGCAGGATGGCCGACAGGTCGTCGCCGATCGACACCTCGACCTTGGCGCCGGCCCGCTGAGCGCCCTCGCAGACGCCTTCGATCAGCGGCCGCAGCATGACCTGGCGCGCCTCTTCCCCGCCCTCGCCGCGGGCGAAGGCCAGGTACTCGTCGATCATGTGCTCCATTTCGGAGAGGTCGCGGGCCATGGCCTCCAACTGCGGGCTGGGCTCGGCCAGGGCGATCTCCAGCTTCAGCCGGGTCAGCGGCGTGCGCAGGTCGTGGCTGACGCTGGCCAGCAGGGCCGTGCGCTGTTCGATATGGCGCTGGATGCGGGCCTTCATGGCCAGGAAGGCCTGGGCCGCCTGGCGCACCTCGCGCGCGCCGTGCGGCTTGAAGGCGGCCTGGTCGATGCCGCGCCCGAAGGCGTCGGCGGCGTCGGCCAGCCGTTCGATGGCCCGCACCTGGTTGCGGATGAACAGGATGGCCACTGCCGTCAGCAGCAGGGTCGCCACCACCATCCACAGGATGAAGATGTGGCCCTGGGTGGCGAAGGCCCGGTCGCGCGGGGCGATGATCCGCAGCACGCCTTCCTTGACCTGCACGCGGATGTCGACGTGGCCGGGATAGCGGGTGGTGTCGAACCAGAACGGGTCGTCCAGCCGGTCGTCCAGGGCCGTGCGCAGCGAGCGGTCCAGCGAGGCGAACAGCGACGGCCGCTGGCCGGTCGGCAGCTTGCGGCCCTTCTGCAGGGCGATCGACAGCGACATCGACTCCTCGGCCCGCTCGGCCATCTGGTCCAGCGCCTTGGGCGAGGGATCGTCCTTGTAGGTCTCGACCGCCCAGGCCACGTCGCCGGCCAGGCCCTCGGACAGGCGGCTGGTGACGGTCTCCCAGTGGGCGTCGAAGAACGCCCAGGTCACGGCGATCTGCATCACCGCCACCGGCAGGACGATGATCAGCAGCGAGCGGCCGAACAGCGAGGTCGGCAGCCACCGCTTGATCTGGCGGGGGATGTAGAGGCGGGTGCGCAGGTGGAACATCAGTCCGGCGCCAATCGGTACCCGATCCCGCGCACCGTCTGCAGATATCTCGGGTTCTTCGGATCGGGTTCGATCTTGCGGCGCAGGCGGGTGACCTGGACGTCGACGGCGCGGCCGGTGACGTCGACGGTGTCGCGGGCCAGCTCCAGGCGGTCGACCGGGGCGTGGGCGGCCTTGGCCAGGCGGCGCAGCAGGGCCACCTCGGCCTCGGTCAGGCGGATCGGCTCGCCGTCGCGGGTCAGCTCGCCGCGCTCGGGCTCGAAGGCGCAGTTGCCCAGGCTGAGGGCGCGCGGGCCGGAAGGCTTGGGCGCGGCGCGGCGCAGGATCGACTCGATGCGCAGCAGCAGTTCGCGCGGCTCGAACGGCTTGGCCAGGTAGTCGTCGGCGCCGTGGGTCAGGCCCTCGATCCGGTCGTTGGTCTGGTCGCGGGCGGTCAGCATCAGGATCGGCGTCTTGCCGGCCTCGCCGCCCCGGGCCCGCACCCGCCTGGTGAACGAGAAGCCGTCCTCGCCGGGCATCATCACGTCCAGCACCAGCAGGTCGAAGTCCATCGCTCCGGTCAGCCGATCGGCGTGGGCGGCGTCGGCCGCGGCGCTGACCCGGAAGCCGGCGCGGGTCAGGAATTCCTTCAGCAGGGTGCGGATGCGGTCGTCGTCGTCGACGACCAGCAGGTGACGTTCCGCGCGTTCTTCTGGGGTCATAGCCCGTCCCGACGGTTGAGGCCGACACCTTGGCGCGGTCCGGCCAGGGCCGCCAGGATTCGCCGCGCGCCGGCCACGCCGTCGAGGCCGCCGGTGCGATAGGCGCGACCCAGCAGGGTGCGCAGCCGCTCGGCCACCCGGTACTCGAAGGCGATGCCCTCGGGGGTCAGCTCGGCCGGCCGCCGGCGGGCGTCCAGGTCGCCGGCCGCCTTCTGGGCCAGGCCAAGGCGCTGCAGGTCCGACAGGGTCTTGGAGGCCGCCTGCTTGGACAGGCTGGTCAGCCTGGAAAGGTCCTGCACGCCGATGCCGGGGCGGCGGCGCAGCAGGAAGGCGGCGCGCCAGTGCGAGCGGCCCAGGCCCGGACCCTCGCCCTCCAGCGCCGCGTCGACCGCCGCCCACAGGCCCGCCTCGGCCAGCAGCAGCAGCTCCAGACCACCGTCCAGCTGCTCCTCGCCCAGGATCAGGCGCGGGTCGGTCGAACCACCCGAAATCCCCCCCATCGGGCTCCCGGGCGGTCCCGATGAGAGCGGTCCGGCCATCAGCTTGCGTCCATTTTATTTGACCTTCGCCGGCTCGGGGCGTCTAAGAACCGGGTTCCAAATAAGGAGGTCTTTGACCGATGTCTCTCGTTCCCTTCGACGATCGCGATGGTTGGATCTGGCTGGACGGCCAGTTCGTTGCCTGGCGGGACGCGAAGGTGCACGTATTGACCCATGGCCTTCACTACGCCTCGTCGGTGTTCGAGGGCGAGCGGATGTATGGCGGCGAGATCTTCAAGCTGACCGAGCATACCGAGCGCCTGTTCAAATCGGCCGAAATCCTCGATTTCAAGATCCCCTACACGGTGGCCGAGATCGATGAGGCGTGCAAGCAAACCGCCGCCAAGAACGGCCTGACCGACTGCTATGTGCGGCCCATCGCCTGGCGCGGCAGCGAAATGATCGGCGTTTCGGCGCAGCAGACCAAGATCCACGTGGCCATCGCCGTGTGGGAATGGCCCAGCTACTTCGACCCGGCGACCAAGGCCAAGGGCATCCGCCTGACCTGGGCCAAGTACGACCGTCCCGCGCCGAACACGATCCCGACCGCCGCCAAGGCCGCCGGGCTCTACATGATCTGCACCATCTCCAAGCACGCCGCCGAGAAGGACGGCTTCGCCGACGCGATGATGGTCGACTATCGCGGCTATATCGCCGAGGCGACCGGGGCCAACGTGTTCTTCGTCAAGGACGGCGTGCTGCACACCCCGACCCCGGACTGCATCCTGAACGGCATCACCCGCCAGACGGTGATCCAGATCGCCAAGGAACGCGGCGTCCAGGTGGTCGAGCGCCACATCGAGAAGTCCGAGCTGGCTGGCTTCACCGAGTGCTTCATCGTCGGCACCGCCGCCGAGGTCACCCCGGTGTCCGAGATCGGCGAGTTCCGGTTCACCCCGGGCGCGCTGTCGCTGTCGCTGATGGACGAATATGCGCGCCTGGTGCGCCGGGAGCTGGTGCCGGCGTAGGGCTTCCGCTTCGTTGAATTGAAGGATCCCGGAGAGCTTGGGCTCTCCGGGATTTTTTGTGTCCAAGATCCCCTCTTCCCAGAGGGAGAGGGTGGGTCCCTCCCTCTCCCCTCCGGGAGAGGGTTTGGGTAGGCGCCTAAGAAACCCCCTGGCAAAACCTGCTCGGCAAAAGATCTCGAAACATAGTAAACGGCGGTTATATTAACCATCTATACTATTGATTACCTGGAAGCGCCGCGCTTCGCCCAGGATTTGCACCGCATCCGGCATCGATCGTCGGATGAGGTTTTCACGTCATGAGCATCAACAGCGCCATGTTGGCCGGGGTTTCCGGCCTGCTCGCCAATTCCTCGTCGCTGGCGGCGATCTCCGACAACATCGCCAACGTCAACACGGTCGGCTACAAGCGCAGCTCGGCCAACTTCTCGTCGATGGTCACGTCGCAGGGGCGGGGCGGCAGCTACAGCGCCGGCGGCGTCTCGGCCAAGACCCACCAGTTCGTCGGCCAGCAGGGCCTGAGCCAGGCCACGACCTCGAACCTGGACCTGTCGATCTCCGGCTCGGGCTTCTTCGTCACCACCGAGAAGCCGGAGGGCCTGAGCCCCACCGACACCCGCTCGTTCACCCGCGCCGGGTCGTTCCAACTCGACAACCTGGGCTATCTGCAGAACGACGCCGGCCTCTACCTGCAAGGCTGGCTGGCCGATCCGGTGACCGGCATGATCACCACCGACCCGTCCGACCTGTCGCGGCTGTCGTCGATCAATGTCGCCACGGTGGGCGGCGCGGCCGAGAAGACCACCCGGGCGGGCATCAACGCCAACCTGCGCTCCGAACAGACGGTGTCGGCGGCCGCCAGCGCCAAGGTCACCAAGACCGCCGTGCCGGAAACCCCCGCCGCGACTCCGGCGGTGGACTACGCCGTCACCTACAGCCCGACCGGCGTGGGCAACCAGTATTCGGTGTCGGTCAGCCGGGCCGGAACCTTGGTGTCCACGGGCACGGCCACCTACGACCCCACGACGGGCGCCCTGACCGGCTACATCCCCACCGGCGCGACCGTTCCGGTCACCACCCTCACCTCGGGCGGCCAGACCGTGGCCCTGACCGACCTGGGCATGACCACCAAGGCCGACGCCGTCACGGCCGGGGCCTACGATCCGGCGACCAATTCGATGTCGGACTACGCCAAGGATCCGACCAAGGGCGTGAAACCCGACTTCGAGATCCAGCTGCCGGTCTCGGACTCCAAGGGCGGCCAGCGGACCATCACCCTGTCGCTGATCAAGGGGCCGGGCCCCAACGAATGGTACGCCGAGCTGCGCGCCAAGCCCGGCGACCTGGACAACGCCGCCAACGGCCTGATCAGCTCGGGCAAGATAACCTTCACCAACGACGGCAAGCTGGCCAGCACGGGCGGCCTGTTCGGGAGCACGAACCCGACCTCGATCAGCATCGGGGCGTCCGATCCGGCCGCCACGGGAACCGGCCCGCGCTGGGCCGACGGCCTGGGCATCGACAGCCAGAACATCCAGATCGACCTGGCCAACGCGGCCGGCGGCCTGACCCAGTTCAACAGCCAGTCGGTGGTCCAATCGGTCAACACCAACGGCACGGCGTTCGGCAACCTGACCAATATCGAGGTCGACGAGCAGGGCTATGTCTCGGCGATCTTCGACAACGGCGTGACCCGCCGCATCGCCCAGCTAGCGATCGCAACGTTCGCCAATCCGGACGGGCTGAAGGCTGTGAACGGCAACGCCTATCGGGTGACCAACCAAAGCGGCGGCTTCAGCCTCAAGGCGCCGGGCGACGGCGGGGCGGGCTCGATCGCGCCCTCGACGCTGGAGGCGTCGACGGTGGACCTGTCGACCGAGTTCACCGGCCTGATCACCACCCAGCGGGCCTATTCTGCCTGCTCGAAGATCATCACGACGGCGGACCAGATGCTGGAGGAACTGCTGAGCATCAAGCGGTAGGGGCTAGCCCGCCACCTTCGCTTCAAGCTCAGCCAGTCGCGCCCGGGTCGAGGCCAGGTCCGCGCCGAACCGCGCCGGATCGGCGGCCGCCAGGCGGGCGGCGACGTCGTAGCTCTCGCGGTACAGGTCCAGCGCCCGCATCCGGTGGCCGCGGTCCTCGCGCAGGTCGGCCAGGCGTTCCAGCGACACCGACAAGGCTCTGCGGGCGCTGGGGTCGGCGGCTTCGCGGCCGCCTTGCGAACGGCGCAGGGCCAGGGCCTCCTCGAAGGCCGACAGGGCGTCGTTCAGGCGGCCTTCCATCTCGGCCACGTCGCCCACGCCCGACAGGGCGCTGGCCAGCAGCTCGTCGCTGGCGAAGTCGCCTGGTTTGCCGGCGCGGACGGCGCGGGCGTAGCTGACGGCTTCCTCATAGGCCTCGGCGGCCTCGTCCAGCCGGCCCTGGCCGCGCGCGAAGTCGCCCAGGTCGCGGCGCGAGATCGCCTTCTCGCGATCGTCGCCGGCCATGCGCAGCAGGCGGTTCAGGGTCTGGGCGGCCTGGGACCAGGCCTCCTGGCGGCTCAGCGTCACCAGGCGGGCGCGGAGCTCCTCGAAGGTTTCAGCGGCGACGACGGGCGTCGGAAGGATCGGCGCGACGATCGGCGCTTCGGCGACGGGCGTGGCGATCGGCGGCGCGGGCTCCGGCGCGACCTCGACGGCCATGGCCGGCAAGGCGACCGGCGGCGGATCCAGGTCGACCGGCCCCAGGACGGCGGGCCCGGCCCTGCGCCTGGTCTTGCGCTTGAAGCGCGGGGTCAGGGCGGCGACGAGCAACACAGCCCCCGTGATCGCCGCCGCCCAACCCACGAACGGGCGGTGTGGCTCGAAAGGTCCGAGATCGAGGTTCTGCGCCCAGTCCCCCAGGACGCCCAAACCCGCGATGACGTACCCCGATGTCGCCAGGATCGTCCCCAGGACGATCCCCACGAGTCGAGCCATCATGTCACCCCTCCATGACCGCGTTCGTAAGGAGCGAGAGGTCAGCGCAGCGCCGCTCTCGCGTCGAGACGTCTCAACCGCCAGGGGAAGGCCCGGACCGAAGCGACGCCATAAAGGGCGCCGCATGGCATGGGCGCCTTGGAAACGCCCATGCCCTAACGGAAGTCCGTGTCAGATCAACCAGCTCATCGGCCGGGGATAGGCCTGGCCCTGCAGCAGATAGACCGGGCCCATGATGCAGCGGACCGCGAAGAACACGCCGATCGCGCCCATGATCACGCCGCCGGCGATCAGCATCGGGATGCCGATCAGCAGCACCGCCAGGGCCAGGCCCACCAGGAACAGCGCCAGGCCGATCAGGAACCACCAGATCGACAGCCAGAAGGTGCGGATGGCGAAGGTGTAGTGGCTGGCGTTGATCGGCCCGGCCGTCTCGCGATTGACGTAGGCGACGATCAGCCCGACCAGGAAGGTCAGGCCGTTGGTGAAGCCCAGCAGGTACAGGGCGTAGACCACGATCGGCAGGATCTTGTCCTCGTCGGCGCGGTCAGCGGTCGTTTGGGCGGCGTCGCTCATCAGATCATCCAGTTGCGGGGCGTGGGATAGGGCTGGACCTTCAACAGCCAGGACAGGCCGAGGATGCATCGCACCGCGACCCACACCCAGACGGCGGGCAGGATCACGAAGCCGACGCCCACCGGGGTCAGCACCAGGCCGACCAGGCCGAACAGCAGCGACAGCCAGAAGGTGCGGATCTGGAAGACGTAGTGGCTCTGCAGCCATTCGGGCGCGGCGCCCTTGCTGACATAGGCCAGGATCACGCCGACGAAACCGGTCATGCCGGCCGAGAGCAGCCCGGCCAGATAGAGGGCGTAGACCACCAGCGGCATGGTCTTGTCGTCCTGCAGCGAGGGCGGGACGGCGGGATCGTCGGTTGGATTGGGGGCGGGGTCGGTCGTGCTCATGGAACGATGGTCGTCAATTCCGGCCCGCAACGCAAATGAAGGTCGTGTAAGGCGGTTCAGTCGACCTGGCTCTTGAAGTCCAACCAGTCCGCCCAGACGTTCTCGAGGTTCAGGTCCCGATATCCCCGCGCCTGCGCGATGGCGTCGGCCCGAGCGGCGGGCAGCGCGACGCAGACGGCCTTGTCGCGAGCCTCGATCACCTCGGCTTCGGTCAGCGGCGCGCCCTTCTCCTTTTCCAGATGCACCAGCAGGACCACGAGGGGCGGCATCGGGGTGATCACCAGGGGCTCCGGGCTTGGCGCGTCCGACGACTCCTGGCGACCGCGGGCTCCAAAGAGCTTCGCGAAGGGGTTCTTCATGGTGCTCCTATCCGCCCGGCAGCAGATCCTCGGGCAGCGCGTGCGGGTCCAGACCTTGCCCACGGCCCAGCCACGGCAGCGCCGCCGCCAGCAGGATCAGCAGGAAGGCCATGCGCGCGGCGATCTCAATGGAGATCGCCAGCATGCCGGGGCTGAAGGCGAACAGCAGCATCACCACCGTGCCGAACGCCAGGAAGCTCATCACCCAGGTCAGGGCTTCGCGCGGGGCCATGACGCCGGCGATCTCGAAACGGGCTTTCGGCGCCAGGTCGGCCGCCACCGCCGCCACCGCGCGGGCGAACAGCGAGAAGCTCGCCAGCCGGTCGTCGAACCGGCCGGGGCCGAGATAGCTCTGGGCGGTCAGGATCGTCTTGCGGCGGCCGAAGCCGAGCGTCAGCACCCGGCGACGCCCGCCCTCGCGGGGCTTGGCCAGGCGGAATGAAGTCAGGGTCGAAAGCGGGAAGCGCTGCTCGCGCGGACCGCGACGCTCGACCAGTTCCGCGCCCTCCAGCGTCCAGACCGTCTCGGGCTGGAACGGGGAAAGGCGGGCGCTGTGTCTAAGCTCGCTCACCCCCGGACGGCGGTGATTTCCACCCCGGCCGCGGCGGCGTGGGGGGCCAGGGCCGAGGGCTTTTCGACCCGCACGCGGGCGCGGGTCACGCGGGGATCCTCGAAACAGGCCTCCGCCAGGCGTTCGGCGAAGGTCTCGACCAGGCCGATGTGGCCCTCCGCGGCGATCCGCCGGGCGGCCTGGGCGATGGTCTCGTAATTGACGGTGTCGCTCAGCTTCTCGCAGTGGCTGACGGCGACGTCGAGCTCGACATCGGCGATCAGGGCCTGCAGCCGGCCGTGCTCCTCGTCATAGACGCCGATGCCCGCCTCGACCTTCAGGCCGCGCACGAACACCTTGGTGACGATGATGCGGGCCGGCGACGGCTGGACCGCTTCGTTCGGGGCGTTGGTCAGGGGTTGGGCGGCCAAGGCGAGACTCTCAGGAACCGATGATGTCCGGCGTGCGCCAGCCCAGATGCTGACCCGCGTCGACCGCGATCATCTGGCCCGTGACCGACGCTGCGTCAATGAGGTAGCGCAGGGCCGCGGCGATGTCGTCCGGCGAAACCGCCCGTTCCAGCGGGGTTCCGGCGGCCTCGCGCTCGAACTCGCCGGGCGCCTGGTGCACCGAGGCCAGGGTCGGGCCGGGGCCGATGGCGTTGACCCGGATGCGCGGCGCCAGGTCCTGGGCCAGGGTCTGGGTCGCCCACCACAGGCCGGCCTTGGACAGGCTGTAGCTGAAGAACTGGGGATTGGGCCGCAGCACGCGCTGGTCGACGATGTTGACGATCTGGCCTTGCGCGCCGGCCGGCAGGGCGGCGGCGAAGGCCTGGGCCAGCACGACCGGGGCCCGCAGGTTGGCGTCCAGATGGGCGTCCCAGCTGTCGCGGGTGGCGGTGACCAGGCGGTCGTCCTCGAAGGTCGAGGCGCTGTTGATCAGCAGGGTGACGGGGCCGAGGGCCCGGGCGGCGCGGGGAAGCAGAGCGGCGGTCTGGTCCTCGTCCGTCAGTTCGGCGTCGAGGATGACGGCCCGGCGGCCCAGGGCCGCGATCTCGTCGGCGACGGCCTGGGCCTCATCGCTAGCCGTGCGGTAGTGGACGGCGACGTCGAACCCGGCCCGCGCGGCCTCCAGGGCCAGGGCGCGACCGATCCGGCGGCCGGCGCCGGTGACCAGGGCCGCGCCGCGCGGCGTCATGTCCGTCTTAGTCGAAACGGCCGAACTCGAACTTGTTGAGGCCGAGGATGACCACCAGGAAAATGGCGATGATGCCGATCGCGATCATGGGCGCGGGTCCGTGTGAAGACTGAAAGGTGATGCGGGCTTTAGCGGTGCGCGAGGCTGACCGCAAGGTTGAAGACCCCCCAACATCCGTCATCCTCGGACTTGCTCCGAGGACCCCCAGGTCCGCCGCGCTTTCGCCTGGCCGTTGGGGTCGCGACCTCGCGGCTTCACGGATCGACCTTCTTCGCGATTGAAGCAGGGATCCTCGGAACAAGTCCGAGGATGACGGGCGGGGGGAGCAGGCCCTAAGCTCCGCCCCATGCTCTGGCGTCGTCGTGTCGAACCCTTCACCCGTCCCTTCGTCTATGCGTGGTTCCGCTTCAGGCGGGGCCTGACCCTGGGGGTGCGCGGGGTGATCACCGACGCCGAGGGGCGGGTGCTGCTGGTGCAGCACACCTATGTCCACGGCTGGTACCTGCCCGGCGGCGGGGTCGAGCGGCGCGAGACGGCCGAGCAGGCCCTGGCGCACGAGATGCAGGAGGAGGCCGGCGTGCGGGTGCTGGGCCGCCCGACCCTGGTCTCGGTGCACAGCAACGAGCCGCGCCACCCCGGCGATCACGTGCTCGTCTATCGCGTCCACGCCTGGGAGCCCTGCGCGTCCAGCGCCGAGGGCGAGATCCACGAGATCGGCTGGTTCGCCCCCGACGCCCTGCCCGAGGGCGTGACGCCCAGCACCCGCCGACGCATCGCCGAGGCGTTGAACGGCGACGAATGCGACCCGATGTGGTGAGGGAGATCATCGGAATTGCGATCGGCCCTTCCCCAGTGATCAACGATCATTAAAATGGATGTTTGAAAGAGGCCCGCCGTCTGCCCAGATGAGAGCGGCCCCAAACCGGAGGAGCACGGCATGCGCGACTACCTGAAGTTCTATATCGACGGGCAGTGGGTCGAGCCGAAGGGCTCCAAGACCGTGGACGTGATCAATCCGGCCACCGAGGCCGTCGCCGGCCGGGTGACCCTGGGCACGGCCGAGGATGTCGACGCCGCCGTCCGCGCCGCCCGCAAGGCCTTCCCCAGCTTCTCCCAGACCAGCCGCGAGGAGCGGATCGACCTGCTCGAGCGGATCATCGCCGAGTACCAGAAGCGCTTCGAGGACATGGCCAAGGCCATCACCGAGGAGATGGGCGCCCCGTCGTGGCTGGCCCAGCGCGCCCAGGCGGCCATGGGCATCGCCCACGTCCAGACCGCGCTGCAGGTGCTGAAGGACTACAAGTTCGAGGAAGACCGGGGCACGACGCGCCTTGTGAAGGAGCCGATCGGCGTCTGCGCCTTCATCACCCCGTGGAACTGGCCGATCAACCAGATCGCCTGCAAGGTGGCGCCCGCCCTGGCCACCGGCTGCACCATGGTGCTCAAGCCCTCGGAAGTGGCCCCGTTCTCGGCCTGGATCTGGACCGAGATCCTGGCGGCCGCCGGCGTGCCGGCCGGCGTCTACAACCTGGTCAACGGCGACGGCCCGGTGGTCGGCGCGGCGCTGAGCTCGCACCCGGAAGTCGACATGGTGTCGTTCACCGGCTCGACCCGGGCCGGCATCGAGGTGGCCAAGAACGCCGCCCCGACCGTCAAGCGCGTGCACCAGGAACTGGGCGGCAAGAGCCCCAACATCATCCTCGACGACGCCGACTACCAGAAGGCGGTCGGCGGGGGCGTGGCCTCGGTGATGATGAACTCGGGCCAGTCGTGCAACGCCCCGACCCGGATGCTCGTGCCCCAGAAGCGCATGGACGAAGTGATCGCCATCGCCCGGGCCGCGGCCGAGGCCCACACCGTGGGCGACCCGAACGGCAACTCCAAGCTGGGCCCGGTGGTCTCCGAGGTGCAGTGGAACAAGATCCAGGGCCTGATCCAGAAGGGCGTCGACGAGGGCGCGACCCTGGTCTCGGGCGGTCCCGGCAAGCCGGAAGGCCTGGAGACCGGCTACTATGTGAAGCCCACCGTCTTCGCCAATGTCACGTCGGACATGACCATCGCCAAGGAAGAGATCTTCGGCCCGGTGCTGGCCATCCTCGGCTATGACGGCGTCGACCAGGCGGTCGAGATCGGCAACAACACCGAGTACGGCCTGGCCGCCTATGTCTCGGGCAACGATCCGTCCGAAGTCCGCGCGGTGGCCTCCAAGCTGCGCGCCGGCCAGGTGATCCTCAACGGCGCCGGCCCCGACCTGATGGCCCCGTTCGGCGGCTACAAGATGAGCGGCAACGGCCGCGAATGGGGCGACCACGCTTTTGGGGAGTTCCTCGAGACCAAGGCCGTGCTGGGCTACGGGGCGAAGGTGGCGGCGGAGTAGGCGCTTTTTGGCGACAGGCGCTCGCGCCTGTCGCCATCCTGCTTGGGTCAGCTTAAGCTGCGCGAATGTTGAACCAAAATGCGCATTGTGGCCGGGATTTGGACGGGGCAGTGCACAGTGTCAGGCCCTCCTTGCTGGGTTTGTTGAATGAGAGCCTGTTAATGTCGATCATGCCGGCGGGCCTGATCGCTGTCGGCGCGCTGTCGCGGCAGTGGATTTGGTGGCTGCCGTTCGGGCTTGCCGCGCTTTTTCCGTTGGCGCTCGGATGCAGGGCGCTCGCCGCTTGGATAGACGACCGCGCTCTCATCATCATCGATGGTTCTGGTGTGAGGTGGCGGCGCTGGTATTCTAGCGGGTATCGTTTGGAGCCTTGGTCTGTAATCCGCGCAGCTCGCCTTGAGCGCTCGGTCCGCCAATACGGCTCAAGCGAATACATCCATTTAAGCCTGGTCCAAGACACTCCCGATACGAGCCGTAAGGCGATCATCTCCGCTGAGTATCTCGATCTGTCTCCCGAAGAATTGCTCGCGCTGCTTGGCCGCTTTACCTTCACCACCGACAATCGATGGCGCCCCACTGTCAGATGAACCAGGGTTCCCGCCACAAGGGCGGGAATGACGGCTGAAGGGGAATGGCAATTTGGCGGACCGTCTCCGCCTTACGCACCGTCAGCCTTTACGCCCACGTCAGGCGGCGTACCCTCCCGGTAAACAACGATAACCGACCGGGAGAGAGCGATATGGACGGCGCCGAAGCCCTGACGGCCGCGCGGGATCCGAGCACCGCGCCTTTCAAGCCCCTGCCGATGAAGGGCGCCGACATCAGCGTCGATCGGCGGCCCGACGGCAGCATCGTCATCACCTCCAACCACGCGCCCGGCGACGGACCGCGCACCATCAGCCACCTGCTGGCCCAAAAGGCCGCAGAGCATCCCGACCGGCCGTATCTGAAGCAGCGCGAACCCGGCCACGGCCCCTGGCGCGGCGTCACCTACGGCCAGGCCCAGCGGGCGGTCGAGGGGATCAGCCAGTGGCTGCTGGACCAGGGCGTGGGCGCCGACGACAGCGTGATGATCCTGTCGGGCAACTCCATCGAGCACGCGCTCATGACCCTGGGCGCCTACGGCGCCGGCGCGCCCGCCGCCCCGGTCAGCCCGGCCTACAGCCTGATGTCGACCGACCACGGCAAGCTCAAGCACTGCTTCGACAAGGTCGCGCCCAAGGTGGTGTTCGCCCAGTCCGGCGTGATGTTCGACAAGGCCATCGCCACGCTGCGGGCGATCAAGCCCGACCTGCTGCTGGTCACCGCCGACGGCGCGGGCGAAGGCGCGATCGCCTTCGACACGGTCGCCGCCACCGAACCGAGGGACGTCGCCGCCAAGCGCGAGACCCTGACGCCGGCCACCGTCGCCAAGTACCTGTTCACCTCCGGCTCGACCGGCATGCCCAAGGGCGTGCCCCAGACCCACGCCATGATGGCCGGCGTGATCGCCGGCCAGGAAGGCCTGCGCGACGAGGAGCCTTCCGACGAGGTCCCCAACAGCCTGGAATGGATGCCCTGGAGCCACATCTCGGCCGGCAACATCGGCTTCAACAACGTGATGTGGGCCGGCGGCACGCTGTGGATCGACGAGGGCAAGCCGCTGCCGGGCATGTTCGAGACCACGATCAAGAACCTCTACGAGGTCTCGCCCGTGGTGTTCGGCTCGGCGCCGATCGCCTTCTCGATGCTGGCCGGGGCGATGGAGAGCGACCCGGTCCTGCGCAAGGCGTTCTTCAAGAACCTGAAATATATGGGCTATGGCGGCGCCACCCTGTCGGACGACGTCTATACCCGCATGCAGGCCGTGGCCGTGGCCGAGACCGGCTGCCGCGTGCCGCTGACCACCATGTACGGCGCGACCGAGACCCAGGGCGTCACCGTGGTCCACTGGCTGACCGAGCGGGTCGGGCTGGTCGGCCTGCCTCTGCCCGGCATCGCCCTGAAGCTGGCCCCGGCGGGCGGCGGCAAATACGAGGTGCGGGTCAAGGGGCCCACGGTGGCCGGCGGCTACCACCGCGACCCTGAAAAGACCGCGGCGGCCTTCGACGAGGAGGGCTTCTACAAGCTGGGCGACGCGGCGCGGTTCGTGGATCCCGAGGACCCGTCCAAGGGCCTGGTGTTCGACGGCCGGGTGACCGAGGACTTCAAGCTGGACAGCGGCACCTGGGTCAGCGTCGGCGTGCTGCGCCCCGACCTGGTGGCCGCCTGCAGCCCCTACATCCACGACGCCGTGATCGCCGGCCAGGACAAGCCGTTCGCCGCCGCCATGGTCTGGCCTTCGCCGGCCGGCCTGACGGCGCTGGTCGCCGATCAGGGACCGGGCACGCCGCTGGACAAGCTGACGGCGATCCTGCGCGAGCGGATCGGAGCGTTCAACGCCGCGGCCGGCGGCAGCTCGCGCCGCATCGCCCGTGTGGCCATCCTGACCGAACCGCCGTCCATCGACGCCGGCGAGATCACCGACAAGGGCTATGTGAACCAGCGCGCGACGCTGGACCGGCGGGCGGCGGTGGTGGCGGGGCTTTATGCCAAGGAGCCGGGGGAAGGCGTGATCGTGATCTGAGGACGGGGACACGCACTTGTGCGTGTCCCCATCAGCAAGCGCCGCGCCAAGGTTTGGGGACACGCACAAGTGCATGTCCCCGCCTACTCCTCCGCCCCCTCCACGAACGCCGGCCAGCTCAGCGCCCCGCGATCCAGCACGATCGTCTTGTCCGAATAGCCCATGCCCATCAGTCCCGCCGGCTTGGCGGGGATGGCCGACACCCCGCGCGGCCAGCCGTCGCGGATCTCGATCACCGCCACCTCGACCTTGCCGGCCGGCCGGGCGGTGAAGCTGAGGGTGACGCCGTTGGGGTCGGGGGCGTGGTAGCTGAGGCTGGTCCACTGGCCAGCCTTGGTCGGCAGGGCGATCGGACGGCCGTTCAGGCGCGGTTCGTTGAGGTCGACGCTGGGCCGCAGCCGTAGGGTCAGGACCTCGGCGCCCGCCGTCGGCACGGCGCGGACCAGCAGGCGGTCGCCGGCCCGGTCGATCACCAGCACCGGCCGTTCGACCGGCAGCACGGCGGTCGGGGCCATCCACACCGGCTCGCGGAACAGGGGCGGATAGGCCTGGCGCACCGGCTTGGCGTCGTTGTCCGACAGCACCACGGTCGACCAGGGGTCCAGGCGCGGCTGCGGCGAGACCCGCCAGGCCGTGCCGGTCGACAGGTCGGCCAGGTGGCTGGCCTCGGCCACGCGCGGCCGGTCCGGCCCGCCGTCGCCCAGGCCCGCATAGGCCAGCAGGCCGACCCCGGCCGCCACCGCCACGCCGGCGAACACCGGGGCCCAGCGATAGGCGGCGAAGTCGAAGGCCAGTGGCAGAAGAGCCGGGGCGGCCAGGACGGCGAACACCGCCAGCACCGCCGGCTCGGTCAAGCCCACGCCCGCGAAGGTCCAGGCCCCCCAGGCGCCCAGCTGGGCGACGACCGCGACGGCCACGATGCAAACGACCAGGGTCAGGGCCCAGGCCACCCGGCGGTCGCGGGTTCCGCCCACGGCCATGACCAGGGCGGCCACCAGGCTGGCGGCCAGCAGCGGCCAGGCCAGCATCACCGAGCCGCCGGGCAGCAGCGCC
Organism: Caulobacter sp. 05L422; assembly: GCF_056397765.1. Taxonomy (NCBI): domain Bacteria; kingdom Pseudomonadati; phylum Pseudomonadota; class Alphaproteobacteria; order Caulobacterales; family Caulobacteraceae; genus Caulobacter; species Caulobacter sp. 05L422. The sequence goes on along the minus strand of NZ_JBFTOB010000007.1, from coordinate 103,346 downwards.
TGGACCGTGATCGCCAGGCCCAGCACCACCAGCAGCGCGCCCAGCCAGGCGCCGAACACGCCCACGCCCTTGCCCAGGCTCAGCCAGGCCAGGACGACGATGGCGGCGCCCAGGCCCAGGCCCACGGGATCGAAACCGCCGACCAGGCTGCACGCTCCACCGACCGCCAGGCCCGCCACGCTGATCCAGACCCGGCCCCAGATCCCGCCCACGCCGCGCGCCTGCAGGGTCAGGACGAACAGGCACACCCCGATCAGGAGGACGCCGGCGCCGGGCAGCAGCACGTTGAACTGGCCCAGGATCGCGTAATAGCGCTGCTGGTCGCTGATCCCGATCAGCCGGCCGGCCAGGTGCAGGGCCAGGATCGCCGCGGCGGCCAGCAGCAGGAAGCCGGCGATCCCGCGCAGGATCTCGACAAAGGTCACGGCCTTGCCGCGCAGGGCGCGATAGCCGGTGAAGAGGATCAGCAGCCCCGCCACCGCCAGGATCGCCCAGCCCACGTTTACCGGATAGGCCACCAGGCCCAGGGCCAGGACGTCGGAATAGATCAGGTCCGGCGACCTGGCCGGCAGGGCGCCGCCCATGGCTAGGGCCCGGACGGTGGGCAGGGCCTGGTCGCCCAGGTTCTGCAGGCTGCCCTGGTTCAGGTGCTCGGGCGTGGCCAGGGGCGTGTGATAGGCCAGCTGGTCGTCGATGAAGGCGAAGTTCAGCCCCGGCAGGCCCTTGCGCAGGGCGTGGGTGAAGTCGGTGTCGTTGGGCATCCGCTTGTAGATGGCGGCGGCCAGCGAGTTGGCGGTCGGCTGGTGTGCCGCGCCGGCATAGAGGCGGATCAGGTCGCCGCTGTCTGATCCGGTCTGGAACATGGCCGCGCGGCCGGCGTCGCCCCGGGCCTCCATGTTGACCACCACGCCGACGTGCTCGCGCAAGGGATCGCGGCCGAAGAACGCCTCGGCGCCCAGCAGGCCCGGCTCCTCGCCGTCGGTGAACAGGAAGATCACGTCGCGAGCCGGTCGCGGGCCGGCCTGCAGGGCGCGGGCGATCTCCAGGGCGGCGGCGACGCCGGCCGAGTCGTCGGCCGCGCCGGGCGAGTTGTGGACGGTGTCGTAGTGGCTCATCACCAGCACGGCCGGCGCCTGGCGGTCGGTCCCGGGCAGGGTGGCGACGATGTTCTGCACCGCGCCGACGGCCATCGAGCGCGGCGACCACTTGGCCGCGTCGCGCACGCCCTCGCCGGGCCGCACCAGCACCTCCAGCCCCAGGTCGTTGACGCGGGACAGCAGATGGTCGCGGACCCGGACGATCTCGCCCGAGCCGATCGGGTGGGGCTTGCGGCCAATGGCCCGGACGTCGGCCATGGCGCGCGTGGCCGAGAACTGGTCGGCGGGGGCGTTGGCCGGCAGGGGCGGGGGCGTTCGCAAGGCCAGGTTGGCGATCGCCAGGCCCAGCAACAGACAGACCCAGACGCCGAGCAGCCGGACGGTCTTCATGATGCGCCTCCGCAGCGAATCCCCCGCGGCAGGGTGGGGCGGTTCGGGATTCGTTGAAAGCTTGGCCGAAAACGATTTGAACCCAAACGAAAAGGGCGACCCGGTCGCCCGGATCGCCCTTCAGGTCTGGCGGCGACGGCCGTGAGGCCGCCGCCGGTCTCGTTGTCGCCTAGTACTTGGCCCGCAGGGTCAGGCCGTAGGTGCGCGGCGCACCCAGGAAGGCGTCGTAGGTGATGGTGTCGGCGGCCGGATTGTAGACCTTGTTGGTGGCCGACAGGCCCGACGAGCCTTGCAGGAAGCCGTTGAAGGCCACTTGCTTGTACTCTTCGTCGAACAGGTTCTGACCCCACAGCTCCACGGTCCACTTGTCGTCCTGAGAGCTCAGGGCGATGCGGCCGTTGACCACGGTGTAGTCCTCCTGGACCTTCGGCGGGAACAGGTCCGAACCGGTGTTGTAGTCGGACGAGTACTTGGCGCCGACGTTGAAGCGGGCCTTCATGTTGTCGCCCACCGGACGCTCGTAGGTGATCGAGGCCGAGCCCGACCATTCCGGAGCCAGCGACATCTGGCTGCCCGGGAGCAGGGCCAGGGCGTTGGTCGGATCGTTCGGGATCGCCTGGTCGCCGTAGCGCGTCTTGGCGTAGCTCAGGCCGCTCTGGATCGACAGGCCGCGAACCGGGGTGAACCACAGGAAGTCGACGTCGACGCCCTTGGAGGTCACTTCCGGGATCGAGCGCACCGCGAACGAGGTGCCCAGGAAGGTGTTCAGCTGGAAGTCGCTGAACTCCTGATAGAAGCCCGTGATGTTGAACAGCACCGAGCGATTGAACAGGGTGTTCTTCATGCCCAGTTCGTAGCTGTCGACGAACTCAGCGGGGAACGAGGTGTCGGTGATCGGCACGACGCCCAGGCCGCCGGTGGGCAGGCCGTTGGACGACTGGGTGCGGTCCAGGTTGAAGCCGCCGCCCTTGTAGCCGCGGGCGTACGAGCCGTAGGTGAACACCTCGGGCGAGAAGCGGTACGACGCCTTGAGGGTGCCGCTCCATTCCTTGTCCTTGCGGTTCTGCTTGGTGCCGCGGCCGTTGAACAGCGGGTTGGCCCAGGGCAGGCAGAGGTTGCCGATCACGGTCGAGGCGTTGGCCGCGCCGACGATGCCGGCGATGCGGGCCTGGCCGGCCGGCGACAGGGCGGTGGCGCAGGCCACGCCGCCGTCGCTGGTGGTCTGATAGGTGTCCAGCGTCTTGTCGTCGATCGAGTAGCGCAGGCCGGCGGTGATGTCGAAGGCGTCGGTCACGTGCCAGGTGTTGTTGGTGAAGCCGGCGACGGTGGTGGCGCGCTGCTTGTAGGTGTCGTGCAGGCCTTGGCCGCCGACATAGCTGGTGCCCGGCGCGCGGTTCAGCAGCAGGGCCACGAAGTTGGCGACGCCGCCCGGGGCGACGCCGGCCGACAGCAGGCGGCCCAGATACTGCTCGTAGTTGTTGCCGTAGAGGAAGTTGGCCTTGTTATCGAGCCGCTCGTCGGCCAGGAACGCGCCGACCAGCCAGTCGAACTTCTCGGTCTGACCGGCCAGGCGGATTTCCTGGCTGAAGGTGGTGAACTCGGCGTAGTTGGTGCCGTCCTTCACGCGATAGGCGATGTCGGCGGTGGTGAAGTCCGAGTCCTGGCCGTTGTCGGTGCGCCAGTTGCGGATCGCCGAGATCGAGGTGAGCTCGCCGACGGGGGTGTCGATCACGCCTTGCAGCGACACGCCCTTGTCCTCGACCGACGACGGCGCGCCGCGGTTCGAATAGGCGACGCGGTTGAAGGGATCGGCGGGGCTGGCCAGGGCCGCGCCGCCGTTCAGCAGGCCCAGCACGGCGGCGGTCGGGCCGGTGCGGATCTGCACGGCGCCGCAGCAGTTTTCGTCGCGCTTGCTGTAGTCGGCGATCAGCTTGAAGGTCGACTTGTCGTCCGGAACGAACAGCAGCTGGCCGCGGACGGTGTAGAAGCCCTGGTCGGCGTCTTCGTCGCGGTCGCTGGGACCCTTGCCGGTGACCACGTCGTTGTAACCGTCGCGCTCGCGGGCGGCGACGTACAGGCGGGCGGCCAGGGTTTCGGTGCCGAACAGCGGACCGGTCACCGAGGCGGCCAGGCCGTGGGCGTTGAAGTTGCCGATCGTCGCCTCGGCCTCGGCGCCGAAGCCGAATTCCGGTTCCTTGGTGACGATGTTGATGACGCCGGCCGAGGTGCTCTTGCCGAACAGGGTGCCTTGCGGACCCTTCAGGACCTCGATGCGCTCCATTTCACCCAGGTCGCCGAAGCCGACGCCGTTGCGGGGGCGATAGACGCCGTCGATCACGATGCCGACCGAGCTTTCCAGGCCGGGGTTGTCGCCGACCGTGCCGACGCCGCGGATGCGGGCGGTGGTCGAGGCTTCCGACGTGGTCGAGGTCACGGTCAGGCCGGGGGTCAGGATCGTCAGATCCTTGATGTCCTTGACGCCCGTGTCGCGCAGCAGCTTGGCGCCGACCGCGGTGACCACCACCGGCACGTCCTGCAGGTTCTGCTCGCGCTTCTGGGCGGTGACGACGATGCTGTCGACGGTTTGGGTTTCGGTATCCTGGGCCTGAGCCGCCAGCGGGGTCAGACCGGCGAGCACGACGGCGGACGCCGTGCCGCAAAGCACCTGAGTAAAGCGCATTTCCTACCTCGGTTCGTTTTATGACGTGAGCGCTTGCATCGCCCCCGCCTTTTGATTTGGTCTTAACCCGAACGTTTGTTCGAATTGACACGCAAGGGTTACGGTCCCGCTGCGTACTCGGCAAGGAAAAACCTTATGGTTTAACGGTTCGAGAACGTCTGTTGCGCGGATGCGACAGCGTTCGCCGACCATCCCCATTGTTCCGTTGGTTCGAAACACGATCGGCGTGCTTGCGCCGGGGCGCCCGGCGGCTCATGTCGGGGAGATGCCGATATCCGCTACCTACCGCCCCGATCCGGTCTTCATGCGCCTTGGCCCGGAGTTCGCCGATCCGGTCGCGCCCGCCGACTTCCCCCAGACGATCCTGCGGTTCCGCAACGACCGCGCGGCGGCGAGCGTGGGGCTGGAAGGGCTGACCGACGCCGAATGGCTGGCGCATTTCGCGCGTTTCGCGCCGTTGCCGGACAATCAGCCCGGCCCGCTGGCCATGCGCTATCACGGCCATCAGTTCCGCAGCTACAACCCCGACCTGGGCGACGGGCGGGGCTTCCTGTTCGCCCAACTTAGGGAAACTCCCAGCGGACGGCTGCTGGATCTGGCCACCAAGGGCTCGGGCCAGACGCCGTGGTCGCGGGCCGGCGACGGACGGCTGACCCTGAAGGGCGGGGTGCGCGAGATCCTGGCCGCGTCGATGCTGGAGGCCCTGGGCGTTCCCACCTCGCGGGCCTTCTCCCTGGTCGAGACCGGCGAGGACCTGGTGCGCGGCGACGAGCCCAGCCCCACGCGCTCGGCCGTGCTGACCCGGCTGTCGCACAGCCACATCCGGTTCGGCACCTTCCAGCGCCAGGCCTTCCTGGAGCGGCCCGACAACCTCGCCAAGCTGGTCGACCACGCGGTCGAGACCTACTTCCCCGATGCGGCCGACGAGTCCGACCGGCCCAGGGCGCTGATGGAGCGGGTGGTCGCCGCCAGCGCCCGACTGCTGGCCCGCTGGATGGCGGCCGGCTTCGTGCACGGGGTGCTCAACACCGACAACATGGTGGTCACCGGCGAAAGCTTCGACTACGGCCCCTGGCGGTTCCTGCCCCGGAATGATCCGAACTTCACGGCCGCCTATTTCGACCATTCGGGGCTCTACAGCTTCGGCCGCCAGCCCGAGACGGTGTTCTGGAACCTGCAGCAACTGGCCGGCTGCCTGGCCCAGGTGACCGACGACGCCGGGCTGATCGCCGCCCTCAACACCTTCTCCGACCTCTATCGCGACGCCCTGCGCGCGGCGATGCTGGACCGCCTGGGGCTGAAGAGCCGCTCGGCCGAGGACGATGTCGCCCTGGTCCAGGCCGCGTTCGTGGCTTTGGCGGCGGGCGGGGCCAGCGGCGGCGAATCACTGCGCTGGGAGCCGTTCTTCTTCGACTGGTTCGGCGGCGAGGCATCGCAGGCCCGCGCCCTGGCCGGTCCGCGCGGCGACTTGTACGGACAAGAGGCGTTCCTGGACTTCCGTCGCAAGCTGGCCGGGTTCGAGACCGACCGCCCCGAACGGCTGGAAAGCCCGGTTTTCGCCCAATCCGAGCCCGAAGAGATGCTGATCGACGAGGTCGAAGCCCTGTGGGCGCCGATCGCGGAGGCGGACGACTGGTCGCCGCTGCAGGCAAAACTGCGGCGAATTGAAGCCGCTCGTGTCGCCTATGCGTTGGGAGACTGACATACGGGTGAGACATATCTGCCGCACGCTGAGCTTTTCCGACTTAGGCCCATGGTCGGCAGGAACAAACGTCAAGCTTCAGCCTTATCTGGGTTGAAGCTCGCCCTACGAACGAAGTGGCCTGTGGAGAATTTCGCATGCGTTTCTTCCAACCCGTGATGCTGGTCTGTGCGGTCGCCATGTCTTTCATCGGCGCCCTGGGCTTGCCGGGCTGCGCCCGCGCCATCAGCGAATGCCTCAGCGACAAGCACGAGATGGCTTAGGGGCCATTTTGTATCCGCTCATCCCGGCGAATGCCGGGACCCAGATGGAATGGCGCGGAAGCTGACGCCATGAGCGTCGCGTGTTTCCAATCAGCCTCCCAGCCATAGGATCTGGGTCCCGGCATTCGTCGGGATGATCGGATCTTGGGGTTTGCCTCACCCCAACCACGGCGCGCTTCCCAGTCGCTTGGCCAGGAACGCGATCAGCACCTCCACCCGGGCCGGGCGGATGGTGCTGGGCGGAGTGACCAGGTGCAGGGCGATGGGCGGCGGAGCCCAGTCGGCCAGGACCTCCTCCAGCAGGCCCGCCTTGACGTCGCCCCTGGCCAGGAAGTCAGGCTGCATGGCCAGGCCCAGGCCCGCCAGCAGCGACGGCCGCAGGATGTCGGCGTTGTTGACCCGCAGGGGCGAGGGCACGCTGACGGCGTATTGTCCGTGGTCGGCATGCTGGAACCGCCAGACGTCCTTGGACCGGCTGCCCGTGTAGAACAGGCCGCGATGGGCGGTCAGGTCCTTGGGGTGGCTGGGCCGGCCGTGCCTGTCGAAATAGGCCGGCGAGCCGACCAGCATCACCCGCACCGGGCACAGTCGCCGGGCCAGCAGGCTGGAGTCCTCCAGGGCCGAGATCCGCAGGGCCAGATCGAAGCCGTCCTCGACGATGTCGACCAGCTGGTCCGACAGCGACAGTTCGACCGACACCTCGGGATACAGCGCGAAGAACTCCGGCAGGGCCGGGCCCAGATGGGCGATGCCGAACGACATCGGGGCGGCCACCCGCACCAGGCCGCGCGGCGTGGCCGACTGGGCCGAGGCCTCGGCCTCCAGCGCCTCGCCCTCCTGCAGGATGTGGCTGGCCCGGTGCAGCGAGGCCCGGCCCGCCTCGGTCAGCGACAGCCGCCTGGAGGTCCGGTGAAAGAGCGTCGCCCCCAGCCGCGTCTCCAGCCGGGTGACGGCCTTGGAGACCGTGGCCTTCGACAGGTTCAGCTGCTGGGCCGCCCCGACGAACGAGCCGGTCTCGGCCACCTTGGCGAACACCGCCCAGGCCTCGAAGTCGGGGAGTTTCATTAGGTCACATTCCGAAACGATGAGTTTCGATCATTTCCATTTCAGACTGCGACGCAAGAGCCCATCTTCCCTCCAACAGAGACGGCCCCACCCCTTATTTCTCGGGGGCGCGTCTCCCGGAGACAAGACCATGATCGATGTTCGGACCTTCGACAGCCTGGGCGGCGCCAACCACGGTTGGCTGGACGCCAAGCATCACTTCTCGTTCGCCGACTACCACGACCCGCGCCGCGTCCATCACGGCGCCCTGCGGGTGTGGAACGACGACACCATCGAGGCCGGCACGGGCTTTCCGCCCCACCCGCACGCCGACATGGAGATCATCACCTATGTCCGCGAAGGCGCGATCACCCACCAGGACAACCTGGGCAACAAGGGCCGCACCGAGGCGGGCGACGTCCAGGTGATGAGCGCCGGCACCGGCATCCGCCACTCGGAGTACAATCTGGAAAGCACCGCGACCAAGATCTTCCAGATCTGGATCATCCCGAACAAGCGCGGCGAGGGTCCGGCCTGGGGCGCCAAGCCGTTCCCCAAGGGCGACCGCAGCGGCAAGTTCGTGGCCCTGGCCAGCGGCTTCGAGGGCGACACCGACGCCCTGCCGATCCGCACCGACGCCCGCGTCCTGGGCGCCACGCTGAAGGCGGGTGAAACGACCGAGTACGCGATCGGCGCCGACCGCAAGGGCTACCTGGTGCCGTCGACCGGCAAGGTCGAGGTCAACGGCGTGACCCTGAACACCCGCGACGGCGCGGCCATCCAAGACGAGGCCGTCATCCGCGTGAAAGCGTTGGAAGACGCCGAGCTGGTGCTCGTCGACGCCGCCTAGTCACCACACCCGAAGGGGACAGGCGCATGCGCCTGTCCCCAGCCCATCCCGACTTCACCCCCCCCCCCCACTCATCAGGAGGCCGTCATGGCCAAGGTTCTCGTTCTCTACTACTCCGCCTACGGCCACATCGAGACGATGGCCAACGCCGTCGCCGAGGGCGCCCGCGCCGCCGGCGCCACGGTCGACGTCAAGCGCGTGCCCGAGCTGGTGCCGCAAGAGGTCGCGGTGAAGTCGCACTTCAAGCTGGACCAGGCCGCGCCGGTCGCCACGATCGCCGAACTGGAAAACTACGACGCCATCATCGTCGGCACGGGCACCCGCTTTGGCCGCATGAGCTCGCAGATGGCCAACTTCCTCGACCAGGCCGGCGGCCTGTGGGCCCGCGGCGCGCTGAACGGCAAGGTGGGCGGCGCCTTCACCTCGTCGGCCACCCAGCACGGCGGCAACGAGACCACCCTGTTCTCGATCATCACCAACCTGCTGCACTTCGGCATGACCATCGTCGGCCTGCCCTACAGCCACCAGGGCCAGATGACCCTGGAGGAAATCGTCGGCGGCGCGCCCTACGGCGCCACCACGATCGCCGGCGCCGACGGTTCGCGTCAGCCCAGCCAGCTGGAACTGGACGGCGCCCGCCACCAGGGCGAGTTGGTCGCCAAGACCGCGGCCAAGCTGTTCGGCTAAGCCAGGCCAGGGTCGGATCGTCCAAGACGGGCGGTCCGTCCGGGAGCTGGTTTTCCCCGGCCTTCCATCGCGTCGCCCCCCGTCTGTAGACGCCCTGGAAGGCCCCGCGGCCGGTTCATCCTCCCCCGCGGGAACCGACCGCCGAAGGCCGGCTGGCTCTCCCCCGGAGCCAGCCGGCCTTCGTTTGCCCGCAAAGCGGCGCCCGGCGCGGCGCTAACCAAGGCGGCGCGAAAACACTACCGGCGACGGTTGTTTTCTGCCTTCATGAGCCGGGGGGCTTTTTGATCGCCGCGCCGTGGAAACGGCGCGCTGGCCAGGAGGCGTGGGATATGTCGCTGCTCGACTGGCTGCTCAATCCTTCGGGGCTGACGCCCCACGGCTTCTGTCTCAGTTGGGCCCCCGGCCTGGTGGCGCTGCACGCCGGATCCGACGTGGTCATCGGCCTGGCCTACCTCTCCATCCCCCTGGCCATCGCCGCCTTCATCAAGCGCCGTCCCGATATCCAGTACAGCTGGGTGGCCTATCTGTTCGTGGCCTTCATCCTGGCCTGCGGCACCACCCACCTGATGGCCATCCTCACGCTGTGGGTGCCCGCCTATGGGGTCGAGGGGCTGATCAAGCTGGTCACGGCCATCCTGTCGATCGCCACGGCGGCCATCCTGTGGCCCCTGCTGCCCAAGCTGGCCGCCCTGCCGTCCGCCGCCGAGCTGGAGCGCCGGGTCGAGGCGCGCACGGCCGAGCTGACCGCCGCCCTGGAGCAGCGCGACCTGCTGCTGCGCGAGGTCTATCACCGCGTGAAGAACAACCTGCAGATGGTCGACAGCCTGCTGGTGATGCAGACGCGCCAGATGCCCGACCCCGAGGCCAAGAAGGCCCTGCGCGGCCTGCGCGACCGGATCTACGCCCTGGGCCTGGTGCACCAGCAGTTGATGGGCTCGGACGACCTGAAGACCTTCGACATCGCGCCGTTCCTGAGCGAGCTGTCGAGCAACATCGTGCACGGCGGCGGCGTCAGCGACATCGACCTGTCGGTCCAGGCCATCCCGCTGGACGTGGGCCTGGATTTCGCCATTCCGCTGGGCCTGCTGGTCAACGAGCTGGTGACCAACTCGCTCAAGCACGCCTTCCCGGACGGCCGGGGCGAGATCGACGTCAGCCTGAGCCGGGCGGAGAGCGGCGGCCTGCTGCTGGTCGTCGCCGACAACGGCCAGGGCTACAGCCGCGGCGACGCGGGCGAAGGTTTTGGGGGCGAGCCAGGGGTCAAGATGGCCCTGGGCTCCACCATCATCGAGGGATTGGTTGCTCAGTTGGAGGGTACGATCATGGTTCAAAGTCGACGGGGCGAGACGCGCAGCGAAATCCGCGTCGCCGAACCGGTGGCCGCATGAGCGCCGCCGCTCTCAACCGCGTGGTGCTGGTCGTCGACGACGAGTTCCTGATCGCCCAGGGCCTGTGCATGCAGGTCGAGGACATGGAGATGGAGGTGTGCGGCACGGCCACCACCGCCGACGAGGCCCTGGCCCTGGCCATGATGCACAAGCCCGAGGTGGTGCTGATGGACGTGCGGCTGCGCGGCGAGAAGGACGGCGTCGACGCCGCCCTGGCCATCCACGCCACGGTCGGCTCCAAGGTGATCTTCATCACCGGCTCGCGCGAACCCACCACGATCGACCGGATCTACGAGGACCACCCGACCGACGTGCTGTTCAAGCCGGTGTCGGACCGGCAGCTGCGAGGCGCCATCGGGCGGGCGTTGGCGGGGTAGAAAATCCTTCTCCCCTTGCGGGAGAAGGTGTCGGCGAAGCCGACGGATGAGGGGTCTCTCAGACCTGTCCGCCGTGCGCGGTTGAACGCGCCATCGACCCCTCACCCGACCCTGCTCCGCAGGGCCACCCTCTCCCGCAAGGGGAGAGGGATCAGGACCTCACCCCGTCCCGGTCATCTTGAAGATGCCCTGGGCGTTGCCGCTGTCGAAGCGCAGGTCCAACTTTTCGACGCCCGTTTCGTCGACGAAGCGGTCGCGCGAGATGAACTCGTGGAACGAGCCCGGCACGGTCAGGGTGACCTCGCCCCCACCGTCTTTGGCGTCGGTGACGAACACGCGCTCGACCGGCTGGGCCTTGAACGCCGTCTGGCGCACGCGGCCCGAGCCGGAGACCTCGACCTTGTCCTTCACCGGACGGCCCAGGGCCTTCTGGGCGTCGGCCACAGCCTCGACGTCGGGCACCCGGTCGGTGGCGTGGTTGAAGGCCTGGCCCTCGGTGGCGATCCAGGCGGCCTCGGCCGACTCGGCGAGCAGCGCCTTGTAGTGCTCCAGCCGCGGGGCGCCGTGGGTGCGCTCGAAGGCGGAAACGACCTGGGGCAGGGCGGCGCGGGCGGCGTCCAGGTCGCACGCCCCCTCGGCGGTGAAGGCGGCCAGGGCCCGCTGGGCCTCGATGCCCAGCGCGTCGGCCGTGCTGTCGAACACCGCGTGGGCGATCACCTGGAAGGCGGGCGAGAAGCGCGTCACATGCAGCTCGCTGACGAAGAACTGTGGGATGGCCTCGGGCAGGTCGAGGTGGGCATAGGCCCGGCCGGTCATCTTCAGGCGGTCCAGCGGATAGAGGTCGGCGACGTCATAGCCCAGGGGCTCCAGGATCCGCGCGAAGGCCAGGTGTCCGGCGGGCAGGGCCCCGGTCGGGCCTTCGCCGAAGTCGATCGTGCGCAGGGCGCCGTGGTCGAACAGCACCTTGTGGCCGGCCGCGCGGCGCTCGGAGACGTAGGCCGCACCCAACGGCACCCGGCCCATGATGTCGTGGAACAGCACCGCGTTCAGGGCCATGGCGAACACGGCGCGCGAGACGGGGCCTTCGGCCTCGCCCGTCAGGGCGGGATCGAGGTCCAGCACGTCGAGGATCGTGGCGGCGGCCTTCTGGCCGACGGCCGAGGCGACGAGGGTGGAAAGGTGGCTCATGGGCAGTCCTGGAACCTTGAAATCAATTCTTGATCCGCTCATCCCGGCGAATGCCGGGACCCAGATCCTGAAGCGGTGTGTCGGGTTGGATTGGCTCAGAGTTCGAGGAACCCGCCTCAAAGCCATTCCATCTGGGTCCCGGCATTCGCCGGGATGAGCGGTTTGAATAGGGATCAGACGTCGAACGTGACCCCCTGCGCCAAAGGCAGGGTGGTCCCGTAGTTCACGGTGTTGGTGGCGCGGCGCATATAGGTCTTCCAGCTGTCGGAGCCCGCCTCGCGGCCGCCGCCGGTTTCCTTCTCGCCGCCGAACGCCCCGCCGATCTCGGCGCCCGAGGGGCCGATATTGACGTTGGCGATGCCGCAGTCGCTGCCCTCGCCCGACACGAACAGCTCGGCCTCGCGGACGTTGAGCGTGAAGATCGATGACGACAGGCCCTGGGCCACGTCGTTCTGGGCGGCGATGGCGTCGGCCAGCTCGCTGTAGCGCATCACATACAAGATGGGGGCGAAGGTCTCGGACTTCACGATGTCGGCCTGGGCGTCCATCTCGACCAGGGCGGGGGCGACATAATAGGCGTCGGGTCCGGCGACCTCGACGCGGTCGCCGCCGAGCACCCGGCCGCCGGCCGCACGGGCCGCCGCCAGGGCCGACTGCATGGCGTCGAACGCGGCCTTGTCGATCAGCGGGCCGACCAGCACCCCGGCCGCGCGCGGGTCGCCGACGGGCACGCTGGGATAGGCGCTCTTCAGCCGGCCGACGAAGGCGTCATAGACGCTGTCGTGCACGAACAGCCGGCGAAGCGTGGTGCAGCGTTGGCCCGCCGTGCCCATGGCCGCGAAGGCCACGCCGCGCAGGGTCAGGTCCAGGTCGGCCGAGGGGGCGACGATGGCGGCGTTGTTGCCGCCCAGCTCCAGCAGGGCGCGGGCGAAGCGGGCGGCCAGCTTCGGGGCCACCGTCCGGCCCATGGCCGTCGAGCCGGTGGCCGAGACCAGCGGGACCTTCGGATGGTCGACCAGGGCCTCGCCCACCTCGCGGCCGCCGATCAGAAGCACGGACAGGTTGGCGGGCGCGTCCGGACCGAACCGGGCGGCGGCGCGCTCGAACAGGGCCTGGGTGGCCAGAGCCACCAGCGGGGTCTTCTCCGACGGCTTCCACACGACGCTGTCGCCGCAGACGAAGGCCAGGGCCGCGTTCCACGACCAGACGGCGACGGGGAAGTTGAAGGCGCTGATCACCCCGACCACGCCCAGCGGATGCCAGGTCTCCATCATGCGATGGGCCGGGCGCTCGGTGGCGATCGTCAGGCCGAACAGCTGGCGCGACAGGCCCACGGCATAGTCGCAGATGTCGATCATCTCCTGCACCTCGCCCAGGCCCTCGGAGACCACCTTGCCGGCCTCCAGGGTGACCAGGGCGGCGAGGTCCGTCTTGGCCGCGCGCAGCTCCTCGCCGAGCAGCCGGACCAGCTCGCCGCGACGCGGGGCGGGGACCTTGCGCCAGGCCAGGTAGGCGTCGTGGGCGGCGTCGATGGCGGCCTTGGCCTGGGCGGGGCTGTGCTCGGCCAGGCTGGCCAGGACCTCGCCGGTGACCGGCGAGCGCGCGGCCAGGGCCCCGCCGTCGAGGGCGGTGGCGACGCCCAGGCGTTCGAGGATGGCGCGGGCTTCGGCGACGGCGGAGGGCAGGGTGGTCATGGGGCAGTCCTGGAAACTTGGAATTTCGATCTGGCAGGGCTCATAGCTCAATTGGCCCTCGGCGGTCCCAGCCGAACCGCCACCGAGCCCGTCCCGAACACCGCCGCCACCGCCGCGCTGTAGTCCTGGACCAGCCGAGGCGTGAAGCGGTCGTAGGCGTCCTGGAACGCCCGGCCCAGGCCGTGCTCGCCGCTGAAGCTGGCGTCGAAGCCATCGACCGCCAGGCTCAGCACCGCGTCGCGCAGGGCCGCCTTGCGCTCCGCGTCAGCCGGCCCGACCAGGTTGAAGTGCACCCCGCCGTCGGCCACGTGGCCGAAGTCGCACAGGGCGAAGTCGGGGAAGTCGGCCTCCAGCATCAGCACGGCCTCGCGGCGGAAGCGGGCAAGGTCGCGGCGGCGGAACGACAGGTCGAAGCCGACCACCGGCCCGCTGGCCCGCAGGCCTTCCGACAGCGAATGGCGCAGGGCCCACATCTTCTCGACCGGCCCGAACAGGGCGTCGACCAGCGGGCTGTCGCCCCGTTCCAGCAGGTCGCCGGCGATCTGCTGCAGCACCTCGTCCAGGCTGGCCTCGCCCTCGCGCGGCGCCCAGGCGCGGGTCAGCTCGACCAGCACGGCGTAGTCGGGAACGCCGCCGGCGAACGGATTGGCCAGCGACGGCACGTGGTCGATGGCCCGGGTCATGGCGGCCCGCGACATGCCCTCGAAGGCGGTCAGGGTCGAGCCGGCCCCGATCTCGAACGCCTGCAGCAACGGCAAGACGGCGTCGATGTCGCGCGGGATCAGCAGGGCGGCGGCGGTCTGGCGCGGGCGGTGGTGGACCTCGACGGTCACCCCCGTGATGACCCCGAACGCCCCGCAGCCGCCGACGAACAGCTGGCGCAGGGCGACGGCGGCGTTGTCCTTGCGCAGGCCGTGCGACAGCGTCAGCTGAGTGCCCGCCGCGTCGGCCAGCACCACTTCCAGGCCCAGAACGTGCCGGCGCATGTCGCCATAGCGCAGGAACCGCGCCCCGCCGGTGTTGGTGGCCGCCATGCCGCCCAGGGTGGGATCGGCGCCCAGGTCGATGGGCAGGAACAGGCCGTGCGGCTCCAGCGCCGCGTTCAGGGCCGACAGCCGCACGCCGGCGCCGACCGCGGCCGTGCGGTCCTCGGCGTCGATCTCCAGCGGCGCGGTCAAGCGGTCCAGCGACAACACGAGGTGGGTTCCGCTCGCGTCCGGGGTCGAGCCCTCGGCCAGGCCGGTGTTGGCGCCCTGGGGCGTGAACTTCAGGCCGTTGCGCACGCAGTAGCCGACCACGGCCGAGACCTGGGCCGTCGTGGCCGGGCGCACCACCGCCGCCGCCACGCCGCCGGCGTAGCGGGCCGGGGTCTCGTAGGCGGCGCGGTCGGCCGCTTCGACGATCAGGCCATTGGGACCGACGATCGCGGCGAGGGCCTCTTGGTGGGCGTTGTCCAGCACGAGCGGTGAAAACTCCAGGGGCGGACATCATCCCCGCCGTTTCGTCGAATCCTAGTGGCGGTATCGTCGGTTCGCCGTCTAAGTTTCGGCGAAATGTAGGGATGCGTCGACGAAATGCCTATCGACCCCATCGATCAAAAGCTGATCGCCGCGCTGAAGGACAACGGCCGGGCCTCGACCGCCGACCTGGCCCGGCGGGTGGGCCGCTCGCGCACCACGGTGCAGAGCCGGATCGAGCGGCTGGAGCGCGACGGGGTGATCCTGGGCTACGGCGCGCGCCTGGCGCCGGACCTCGAGCACGGGGCGGTGCGGGTGCACGTGATGATCAAGATCGGCCCCAAGGAGGCCCGCGCCGTCGAGGCCGCCCTGCGCGCCATCCCCCAGGTGCGGCTGCTGCACTCGGTCAGCGGCGACTACGACATGATCGCCTTCGCCGCCACGGCCACCGTCGCCGAGATGGACGAGGTGCTGGACAGGATCGGCCACGTGGCGGGCGTGGAGCGCACGACGTCGTCAATCATCCTGTCGACCAAGTTCGACCGCTGACTCCGGCTTGCGCGCGGGCCCGGCGGCGATGGAAGATCGCCGGCGTGCCCAGTTCCCTTTTGCGTGACGTCCCGCCAGATCAAAAGGAGAAGCCATGCCCAAGAAGTATACGGCCCAGTGCGCCTGCGGCGCCGTGAAGTTCCAGTTCGACACCGACCCGTCCTTCATCGCCAACTGCCATTGCAACGACTGCAAGCGGGCTTCGGGCGGCGAGATGGCGACCTTCTTCGGCGTGCCGGCCGACGACTTCGAACTGCTCAGCGGCCAGCCCAAGGCGTTCCACTACGTCGCCAATTCCGGCAAGGGGCTGGACCGGAAGTTCTGCCCGGAGTGCGGCTCGCGGGTTTTCACCGACAATCTGGAGACGTTTCCGGGAACGGTCTTCGTCCAGCTGGGCAGCCTGGATCGGCCGGACCTGATCGCGCCGATGCTGGAGATGTTCGACATGCGCCGGCTGCACTGGGTCAAGCCGCTGGACCTGCCGCAGTTCGACGCCATGCCGGGCTAAGGGGGCCTACTCCGCCTCCAGGCGCGCGCGGATGTCCCGATAGGCCGCGGCGATCAGGGCGTTCAGCGCCTCGGCGTCGACAGGCCGGCCCCAGCGGACCTTGACGTGCCGCATGCGCTTGCCCGCGCCCTCCAGCAGGCCGGCCGGGTCGTCCATCGCCGCGCCGTGGAAGAAGCCGATGTTCACGTGGGCGCTGAACGCGTCGACATAGGCGAACGCCGCGCCGCCGACGCAGGCGGTGGGACGGCCGTCGTGCAGCAGCACTTCGACGTCCGGCCCGCTGGCGCGCAGGGCCTCGAACCACGGCTGGGCCAGCCGCCGCAGGTCGTGCTCGGGCGCCGCGAACCAGGCGTCGACGCCGGGGTCTTTCCGCGTCGCGCCGGAAAGCCGGAAGAGCTCGGTCATGCGGGCAGGGCGCCAGACGTTCGTCCGGTTGTCCAGGCCCCCGTTCGTCCAGGCCCCCGTTCGTCTAGGCCCCCATTCGTCTAGGCCGAAGCGCGTTCGACCAGATGATAGGTCTCCAAGACGTCGACGGGCGCGACCGGTTCGGGACCTCGCCGCAGGGCGTCGAGCAGGAGGTCGAGGGCCCGGGCGGTCATCCGGTCGATCGGCTGGCGCACCGTGGTCAGGGGCGGCCAGACGCGAGTGGCCAGCAGGGTGTCGTCGAAGCCGGTCACGGCCAGGTCGCGGGGCAGGGCCAGGCCGCGCCGGTGCGCGGTCCACAGGGCGGCGGCGGCCATGTCGTCATTGGCCGCCACGATGGCGTCCGGCGGCTCGGCCAGGTCCAGCAGCCGTTCGGTGGCCTCCAGTCCCGACTCGAAGGTGAAGCGGCCCTCGATGACGTGGTCGTCGGCCAGGGGCAGGCCGTGCGCCGCCAGCGCCTCGCGGCAGCCCTCCAGGCGCTCGACGCCGTCGGAATGATCCTGGGGACCGGCGATGACCGCGATGCGCCGCCGGCCCCTGGCGATCAGCAGCTCGGTGACGGCCCGGGAAGCGGCGCGGTTGTCGATGCGGACGGTGAACATGTCGGGCAGGGGCGCGGCCGTGGCGATCGCGGCGGTGGCCAGGCCCAGGGCCTGGAAGGCGGGCGAGCCGCTGAGCGCCAGGTCGAACGGCGGCAGCAGCAGCAGGGCGTCCGCGCCGGAGGCCTGCAGCGCGCGGGCGACGTCCAACGCATCCTCGGGCGAGGCGGCCTTGCGGGCGATCAGCTGCAGGCCCCGCTCGGCGCTGGCCACGGCGGCGGCGGCCAGGACGGCGTCGATGAACATGCTGTCGACGCCGGCGTACAGCAGGCCGATCCGGGCGGGCGTGGCGCCGACCAGCCGTCGCGCGGCCGAGTTGGGCACGTAGCCCAGCGCCTCGATGGCGGCGAGCACGCGCTCGCGGGTGTCGCGGCTGAACTTGCCGGTGTTGTTGAAGACGTTCGACACGGTCATGGCCGAGACGCCGGCCCGGGCGGCCACCGCCTTGATCGTGACCTTGCCGCCGTCGCGGGACCGTCCGGGGCGCTGGATCGTCGTGGCCTTTCCCGCTCGAACGGCGCCTGAAACGGTCCTGGAAACAGGCTCTGAAACAGACTTGAGGTTTAACGATAAACCAAGCAACGCTTCAGCGCGACTCCCCTTCGGTCGCGTCCATGAAACGGACCAAGACCGCGCATGACCTCGTCCGCCGCAGCGACCTCGACCGACGCGACTGCCCCGTCAAAGAACCACTACGTCATCCTGGACGGCCTGCGCGGCGTCGCCGCGCTGATGGTGGTGGTCTTCCACCTGTTCGAGGCCTATTCCGGCGGCAGTCCCCACAAGCAGATCATCAACCACGGCTACATGGCGGTGGATTTCTTCTTCCTGCTGTCGGGCTTCGTGATCGCCTACGCCTATGACGACCGCTGGGCGGGCATGGGCCGGTGGGAATTCTACAAGCGCCGGCTGGTGCGGCTGCAGCCGATGATCATCGTGGGCGGCCTGATCGGCGCGGCGCTGCTGGGCTTCCAGCACTATTCGCTGTTCCCCAAGCTGCAGACGGTCGCGGCCTGGCAGGTCATCGGCGTGCTGCTGCTGGGCTTCGTGATGATCCCGCTGCGGCCGTCGGCCGAGATCCGCGGCTGGGGCGAGATCTATCCGCTGAACGGGCCGCAATGGTCGCTGTTCTACGAGTACATCGCCAACATCCTCTACGCCGTGGGCCTGCGGAAGCTGTCGAACCGCGCGCTGGGCGTGCTGGTGGCGCTGGCGGGCCTGGCCATGGTCCATCTGCTGGTGTTCGGCGCGCGCGGCGACCTGATCGGCGGCTGGGCGCTGGACGCCAACGGCGTCCGCATCGGCCTGACGCGGGTGATGTTCCCGTTCTTCGCGGGCGTGCTGCTGATGCGGCTGGGCAAGCGGATCAAGGTCAAGAACGCCTTCGCCGTCTGCAGCTTGCTGCTGATCGCGGCCTTGGCGTTGCCTCGGTTCGGCGGCAAGGCGCTGTGGATCAACGGCCTCTACGAAGCCGCCTGCGTGATCCTGCTGTTCCCGCTGATCGTGGCCATCGGCGCCGGCGAGAAGAACGCGGACGGCGCGTCGGTGCGGATCGCCCGGTTCTTCGGCGACCTGTCGTATCCGCTCTACATCACCCACTATCCGCTGATCTACATCTACACCGGCTGGGTCGTGGACAAGAAGGTCCCGCCGGCCCAGGGCGCGCTGGTCGGCGCCGTGGTGTTCGTGGCCGCCGTCACGATCGCCTATGCCTGCCTGAAGCTCTATGACGAGCCCGCGCGGCGCTGGCTGGCCGGCAAGCTCCTGCGGCGCGCGGCGCGCGGATAAGGTGTTCCGGCGCCGTTAGTCAGGTCTGCGCTGGATGGCTTCGGCGATCCGCCGACGGTCAGACTCAGGGCGGGCGCGCGAGCTTGGTCGCGCGCCACGACCCGTGGAGCGCGCCCATCTCGATCTTCCTGGAAGCCCTGGTCCTGACGATCGGCGCGCTGTTCCCGATCATGAACCCGTTCAGCACCGCGCCGCTGTACGTGTCGCTGACGGCGGGCTTTGACGCGAAGAAGCGCAAGCAGCAGGCGGTGCGCGCCTGCATCTACGCCTTCGCCATCCTGGCCACCTTCCTGGTTCTGGGCTCGGCGATCGTCGAGTTCTTCGGCATCTCGATCCCGGGGATTCGAGCGGCCGGCGGGCTGATCATCCTCAGCGTCGGGTTCGGCATGCTGTTCCCGCGTCCGGCCCCGCCGACGCCGGAAAGCGTCGCCGACCAGAGCCAGCGGCAGGAGCTGGACGTCGCCTTCACCCCGCTGGCCATGCCCAGCCTGGCCGGGCCGGGGTCGATCTCGGTGGTGCTCAGCGCCGCGGCCCAGATCCGCAGTAACTACCCGCACAATTGGGAGATCATCTATGTCGGCGTGATCCTGGGCATGGCGGTGACCCTGGTCATTGCCTTCGTGATCCTGCGGGCCGCCGAGATGATGGTCCGCTTCCTGGGCAAGGGCGGCATGGACGCCATGACCCGCATCTTCGGCTTCCTGCTGATCTGCATCGGCATGCAGTTCCTGCTCACCGGCGTCGGCGACTTCTTCGGCTGGCGGCACGGCTGAGGGCGGCTTCCAGGCGAGTCGAACACCGTTCCGCCGGCTTGACTCGTCCATTGACTGTGTGTCACACAGTGTATGCCACACACCAAGTGGCGCACACCATGTGACGTACACCATGCCGCAAGACGCCGACATTTTCGAAACCCTGCGCCAGGAGCTTCGGCGCGGGACCCTGATCCTGGCCGTCCTGGCCCAGCTGAAGGTCGAGCGCTACGGCTACAGCCTGCGCCAGGCCCTGGCCGAGGTGGGCCTGGAGATCGACGAAGGCGCCCTCTACCCGATGCTGCGGCGCCTGGAGAGCCAGGGTCTGCTGACCAGCGAATGGCGCGAGGAAGACAAGCGTAAGAAGCGTTTTTATCGCCTGTCGTCCGAGGGCGAGGCCGTGCTGGCCCGCCTGTCCGCCGAGTGGCGGGCGATGAACGACACCCTGCAAAACCTGATCTGAAGAGGGAGCCAGTCTGATGGACCTGCTCGATCGCTACCTGGCCGCCGTCGCGGCCCTGCTGCCCAAGTCCCAGCGTGAAGACATCGTCGCCGAGCTGCGCGACACCCTGCTCAACCAGATGGAGGAGAAGGAAGCCGAACTGGGCCGCCCGCTGAACGCCAAGGAGCGCGAGGCCGTGCTCAAGGCGTTCGGCCATCCGATCGCCGTGGCGGGCCGTTTCGGGACCACCCGATCGCTGATCGGACCCGAGATCTATCCGTTCTACATCTTCGGGGTGAAGGTGCTGCTGGTGGTGGCGGCCGTGGTCTCGCTGATCCCGCTCGTCATCTCGACGATCACCGACCCCGGCTCCGCCGCCGATCCGGCGCGCTTCCTGTCCAGCTTCATCAACAGCGGCTTGACGATGATCGGCGTCGCCACGGTGCTGGGGGTGGCGTTCGAGCGCGGCTGGATCCCGCGCACCGGCTTCACGGACTGGAAGGTCGCCGACCTGCCGATCCTGGATGACCTGGGTCTGGGCCTGGGCAAGCAGGGTCTGGGCAAGAAGGGCCTGTTCCCCACGAAGGGGCCGCTGGAGCGACGGTTCGAGGCCCTGCTGGAGGCGATCCTGACGGCGCTGTTCATCCTGTGGTGGACGGGCCTGGTCCAGGCGCCCTGGTCCAATCACATCACGGGCAGCGACATGGCCCTGCGGCCGGGTCCGGTCTGGGCGACGCTGTACTGGCCGATCCTGGCCATGGCGGGCCTGCAGCTGGTGTCGAGCCTGGTCGGTCTGCTGCGTCCGGCCTGGGTGCGGGCGCGGGCGGCGCTGGAGGTGGCCGGCAGCGTGGCGGGCCTGGCGCTGGCCACGGTCCTGCTGCAGGCCGGGCGGCTGATCGTGGTCGCGTCCGAAGGGGCCAGGGGCGCCGACGCAGAAGCGATCGCCGGCCTGCAGCAGGCCCTGGACCTCAGCTTCCACCTGACCACGGTCGTGATGATCGTCGTGTTCGTGGTTAAGATCGCGATCGATCTCTGGCGCCTGTTTCGGGGCGCCAGACCCTCGGTCGCGGCCCCTGTCTAGAGCGGCAGTCTAGGGAAAATCCCTATTTCGAGACCTTGTCGACCACGGCCCCGGCGCCGGCCCCCACGACCGCGCCGACGGGGCCGGCGACCACCGCTCCGGCGATCGCGCCGGTGGCCGCGCGCTGCTCCATGTTGTGTCCGCAGGCCGTCACCGTTAACGCCGTCGCAACCCATAGCGGGACCCAGCGTAGAGCAGACATATGTCCTCCGAGACAATTACACGATCCCGCTAGAGTAACGGCATCACGCCCGTGGGGTTCCGTTGAGAGCGACCCGACGGAACTCTATCCCAAGAGGTGAATATTCGCTCCGAAAGGGAAAAACGGGACTGTCGCGTTTTTTCGTTAGAATCAAAGAATTAACCATTCGATCTGTCGCGCGGGCGACCAAAATTCAGGCTGTGGCGCCGCATGCGCTTGCGACTCGTGGGCTGATGCGTCATAAGGCGGTCATAAGCAGGACTTCGGCCACTATCGTGAACCGGCCGAGCCTCCGCTTTCAGAGCGGCCCGATAGTGTTTTTCCGGGTTTTCTGAGGGCGTTTTTGTCGGGGGGCGGTCCGCCCTCGCCGCGCAGGACACGAGTTTTGTATATCAAGTCGCAGACGTGCGCAGACGCGCGCGCGCTGATCGGCGCCGTATTGGTTGGGTCGGCCACGGGTCTGGCCCTCGGCGGCGTTTACCTTGCGGGGGGCATGGCCCAGGCCGCTAGTCAGCACGCTCGCGTATCTCGCCTGGCCGACGGCGCCGAGGGGAACTTCTCCGACGCGGCGCTGTATCAGGCCGCGTCTCGCATGGACGCCGGCGCGCTGGCCATCGCCCGCCGCCACGATCCCTACACCATCTCCGGCGGCGCCCAGCGCGACCGGCAGTCGGCCCTCCTGGTCGAGCGTCTCGAACAGCGCCAGCAGACCAACGGCGACCGCCAGCCCCTGATGCTTCGCACCAGCTTCGGCGGTCCATTCAATCCCGCCGTCGCGCCGTTCCGTCTAACCAACGCCCTGGAAAGCTCGCGTGAACTCGAGTGCCTTTCCGAGGCGGTCTATTACGAGGCCCGCGGCGAGACCCCGAGCGGCCAGGCGGCCGTGGCTCAAGTCGTACTAAACCGCGTACGCCACCCTTCGTTCCCGAAATCGATCTGCGGCGTGGTGTTCCAAGGCGCCTACAAGCGGGTCGGTTGCCAGTTCAGCTTCGCCTGCGACGGCTCGATGCGCGCCCGCCGCGAGCCGGGCGCCTGGAACCGGGCCCAGAAGGTCGCCTCGCGCGCCCTGTCGGGCGCGGTGATGACCGAGGTCGGCGCCGCCACCCACTTCCACACCACCGGCGTCGCGCCGGGCTGGGGCCCGCGCCTGCTGCGCGTCGCCCAGGTGGGCATGCACGTGTTCTACCGCTTCGGCGGTCGCTCGGGCGCGCCGGACAGCTTCAGCCGCACGCCGCGTCCGTCGACGGCCGACGAGCTGCCGATCGTCACCCTGGCCAGCCTGCCGGCCACGACCACAGCCGACGGCAAGTCCGCTCCGATCCAGCTGGCCAGCGCCGTGGTGATCTCCTCGCCCGACAAGCCGGCCACGGTTCCGGGCGGCATGGGCGGTCCGCTGGGTCCGACGTCCGAGCCCGCCTCGGCCCCGGCCATGCACCCGACCAAGACCTCGTCCCCGTCGTCGGGTGATGCGGTCAAGTCTGCGTCAGGAGCGGCCGTGACCGGAGCTGCTTCCTAAGCGCTCCGGGCATGTGGTTGCTGGCGAAGCGCATCTGCTTGGCCCGCTTGCCGACGAAATAATGCAGCTCCTTGCCGTGGACGGCGCGCCAGATCACCTCGGCGGCGTCCTCCACGGGATAGACCGGCAGGCCGCCGCCCCGCAGGGTGTCGGCCATGCTCTGGTTGCTGCCCGGCGCCCCGGCGTTGAGGATCGGCGTCTCGACGAACCACGGCATCACGCAGGCGACGCTGACGCCGTACGCCTTCCACTCGACGTCCAGCGCCTCGGACAGGCCCCGCACCGCGAACTTGGTGGCCGAATAGACCGCCAGGCTGGGCGAGCCGTACAGGCCCGCGCAGGACGAGATGTTGATCAGCCGCGAGCCCGGCGTGGCCTTCAGCCAGGGCAGGGCGGCGCGGGCCCCGCTGATCACCCCCTTGATGTTGATGTCCAGCTGCAGGTCGACGTCGGCGTCCTCGTGGCTGTCGAACGGGCCGAACTTGGCGACGCCGGCGTTGTTGAGCAGCACGTCCAGGCGGCCCTCGGTCAGCGTGGCGAAGTCGGCCAGGACGGCGGTCCAGGCCGAGCGGTCACGGACGTCCAGCCGGAAGGTCGCGCCGTTCTCCGGGCCGACGGCCAGGAGGGCGGCCTTCAGGCCCGTCGTGTCGATGTCGGACAGGCCCACGAACCAGCCCTCGGCGGCGAAGCGTTTGGCGCTGGCCAGGCCGATGCCGCTGGCGGCCCCGGTGATGAAGACGGCCTTGCGGCCCTTTGCTGCGCTCATTGGCGTCCCTCCCGTTTTATTTGTTATCGCTGATCAGACGCCTGGGAGGGCGGGGCGGTCAAGGGTGTGGGCGCGGTGGGGACACGCGGCGAGCGCATGTCCCCGGGCGCGGAAGGGGACATGCGCTTGCCGCGTGTCCCCATGAGCGGCCCTAGTCCGTCTGGTCGTCGGTCTCGGCGTCGGGACCGTTCTTCTTGATCGACTCGATGGCGTTCTTGGCCGCCGATTTCGACGCGTAGCCCTCGGTCCAGAAGATGGTCTCGCCGTTGTAGGTGAAGTAGGCGACGAACTCGCCGCCCTTGTTCTTCTTGATCAGAAACTTGTGGGCCATGGGGATCGCTCCTTGTGCTCTTACTGTGTCGTCAAGCCGACGCGGGCACCGTCGACCCGGGCGGGACGGGCGTCAATCGCGCGCCGCTTGCTTCCGGCCCCGCGGGCGCATCTTTTACAATTCCTTCTTTCGGAGCCGCCCATGACCCCGGACCAACGCCTCGACCAGTTGTCGCGCGACCTGCTGGCCACGCCCTATGGCGGGCTGACGGAGGTGCAGAAGAGCGTCATCGACCTGATCGCCGCCGAGGCCCCCACGGGCCTGAACAAGGCGCTGCTGGCCGACGACCGCACCTACTGGGACCGGCTGGCCGACAAGGTGGCGGCGGTCGGCGGCTCGTGGGCGTTCATCGGCGGCTTTTCGCTGTGCCTGGCGCTGTGGATCGGGCTGAACGTGGGGCTGAAGCCCCTGCACCTGTCGTTCGACCCCTATCCGTTCATCTTCCTCAACCTGATCCTGTCGACCGTGGCCGCGATCCAGGCGCCGGTGATCATGATGAGCCAGAACCGCCAGGCCACGAAGGACCGGCTGAACGCCGAGCACGACTATGTCGTCAACCTGCGCGCCGAGCTGGAGATCATGCGGCTGCACGACAAGCTGGACGCCCTGCGCGAGCAGGAGGTGGTCGAGATCCTGCGCTGCAACACCGAGGCGTTAGAGATCCTGAAGGCCCAGGTGGCGCGGATGGCGGAAGAGCGCGGCGCGTAACGAAAAAGGGCGCGCCGGCTGACCGGCGCGCCCCTCGTCTTGTCGAAGCCTTAGAACGCGAAGCGCGCGCCGACCAGGGCGCCGGGGCCGGTCATGCTGAGCTTCTCTTCCCGCTCGCCCGACGGGCTGGTGGTCTTGATCTTGATCGAGCCGGTGTACTGGTAGCGGCCCTCGACGAACAGCGAGATGCGCGGCGCGACGGCGAAGCTGGCGCCGGCGATGCCTTGCAGGGTCAGGGCGTCGCCCTTGTCGTCGATCAGGTCGTCGCTGAACTTCACCTGGGCCACGCCGATGCCGGCGCCCAGATAGGGCTTCACCGGACCGGCGACCGGGAAGTCGTAATAGCCGTTGATGTCGACGCTGAGGGTCTCGACCTTGCCGTCGGTGACGCCGATCTTCGCGCCGTTCAGGGTGACGACGGTGTCGCTGTTCTGGCTGCGATAGCCCAGGGCGATCTCGGCGCGCCAATTGCCGCCGACCGTCGAACCCCAGGCGATCGCGCCTTGAGCGCCGGCGTCGACGTCGCTGTCGGCCTTGTAGCCGCCGGCGAAGCTGTAGTCGTAGTCGGTCTTGCCGATGAAGCCGCCCGAGACCGAGATGTACTGGCTGGCGGCGGGCGCGGCGGCGGCGGCCGGAGCGGGCGCCGGGCCGGCGGTTTGCGCGACGGCGGCGCCGGCCATGGCCAGGGCGGCCACGGCGGTGGTGATGAACAGACGCATAGGTATTTCCCCCGAAATAGGTACTGGTCCGTGAATCGGACTTCGTTCCGGTAGAGGGGTTCACCGGTGTCGTAAATCAGAGGTTGTTCAAGCTAGACCGTTTGTTACGGGCTATGGCGCCGATGCAACAATTGGTTGCGAGGGCGGTTGCGAGGCGCGCGCGGCGCGTCTCAGGGCTTGCGGCGGCTGGCCGAAGGCGCGGACAAAAGCCCGGCGCATGCGCTCCTGGTCGCCGAAGCCGGTCTCCAGAGCCACGTCCTCGACCTGCAGGGGCTGGCTGTCGAGCAAGGCGCGCGCCGCCTCCACCCGCAGGCGCTCGACCGCCTTGGCCGGGGTGGCGCCGGTCTCGGCCGCGAACAGCCGGGCGAAGTTGCGCGGGCTCATCGCCGCCTGTTGCGCCAGCTGCTCGACGGTCAGGGGCAGGGCCAGGTTCTCGCGGGCCCAGGCCAGCAGGCCGTCGAAGCGTCCGCCCTTCATCTCCAGCAGGGCTGAGAATTGCGACTGGCCGCCGGGGCGGCGGTGATAGACCACCAGCTGCTGGGCGGTGCGGCGGGCGACGTCCTCGCCCAGGTCCGCGCCGATCATCGCCAGGGCCATGTCGATGCCGGCCGTGATGCCGGCCGAGCTCCACAGCGATCCGTCCTGGACGAAGATCCGGTCGGGCTCCAGCCGCACGGCCGGATAGCGGCGCTGGAAGTCCTGCGAACGCCCCCAGTGCGTGGTCGCCCGGCGGCCGTCCAGCAGGCCGGCGGCGGCCAGGATGTAGGTCCCCGAACAGACGCTGGCCGTGCGCCGCGCGGTGCGGAAGGTCGATCGCGCGAAGGCCAGGGTCTGCTCGCAGATCGCGGGAGACCGCGTGCCCTCGCCGCCCGAGACGATCAGGGTGTCCAGCGACGGGGCGTCTTCGAAGGCGCTCGCGATCATCGCCACGCCCGAGGAGCTGGGCACGGCCCCCGGCTGGCGGGCCAGCAGGTGCAGGCGATAGGCGCCCGGCACGAACCGCCCGGCGATCTCGAACGCCGAGATCGGGCCCGCCGCGTCCAGCAGCTGGAACTGGGGGAAGATCAGGAAGCCGATGTCGCGGGTCATGGCGCGTCTCTCAGGCCGGTCTTGGCTGATATCGAGGGAACTATGTCATTTCTGTCAGACGCTAGGCGGGCGATGCTGCGGCGTCAACAGGAGGGCCTGCCCATGCCGAAACCCGCGCCGTTCCACATCGTGTTCGCGTTGTTCCCCGGTGTCACCCACCTGGACTTCACCGGCCCCCATCAGATCCTCTGCCGCCTGCCCGGCGCCCAGGTGGTGGTCGCCAGCGAGGCGGGCGGCGAGATCGAGGCCGACGGTCTGGTCTTCGCCCACCTGCCGCGGCTGGCCGACGTCGAGCATTGCGATCTGCTGTGCGTGCCCGGCGGTTTCGGCACGACCCAGGCGATGGCGGACGAGGCCTTCCTGGCCCAGGTCCGCCGGCTGGCGGCGGGCGCGCGTTACGTGACCTCGGTCTGCACCGGCTCGCTGCTGCTGGGCGCGGCCGGGTTGCTGGTCGGCAAGCGGGCGGCCTGCCACTGGGCCTGGCGCGACCAACTGGCCCTGTTCGGCGCGACGCCCGACCCGGCCCGGGTGGTGCGCGACGGCGACGTGTTCACCGGCGGCGGCGTGACAGCCGGCATCGACTTCGCCCTGACCGTGGTGGCCGAGATCGCCGGCGAGGAGACCGCCCAGGCCATCCAGCTGGCGGTGGAATACGCGCCGCACCCGCCGTTCGACTCCGGCCGCCCCGAGACCGCCCCGCCCGCCGTGCTGGAGCGGATCACGGCGGTCTACGGCCGCGGCATGGACGAGCGCTGGGCCGCGGCCCGGACGGCGGCGGAGGCGTTGAGGGTCGACGCATGAGGCTGCTGCGATCGCCGTTCTGGGCGCCGCCCTCCCGGACCTCGCGTCCGGGATCCGCCCCTGGGCCGCAGGCCTGGCGGGAGCGGCTCGCCGGCGAACCGTCCATATCTCGAGGTCAAGCTGGGCAGCGGGTTTCGGGCGCGAGGCCCGGGGCGACGGCCGGGGA
Organism: Caulobacter sp. 05L422; assembly: GCF_056397765.1. Lineage (NCBI taxonomy): Bacteria > Pseudomonadati > Pseudomonadota > Alphaproteobacteria > Caulobacterales > Caulobacteraceae > Caulobacter > Caulobacter sp. 05L422. Next base: position 76,089 of record NZ_JBFTOB010000007.1, on the reverse strand, counting down.
TGCGAAAACCGCCCAGACTTGATCCGAACACGAACCTGCCTCAAAACGCTTGTGTGTCGGAGACATCACGCATGCGTCGGATGAAGTCGTTTCTCGTCGTGCTGACCGCGGCCGCTGGCCTGGCGGCCGGTCTGGCCGCCGTTTCACCGGCGTCGGCGGAGGACGCGTTCACCTACGGCGTCTGGCGCAATCCCAAGAACACCGTCCATGTCGAGATCAAGCCCTGCGGCGGCGGCCGCGCCTGCGGCAACGTGATCTGGGCCAACGAAGACGCCAAGGCCGACGCCAAGAAGGGCGGCACGCCCAACCTGATCGGCCTGCAGCTGCTGCGCGATTTCCAGCTGCAGAAGAACGGCAGCTGGAAGGGCAAGGTCTTCGTGCCCGACCTGAACATGACCCTCAGCGGCACCGCCGATTTCCCCGACGCCAGCACCATGAAGGCCAAGGGCTGCCTGCTGCTGTTCTGCAAGTCGCAGACCTGGCGCCGCGTGGACGTGGTGGCGGCGAGCACGCCGTCGAGCTGATATCTCTCAATTCCGCTCATCCCGGCGAATGCTGGGACCCAGATGGAATGGCGGTGTGGCTGACGCCAAGAGCGTCGAGCCCTTCCAATCAGCCACTCAGATTTAGGATCTGGGTCCCGGCATTCGCCGGGAAGAGCGGATCTATTGACCCGGATCCAGCTCCGGATAGTGCCGGAAGATCCCCTCGGTGCTGAACGGGATCCGGCGTTCCGACTTCAGATAGGCCGCCGTGTTCGGCCGTTCCGCCACCGCGTCGCGCACGGCGATCACCCGCCCCAGCTTCGGCTCCAGCCGCTTCATCGCGTGGGGGAAGGCGTAGCGCAGGCCCTCGACGGCCTGGAACAGCGACAGGTCGGCATAGGTCAGGTCCTCGCCCGTCAGCCACTGCTTCCCCTTGGCGCCCTTCGGCGCCCGCTCCAGCACCGTCTCGAACCAGCCGAGGTACTTCTTGATCCGCTGGGTGCGGAACTCCTTGGCCCGCCGGGCGGCCTCTTCCTTCTGGTCCTCGTAATAGAGGCCCATGCCCACCGGGTGGTGGACGTCGTGGGCTTCGGCGACCAGGTCGGCGATGGTCATCTGCAGCTGGTTGACCCACAGCCGCCCGCCCTCGGCGCGCGGCGCCAGGCCGTGGCGCAGGCCCAGGTGCAGCAGGATGTTGGCCGTCTGGCCGATCACCAGGTCGCCGTCGACCAGATAGGGCGGGGCGAAGGGCGGATGGTCGCCCTCCGCGAGGTCGGCCATCAGCGCCTCCTCGCCGCCGCCATCGTCCGGATCGCCGCGCGCCACGTCGACATAAGCCGCCCCGGCCTCCTCCAGCGCCAGGCGCACGAACTCGCCGCGTCCCTGGATCGTGGGCCAGTAATGCAGTTGGTAGGTCATGCGGGGGAAATGGACGAGCGGGGGAAAGGATGCGAGCGGCGCGCGATCACCCGCCACTCCCTTTCAACCGTCATCCCGGGCCTTGTGCCCGGGACCCCTGGTTCAGCCGACGGTGCAGCGCCTTGGCGCGCCGGCGCGCCACTCATCCGCACCTGCAGCGGACAGAGGGGTTCCGGGCACAAGGCCCGGAATGACGGCGAGATCTGAGTGATGGTGAAAGAGGATCGCTACCCCACCCGCACGCTCGTCATCGAGATCGCCGCGAACACGTCGTCCGTGAAGAACGACACCGGCTCGCCAGCCGCCTGCGCGCCCAGCACGTAGAGCAGGGGCAGGTAGTGCTCGGCGCTGTTGATCGAGGCGTCGGCGTCGGGGCCCAGGGCGCGCCAGTCGATCAGCGGGTCGTGGTCGCCGGCGGCGATCAGGGCCTTGGCCGTCTCGTTGAAGCGCGGGGCCCAGTCGGGGACCTCGCCGGTGCGGAAGTTCACGGCGCGCAGGTTGTGGACGATGTCGCCACTGCCGACGATCAGCACGCCCTCGTCGCGCAAGGCGGCCAGGCGCTTGCCGGCCTCGTAGTGCCAGCGGTCGGGGCGGCCGCGGTCCAGCGAGAGCTGCACCACCGGCACGTCGGCGTCCGGATACATCGGCCGCAGCACGCCCCAGGCCCCGTGGTCCAGGCCCCGGGTCGGGTGCTGGACGACCGGATCGGGCGACAGGATTTCCGCCACCCGCTCGGCCAGGGCCGGATCGCCCGGCGCGTCGTAGCGCACGTCGAACAGCGCCTGGGGAAAGCCGCCGAAGTCGTGGATGGTCTCGGGACGCTCGGCCGCGCTGACCGCGCTGGCCCCGCGCGTCTCCCAGTGGGCGCTGATCATCAGCACCGCCTTGGGGCGCGGCAGGTCCCGGCCCAGGTCCGCCCAGGCGCGGCTCCAGGCGTTGTCCTCGATGGCGTTCATCGGCGAGCCGTGGCCGAGGAACAGGACGGGTTGGCGGGCGGTCATGAGCGGTGGTCCAATTAGATACTGTATGAGTTACAGATAAGGCGTCGATTGCGGACTTCAATGTCGAGTCCTTCTCCCCCTGCGGGAGAAGGTGGCCGCCGAAGGCGGTCGGATGAGGGGTTGAAAGCCCTGTCCGCCAAGCCTGTGCGACCCCTCACCCGACCCGGCTCCGCCGGGCCACCCTCTCCCGCAAGGGGAGAGGGGAAGTCGCGCGAAACCGCGCCCCTTCGGCCACAGTCTCAGGCTGTGTCGCCGTGACGCGCGCTCCGGAGTCACACGTGCTTTCCCGGGGCGTCCGGCTTTGTTAAGGCGAGAGCGTTGTGAACGTACCCGTCCTTCCCCCCATGACGCCTGACGAGGCGACGCCCGCGCCCGCCGCCGTGGCCGTGGCAGAGCGCCCGGCCCGGATCGCCACGCGCGGCGGCGCGCTGGACCTGCTGCGGCTGCTCGCCTCGCTGTTGATCGTCATCTACCATTTCGGGGCCGAGGGCCCGATGCGCATCGAGCGTTTCGGCCAGGTGTTCTCGCGCGGTTTCCTGGCCACAGACTTCTTCCTGATGCTGTCGGGCTACGTGCTGGGCCGGGCCTACGGGGCCTCGACCCTGACGGGGCGGATCAGCCACGGCCGCTTCTGGGTGCGCCGGGTCGGACGGGTCTGGCCGGGCCACCTGATCGTGCTGGCCATGATGGCCGCCCTGGTGCTGGTGCTGAACGCGGCGGGCACCGACGCCCACAAGCCTTCGCGCTTCGCCTGGGACCAGCTGCCGGTCCAGGCCCTGCTGGTCCACGCCTGGGGCTTCAACAGCGACGGCTGGAACCTGCCCAGCTGGTCGCTGTCGGCCCTGGTGGTCTGCTACGCGCTATTCCCCTGGCTGTGGCGGGCGGCCGACAAGGTGCGCTGGCCGTGGATCCTGCCGCTGGCCGGGGCCCTGGCCTTCGCGGCCTGCGAGGTGGTGGCACGGCTGGTGTTCGACCACGCCCTGTCGGATCTGCAGTTCCGGTTCGGCGTCGTGCGGGCCCTGCCGCTGTTCATCCTGGGCGTCTGCCTGGCGCGGGCGGTCGAGATGAACTGGCCGTCCGAGCGGGCGGCCAAGGTGCTGCTGATCGGCGGCTTCGTGCTGCTGGTCGCCATGCAGCCGCTGGACCGCTACGCGCTGCCCGACGAGCTGATCTTCGACATCCCGTGCCTCGCCGCCATCGCCGCCATCGTGCTGGGCGCGGGCCGCCTGCCGGTCCGCCGTCCCAGGGCCTGGATCGAGGAGGGCGCCAAGCTGTCGTTCGCCCTGTTCATCACCCACATCTTCGTGGGGGTGATCTATTGGAGCGCGGTCCACAAGCTGATCGAGACCGTGCCGATCGGCATCGGCTGGCAGTGGCTGATGTGGCTGGCCTCGTTCCCGATCGCCATGGGCGCGGCCTGGCTGTTCCACACCTATGTCGACCAGCCCCTGCAGGACCGCCTGGCGCCGTGGCTGCGGGGCAAGCGGTAGGGGGCGGGGACATGCTTGCGCGTGTCCCCAGATCTCGCACTGCCGCCGTTGGGGACACGCGCAAGCGCATGTCCCGGATCCTAGCTAATCCCTCAAACTGCTGAACACGAACCCCCGCGCCGCCGCCCGCTGGTGGCAGGCGTGGCAGGCGGTGTCCTGGCTGGCGGCGATCCCGGGGCGGGGCGCGCGCTCGCCGGCGGCGAACTCGGCATAGCCCCAGCCGTCCGTCGCGGCGAACCGCCGGCTGTCCCGGACCATCACGTCGACATGCCGCCGCGCCCCCTGGCCGGTGACGCCGCCGCCCCGGTCGACCGCCTCGATCAGGTCGTAGACCAACACCGCGCCGTCGGGAAAGCGCCCATCCTTGTAGCCCTGCAAGGCCATTGGATTGGCGTAGATGTGATGGAAGCCGCCGTTGACCGCATAGGCCGGGGCGTGGGGGCCGATCAGGCCGGTCGAGACGTGGCGCCAGGCGCGATAGCCGTCGGGGAAGTCGGGGCTGGGCGCGGCCGTGTCAGCGCCGGCCAGGCCGAACGCCGCCAGCGCGATGATCAGGGCGGCCGCCTTCATGCCTGGGTCCCTCCGCGTCGGAGGAGGCGTCGCACGGGTTGGTCCGGCCCGCGACCGTCCGTCTGCGAAACGCGGACGGCATGCGGCGAAGGGCGTCCGGCGCGCCTTGGTCGTCAGACGATCGGAGGGATCAGTCTTCCTGGGCGGCGGCGTTCTGCGCCCGGACCTCGTTGCGGTGCTTCTCCAGCACGCTGGCCAGGCCCTGCAGGATGGGCTCCTGCAGCGTGGGATTGTCCGGCGCGCGGTGCAGCAGCTTAATCGAGGCGATGTAGACCTTGATCCCGGCCAGCACCGAGGGCGTCAGGCTGTGGGCCTCGTCCAGCAGGTCGCACAGCGAGCGGGCGGCGATCTGGACGGCCTCGTTACGCTCGGCGCCGCTGAGGCTGACGATGTCGCCGGCCCGGGCGTACAGGCCCTCGATCAGGGCCGCCTCGTCGAGGCCGGAGGCCAGCAGCGTGTCGAGCGCGGTGATGTAGTCGTCGATCCCGGTCAGCGAAGGCTCGCGCAGGATCTCCATCGTGACGTCGGCGCGCTTGAGGGCCTCGGCCACGTACATGCCGCCTTTCTGGGTCATCAACTGACCCAGGCGGGGTTTCATGCGGCTCTTCTTGACCTCAATCATGCGATCGACTTCATAGGTTTGATCAAAGCGTCCAGCTCGTCCTGGGACATGTTGTGGCCTCCGGACTCGCCCAGTTCAATGGACTGATCGTCGCGGCGCCGACCGTCCGGGAACTCCACGGGCGGGCCTTGGTTGCGCCAGCGACGGTCGGGCCCGACGTAGGTCTCGCACTCGATGAACATCCGATCGCCCTTGGCGACCCACAGAATGCGCTCGAGCATGATGGTCGGCGAGATCGGCTTGGTGACGATGAAATTGGCGCCGCAGTCCCGGGCCTTCTCGACCTGGCTGCGACGGGTGTGGGAGGTGACGATGATCACCGGCGTCATGCGGTTGGCCTCGTCGGCCTCGCGGCGCAGCCAGCGGGTCAGGTCGTAGCCGTCCAGCTCGGGCAGGTTGCCGTTGGTCAGGATCAGGTCGAAGGCGTGGTACTTCAGCTCTTCCTGGGCTTCCCTGCCGTCGGCCTTGCGCACGATGTTGCGCAGGCCGAAGCTGGTCAGCACCCCGACCAGGATGTCGAGCGACTGCGGATTGTCGTCGACGATCAACGCCTTGGCCTTGTCGAGATTGATGTACTGACTTGGCTGCAAGACCCCGACGTGCTCCGGCCGCCCGGCGATGCGCAGGGACCGACACCGTATGGCGGAAGACGGTTAAGAAACCGCTGTTTCGGAAGGGATGGGGCGGATTGTCGCGCCGCCCGGCCCCGCCCGGTCAGGTCAGTCGAAGGCCGTCGTGTTCAGGGCGTTGGACTGCTGGGCGCTGAGGCGGCGGACGATCTGGATCAGCACCAGGCAGAGCACGACCCACAGCAGATCGCTGACCAGGTCCAGGCCCGCCACGAACATCGAGGCGGCGGCGTCGTGGGCGCGCATCTGCAGGCGGAAGCTGGTGTTGTCGAGCATCGAGGTGGCGATCCACAGGCCCCACCACCAGCGCAGCACCGACGGGGTGTCCTGGCTGCGCCAGGACTGGGGCGAAAGGCTGACGCACCAGGCGTCGTTCATTGCCTGGAACGGCTTGTAGAGGTTGGCGAAGGGCACGAAGTACCAGCCGATCGACCCGGGCGGCGACACGCGCAGGCCGCTGGCCAGGGTGTGGCTGTTCATGGTGACGCGATAGATCCACTTCAGCGTCAGGAAGCCGCTGACCAGCATGGTCGCCAGCAGGACGAGGCCGGACAGGCCGCTGATCAGGTCCGCCGTCTCCAGGCCGGGCAGGGTTTCCGACATCGAGACCGGCGCGTCGGGCGGAACGCGCGACAGGCCGTGAAGCTGGATGACGTTGGCGACCATGTTGAGCGCCGTCGAGGCCAGGCGGATGTACAGCCACAGCACGACCGTCTGGCCCAGCGCGCGCGGGTCGCGCGCGACATACGTCTTCTTCGTCTTGGCCATGATCGCCCCCAAAGCCCCGCTTCGCGTCTAGCGACGTTCGGGCGACCCGGATCGCCCCCAAAGCCCCGCTTCGCGTCTAGCGACGTTCGGGCGACCCGGCAACTCGGCTCGCGCCTGGGGTGTCGCGCCAAGGGGGCGTCAGGCGGCGTCCAGGCCGATGTCCATGACCAGGGCCGAGTGGGTCAGGGCGCCGACGCTGATCACGTCGACCCCGGTCTCGGCGATGGCCCGCACGGTGGTCAGGTTGACGCCGCCCGAGGCCTCCAGCACCGCGCGGCCCTTGGCCAGGGCCACGGCGGTCTTCAGGTCGTCGAGGCTGAAATTGTCGAGCATGACGACGTCGGGGCCGTGCTTCAGCGCGTCTTCCAGCTGGTCCAGCCCGTCGACCTCGACCTCGACCTTGACCAGGTGGCCGGCGAAGGCGCGGGCCCGGCGGACGGCCTCGCCGACCCCGCCGCAGGCGGCGACGTGGTTGTCCTTGATCAGGATGGCGTCATCCAGGCCGAAGCGGTGGTTGATCCCGCCGCCGCAGCGCACGGCGTACTTCTCCAGGGCCCGCAGGCCCGGGGTGGTCTTGCGGGTGTCGACGATCGTGGCCTTGGTGCCCTCGACCAGGCGGACATAGGCCCGGGTCAGGGTGGCGATGCCCGACAGCTTGCCCAGCAGGTTCAGGCCTGTGCGCTCGGCGGCCAGCACGGCGCGGGCGTTGCCTTCCGCGCGGGCCAGGATCGCCCCGGCCGTGGCGTCGGCGCCGTCGGGGGTGACGACCTGGAAGCCGGCCGTCGGATCGAGGGCGGCCAGGGCCAGGCGGGCGCAGGACAGGCCCGCGATCCGGCCGTCCTGCCGTGCGGCCCAGACCACCGACAGCCGGGCGTCGGCGTCGATGCAGGCCTGGGCGGTGATGTCGCCGGCCCGGCCGAGATCCTCGGCCAGGGCCATCTCGATGATCGGGCGGACCAGGAGGTCGTCGAGGGGGGTGATGGTCATTCGGCGGCGTAACGGACCGCGCGGCCCGCTTCCTGGTCTTGCAGGGTGACGAAGGTCCGCTCGGCCGCGGCCGTGGCGGGGAAGTCGGCGCGGAAATGGCCGCCTCGGCTTTCCTGGCGGACCAGGGCGGCGCGGGCGATCAGCTGGGCGGCGACCAGGGTGGGCGCCGCGCCATGGGCGGTCTCCAGGGCGTCGAGCACCGCGATCAAGCGGGAGAGGCCGTCGGCGTCGCGGATCACTCCGGCGTCGCGGCTCATCGCCTGGCGCAGGAGCTGCAGCGCGCTGTCGGGCAGGTCGGGCGCGGGATCGGCCGTCAGCGGCTCGCCGCCAAGCGTGAGGCTCCTAGCCGCCCTGCCGGCGCGGGCCCCGAACACGGCGGCTTCCAGCAGGCTGTTGGAGGCCAGGCGGTTGGCGCCGTGCACGCCGGTGCTGGCGCATTCGCCGGCGGCCAGCAGGCCCGGGAGGCTGGTGCGGCCGTCCAGGTCCGTGGCCACGCCGCCCATGTGGTAGTGCACGGCCGGAGTCACCGGGATCGGCTGGACGCGGGGATCGACGCCGGCGCTCATGCAGGCGGCGAACACGGCCGGGAATTCGTGCGGGAAGTGGGCGCCCACCGCCGTCGTGGCGTCCAGGAACGCGCCGCGACCGGCCGCGCGCTCGGCGTGGATGGCGCGGGCCACCACGTCGCGCGGGGCCAGCTCGCGGGCCGGATGGTAGTCGGCCATGAAGGCCCGGCCGGTCTTGTCCCGCAGGATCGCGCCCTCGCCGCGCAGCGCCTCGGTGGCCAGGGGGGCGGGGTCGCGGCCGATGTCGATGGCCGTGGGGTGGAACTGCACGAACTCGGGATCGGCGATCTCGGCCCCGGCCAGGGCGGCCAGGCCCAGGCCCTCGCCGCGCACCTGGGCGGGCGTGGTGGTGACGGCGTAGAGGCCGCCGACCCCGCCGGTCGCCAGGATCACGGCGGGGGCGATGATCTCGACCAGGACGCCGTCGATCTCGGCGATCAGCCCGACGACGCGGCCGGTGTCGTCCTGGAGCAGCCGCCGGGCGCGGGCGTTCTCGCGGATCTCGACGGTCGGGGCGGCGCGGACGGCGGCGATGACGGCGGCCATGATCGCCGCCCCCGCGCCGTCGCCGCCGACCCGGGCGACCCGGGCCTTGGCGTGGGCGGCCTCGAGGCTCAGCACGAACCCGCCCTCCTTTCCGTCAACGGGGGCCTGGCGGTCGAAGGGCGCGCCCAGGGCCGCCAGGGTGCGCACGGCGGCGGGGCCCTCGGTGGTCAGCAGCGCGACCGCCGCCGGATCGCACAGGCCGGCGCCGGCGGCGATGGTGTCGGCGGCGTGCAGGGCCGGGGCGTCCTCGTCCGACAGGGCCGCGGCCATGCCGCCCTGGGCCCAGGCGCTGGAGCAGCCGGTCGCCAGCGGCGTGGGCGACAGCACCAGCGCCTTGCGCGGCGCGCAAGCGAGGGCGGCCGTGAGGCCCGCCAGGCCCGCCCCGAGGATCACGGGGCCGTCGAAGGTGATGCGATCAAGCATGGACTTGCTCCAGGGCCGCGCGGTGACGCTCGGCCGACGCTTCGTCAAAGCAACAGAAGATCACTTGGGCCGGCTTGGGGCCTTGGAAGGCCGCGACGGTGGTCACGGCGATCTGGGCCGCCCGGTCGGCGGGGAAACGGTAGATCCCGGTCGAGATGGCCGGAAAGGCGATGGTCTCGAAATCCTTGTTGGCCGCGATCTCCAGCGACCGGCGATAGCAGCTGGCCAGCAACTCCGGCTCGCCGTTGTCGCCGCCGTTCCAGACCGGACCCACGGTGTGGATCACCCAGCGGGCCGGCAGGCGGAAGCCTTCCGTCAGCTTGGCGTCGCCGGTCTTGCAGCCGCCCAGCATGCGACCCGCAATGGCCAGCTCGGGACCGGCCTTGCGATGGATGGCGCCGTCAACGCCGCCGCCGCCCAGCAGGCTGGAATTGGCGGCGTTGACGATGGCGTCGACGTCCAGGGTCGTGATGTCGGCCTGGATGACGCTCATCTTCGCCATGGTCAGATCAGCTCCACGTCCACGTGGTGCTGGGCTTTGACCAGGTCGTAGCGGGCCGGAACCAGCGGCGGCGGCAGGTCGATCATCCGTTGCACGGCCAGTTTGGCGCGGATCTGGACGCTGGGATCGACCGTCACCTCGTACTGGTCGTACAGCAGGGCGTCGTGGATGTTCCGCAGGCTGATCCGCTTCATGTGCGGGCACATGTTGCAGGGGCCGATGAACTGGGTGCCGGGCGACTCCGCCTGGACGTTGGAGGCCATCGAGCACTCGGTGATCAGCACCACCTGCTTGGGCTTCCTCAGCGCCACGTAGTCGTTCATCGCCGCCGTGGAGCCGGCGAAGTCGGCCGCTTCCAGGATCTCGGTCGGGCACTCGGGGTGGGCCAGGATGTCGGCGCCGGGATAGGCGGCGCGCATGTCGGCGATGTCCTGGGCGGTGAAGCGCTCGTGCACCTCGCAGCGGCCGGCCCAGGCGATGATCTTGACGCTGGTCTGGCGCGCCACGTTGCGGGCCAGGAACTCGTCGGGGATCAGGATCACCTTGTCGACGCCCCACTCGCGCGCGGCCCATTCCACCACCTGCACGGCGTTGGCGCTGGTGCAGCAGATGTCGGTCTCGGCCTTCACGTCGGCGGTGGTGTTGACGTAGGTGACGACCGGGATGCCCGGGTGGCGCTGCTTGATCAGCCGCACGTCGGCGCCGGTGATCGAGGAGGCCAGGCTGCAGCCGGCCCGCAGGTCGGGGATCAGCACGCGCTTCTCGGGGGCCAGCACCTTGCTGGTCTCGGCCATGAAGTGCACGCCGGCCTGGACGATCACGGCCGCGTCGCACTTGGCCGCCTCGCGGGCCAGGGCCAGGCTGTCGCCGACGAAGTCGCCCACGCCGTGGAAGATCTCGGGCGTCATGTAGTTGTGGGCCAGGATGACGGCGTTCTTCTCGCGCTTCAGCCGATTGATCTCGGCGATCAGCGGCGCGTGCAGCTGCCATTCCAGCGGAGTCACGTGGTGCTTGACCTTGTCCCACATGCCGGCGGTCGCCGCTTCGACGTCGGGCGTAAAGGCCAAACCTTTCGGGAGGGGGGGCGCGAAACCGTCAGCCATGTGAACCTCACTTATGCTCAAACTGAGCATTTCAAGGGCCTCAAAAAACGCCGGAAACGGAGGATAAATCGTTAAGTCCCGCTCCGACGTCGCCCCTTATGCTGAAATTGAGCAAAAGGGATGAAAGACATATAGACCTTCCGAAGCCGATTGCAAAGCGTGAGCATGAAATTCCGTGTTCGGCGCGGTCGGACGCGGTTGGCGGCTGCGGCCGTGCCCGCCGCCTCCGACGGGTCAGCCGCCGGCGGCGTCCACGACGATGGCCACCGTCTTGCCTCGGGACAGCGGGTCCCAGCCCGCCGCGATGGCCGATGCGATGGCGTTCGCCACGAGTTTCGGATCGACCTGCGTGGCCTTCAGTTGCGGCGCGCCGTACCGGGGATGGGGGCCCGGCGGGAACTCCACCACCGCTTCGCGTTGCCCTTCGACGTGCCGCACGGCGATCGCCATGCCCTGCAGCACCGGGGCGTCGCTGGACCAGCCGGGCTGGCGATGAATCCGCCAGACATACGGCTCTCCGCCGACCTCGATCTCAAGTTCAGGGGCTTGCTTGCGTGCCATTCCAGGGTGTTAGCCCTTCAGGCGCGTCCAGGCCACCCCCGTCCCCTCGCAGCGTCCCTTCATCGCGCCGCCGCGCGGATTTCCGCGACGGTCCGTTGCGGGACCTGGAGATGCGGATAGTGGCCGACGCCCGGCAGCACCGTGAGCTCGGCGCGGGCCTTGTCGGCGAACTCCGCGCCCATCGCCTTGCTGATGTAGAAGTCTTCGGCGCCCCAGACGACCTTCATCGGCGTCCTCAGCTTGGCCAGGTTGGCTTCGAAGTAGGTCTGATCCCGCGTGAAGCCGGCATAGTAGTGGGCGAAGGCGTCGGCCGAGGTCATGCCGCCATGGCTCCAGCCGCGGGCCATGTCCGCCTTGAACGCCGCGGACGCCTCGAACTGGACCGCCTTGGGCAAGCCGCGCCGGAACGCGTTCTCCAGGATCTCGTCGCGATTGAGGTTCAGCTGGACCCGGGTGGGTTCGGCCGACGGCGGGGACTTCAGGGCCTGCAGGCTCGGATACATGTAGGCGGGGCGGTCGAAGGGCGCGAAGTCGCCCACGATGATCGTCCGGGCGATGTCCGGCTCGTCCAGCGCCGCCAGCAGGGCCGGAAGGGCGCCGATGTCGGTGGCGTAGATGACCAGCTTGGAGCAATCGATGCCGGCCTTGTCGATGTAGGCCTTCAGGACGCGGGCATAGTCCCTGGGCGTGTAGGCGAAGCGGTCGACGGCCGGCCGCGACGACAGCCCGAAGCCCGGCCAGTCGAAGGCGTGGACCTCGAAGTCGTCGCCGAGGGCCAGAGAAACCTCGTCCCAGGCGTGGAGGGTTTCGGGAAACCCGTGCAGCAGCAGGACGGTCCGCCTGGCGTCCGGATTGCGGACCACCATCCGCCGCAGCGTCAGGTCGGCGTCGAGCGGGAGGTTGCCGATCTCGGCTCGCGGGCGCGGGGGCTCGGCGTGGGCCGGCGTCGCCGCCGAGCCGAGCATGAGCGCGGCCGCGAACCCCATCGCCTTCATTGCGGTGGTCATGACACGTCTCCTCTGTGTGCCGGGACTAGTGGTTGTGGCCGCCGGGCGTGCCCGGGGTCCCCGGGACGACGAACGACACGGTCTGGCCGCTCAGGACCCGGTGGTCGGGCAGCGCCAGTTCGAGCAGGATCTTGTGCGGGCCGGGGGGCAGGCCGACGACCACGACCGTCTGGTCGTCGCTGGCGTCGGCCCAGTGCCAGGGCAGGTCGTCGACGGTGACGTGCAGGTGGCCGGCGCGCGGCGAGACGTCCAGGGCGCCCGCGCCGAAGATCGGCAGGATGCGGAAGTTCTCGGTGCGGTACGGGATCAGCACGGAGCCGGCCGCCAGGCGCGCCGGGATCGGCGGCTCGACGATCAGCTTGGGCGGGGGCTCGTTGGCGATCGGCAGGAACACCGAGGCCGCGGGCTGGGCCGACGCGGTCTGGACCGTGGCGGAGGCGAGGAGGGCGGCGCCGACGAGGGTCGCGGCCAGGGTCTTGGCGAGCAGGGTCATGGGGATCTCTCTTGTGTGGGGCGGTGGGCGAGGGGGAGCGCGCCGGGCGCGGCGCGCGCCGTGAGGGCCTAGAGGGGCAGGGGCGCGCCCGATTGCTCGGCGGCGATGTAGGCGGCGTACCAGTCGGGCCAGTTGATGTCGTAGGCGCCGCCGGTGCGGGCCTCATGCTCGCCGTGGGCCTTGGCGGCGCGGCGCAGGGCGTCGACCAGGTCCTCAATGGAGCCGAAGCTGGTCACGCCGGAGTCGATGCGGCCCGGGAACCGCGTGGTCACTTCCTGCAGGAGCCAGCTGTTGCCGTCCGGGTCGCTGAAGGTGGCGAACGAGGCGTAGCTGCGGCGGTCGGGGTCGGGGCCGTCCTGGCGGGCGTCCGGGTCGAAGCGATAGCCGCCGTTGCGGTCGTGGAAGACCGCGCTGACCTCGACGCCCTTGGCGGCCAGGCCGGCGCGGGCCGCGACGATGTCGGAGACCGCCAGGAAGGTCAGTTGAGCCGAACCCGGCGCCGAGGGCGAGACGCCCGTGCCGAACATGACCGAGGCGGCCGAGCCCGGGGGCGTGAAGTGGACGATGCGGGCGTCGCCTTCGCGGTGGTCGACGTCCAGGCGCCAGCCCAGCTTTTGGTAGAAGTCGGCGGCGCGATGAACGTCGGAAACGGGCAGCAGCAGGACTTCGAGCTTGGTGTCGAAAGCGGCCTGGACCGGAGCGTCGGCTTCGGGGCGGTCGAGGATCTGGGCGATGGTCATCGGGGTGTTTCCTTTGGTTCGTGTTTTTAATTCGGTATCGATTCATTCGGTACCGATGCAAATGCGCCCATGCAATCGACGTGTCAATCTCTTTCGATTTAATCGGTATCGATTTATATAGGTGGCGAACGATCACGAAGCCGAGAGACGACGCCCATGACCGCTTCCGCCCAGACCGCTACGCCCCCGGCCGCCAAGACGCCCGGCCTCGACGACTTCCTGTGCTTCGCCGTCTATTCGGCCAACCTGGCCTTCGGCCGCGCCTACAAGCCGCTGATCGAGTCGCTGGGACTGACGTCCTACACCCAGTTCATCGCCATCGTGGCGCTGTCCGAGGAGGACAACCAAAGCGTCGGCGCGCTGGGTGAAAAGCTGTTCCTGGAGTCCAACACGCTGACGCCGATCCTCAAGAAGCTCGAGGTCCTCGGCTATGTCAGCCGTCGTCGCGATCCGGCCGACGAGCGCCAGGTCATCGTCAGCCTCACGCCGGAAGGCCGGCGCGTGCGGGAGGCGGCCCGCGCGCCGCAGGCCAGCTTGCGGGTCGACAGCGGCCTGGGCGACGACTTCCCGGTCGTGCAGAGATTGATGGTCAAGCTGCGCGACAACCTGCTCCGCGCCCTGCGGGGCCGGGCCTAGACCTTCGCCTTGCCGCCCTTCTTCGCCTCGGCCAGGGCGGTCTTGGCCGGCGCGTGGCGGTCCCAGGCGTCCGCCATGGCCTGGGCCAGGGCGTCCAGGGCGTAGGGCTTGCGCAGCAGCGGCCAGGGGGTCTCGTGGGCGCGGACCAGTTCCTGGCCGGTATAGCCGGAGCTGAGCAGGATCGGCAGTTCCGGCCGCTCGCTGGCCAGGACGATGGCCAGGTCGACCCCGCTCTTGCCGCCCGGCATGATCACGTCGGTGATCACCAGGCCCAGGGTCGGATCGGCGCGGGCGATGGCCAGGGCCTCGTCGGCGTTGGACGCGCGGCTGACCATGTGGCCCAGCTCGTCGATCATCGCCGCGATCAGCTCGCCCACGTCGGCGTCGTCCTCGACCAGCAGCACGTGCGAGCTGGCGCGGGTGGCCGGCGGCCGGACCGCCAGCACCTCGACCGGCGAGAAGGCCTCGCGCACCGGCAGCAGCATGGCCACGGTCGTGCCCTGGCCCGGCTCGGAGGTGATGGTCACCTCGCCGCCGCTCTGGCGCACGAAGCCGTAGACCTGGCTCAGGCCCAGGCCCGTGCCCTTGCCGATCGGCTTGGTGGTGTAGAAGGGCTCGAAGGCCCGCTGCAGGGTCTCGGCGTCCATGCCCTCACCGGTGTCGACCACGGCCACGCGCAGATAGCGGCCGGCCGGCAGTTCGCCCTGGGGCTCGGCCAGGTCGACGCCCTGCGAGGCGACGGTGATCTCGCCGCCGGCCGGGGTGGCGTCGCGGGCGTTGACGACCAGGTTCAGCAGGGCGGCCTCGAACTGGCCGGAGTCGGTCAGGGTGGTGCGGCCCCCGGCCTTGAGGTCCAGGGTCAGGTCGACGCCTTCGCCGACCGCGCGGCGCAGCAGGCTCTCGCTCTCGGCGATCATCGCGTCGATCCGGCAGATCTCCGGGTTCAGCGGCTGGCGGCGGGCGAAGGCCAGCAGGTGCTGGGTCAGCTTCTCGCCGCGCCGGGCCGCCGACTGGGCCGCGCTCAGCATGCGGCCGCGGCGCGCGTCGTCGTCGGGATTGCGCTCCAGCACGTCCAGCGCGCCGATGATCACGGTCAGCAGGTTGTTGAAGTCGTGGGCGACCCCGCCGGTCAGCTGGCCGATGGCCTCCAGCTTCTGCGACTGGGTCAGGGCGGCCTGGGCGGCGTCGCGCTCCGACAGCGCCTCCTGCACCCGGTCGGCCAGCAGTTCGTTCAGGCCGGTCAGCTTGACCTCGGCCTCCTTGGCGTCGGTGACGTCGAAGGCGATGCCGATGAAGCCGATGAACTCGCCGCCGGGCCCCAGGCGCGGCTGCGAGAACGATTTCAGCCAGCGCATCTCGCCGTCCGCCCGGCGATAGCGGCCCTCCAGGCTGAAGGCCTTGCGCGACGCCTCGCCGCCGATCTGGGCCTTGAGGATCTTGTTCAGGTCGTCGGCGTGCAGGCGCGAACGCCAGTCCAGCACCAGGGCCTCGTCATAGGTCACGCCCGCGAAGCCGACATAGGCGGCGTTGACGAAAATCCGCACGCCGTCCTCGCCGCTGATCCACATCAGGGCCGGGGCGCTGTCGGCCAGGGCGCGGAACCGGGCCTCGCTCTCGCGCAGGCTCTCCTCGGCGCGGCGGCGCTTGGTGACCTCGTAGTTGACGCCCAGGATGCGCAGGGCGCGGCCGTTCTCGTCGCGGATCACCTCGCCCTGGCCATGGATCCACCGCTCGCCGTCCGGATGGTCGGCCAAGCGGTATTCGACCTCGTAGCGCGGGCCGCTCTTCACCGCCTCGCGGATCCTGGCCCGGATCATGTGGCGGTCGTCGGGGTGGACCACGTCGGTCAGCGCATTCATGTCGAGCGGGCCCTCGACGGCGATGCCGAGGTTCTTGCGGGCGGTGGGCGACAGGTTCAGGACGTCGTTCTCGAGATCCCACTCCCAGGGACCGACCCCGGCCGAGTCCTGGGTGATCTGGAGGCGGGCCTCGGCCTCGATCTGCAGGCGACGGGCGTCGGCCAGGCCGACCACGCTGACGCGCAGGCCGGCGGCCACGGCGGCGGTGATCAGCGAGGACACCGCGAACAGCACCAGGGTGGCGATCTCGTCCTCGCCGAGCCCGCCGCCCCGCGGACCGCCCCACAGCCACAGGGCGAAGCCCATGCCCGCCGCGACCGGGACCAGCCCCCAGCGCCAGCCGGCATAGAGGGTGACCAGGATGATGGCGGGGAAGAAGGTCAGGGTCGCGCCGACGCCGCTGGACAGGCCCAGCAGGGCGATCCTCAGCCCCATCGCCGCCAGGATCGCCGCCACGGTCACCAGGGCCGCGCGCCAGGGCTGCGGCGGGAACCTGGGTACGAGCCACGCGCTAATCGCGTCCGGCGACGCACGCCCACGATCCATCGCGGGTGGTTCTTTTGTCGTCATGGGCTCCAACGCGCACATACGTCTTGCCAAGAGCATGGACACGCTTACCTAGGACACGCAACACGGGAGATTACGATGGCTGCGAACCTGAACACCGGCTTCACCGCGAAACAACGCACCGACATCGTGGCGGGACTGAACAAGGTTCTGGCCGACAGCTACGCCCTGTACCTGAAGACCCACGGCTATCACTGGAACGTGCGCGGCCCGAACTTCCAGGCGCTGCACGTGCTGCTGGAAGGCCAGTACACCGAGGAGTGGACGGCGCTTGACGCGATCGCCGAGCGGATTCGCGCGCTGGGCGAACTGGCTCCGATGGGCTACGGCGCGTTCGGCAACCTCTCCAGCATCAAGGACGGCGACGCCGAG
This sequence comes from Caulobacter sp. 05L422, assembly GCF_056397765.1. Classification (NCBI taxonomy): domain Bacteria; kingdom Pseudomonadati; phylum Pseudomonadota; class Alphaproteobacteria; order Caulobacterales; family Caulobacteraceae; genus Caulobacter; species Caulobacter sp. 05L422. The sequence goes on along the minus strand of NZ_JBFTOB010000007.1, from coordinate 59,244 downwards.
AAGGAGTGGGAAGGCATGTTCAAGGAACTGCTGACCGACAACGAAACCGTGATCGCCACCCTGCGCGACGCGTTCGGCGCGGCCGACGAAGCCGGCGACGAGGCCACCGCCGACCTCTACACCCAGCGCCTGGCGGCCCACGAGAAACACGCCTGGATGATCCGCTCCACGCTCGGCGGAAAGTGATCTTTCGGGAGCACGCGTGCTCGATCTAGGTCAGAAAAGACTGGTGAAGGCCGCCGGGGCGTTGATCGCCCTCGGCGGCCTTTCCGCGTGCGCCACCTACTACATGCCGGCCGGCGCGGGACGGGCGGCGGGCGTGGCCCGCATCGCCGGCAGCCTGTCCGACAAGGGCCTGGCCCGCTACACCGCAGACATGGACCCGGCCATGCTGGCCCTGGCCCGCCGGCACGATCCCAAGCCGCACAAGGACTACTGGGGCCGCGTGCCCGGCTGGGAGAAGCTGGACCTGCACCTGATCCCGCGCCTGGGCGACCGCGAGCCGGACTTCGAGGAAGCCCGGGTGATCAACGGCTTCAAGGCCGCCTCACCGCTGGCCTTGGAGCCCTCCCGCCCGTTCATGCTGACGGGGCCCAAGTCGGAACGCGACAAGGCCCTGCACTGCATGACCCAGGCGGTCTATTTCGAGGCCGGCTACGAGCCGATCGAAGGCCAGCGCGCCGTGGCCCAGACCGTGATCAACCGGGTGCGCCACCCGGGCTATCCCAAGTCGGTCTGCGGCGTGATCTACGAGGGCGCGGCCCGGAGCACGGGCTGCCAGTTCAGCTTCACCTGCGACGGTTCTCTGGAGCGGGCGATCAACCCGGTGATCTGGACCAACGCCGAGATCGTCGCCAAGCGGGCCCTGGCCGGCTTCGTGATGAAGGACGTCGGCGCGGCCACCCACTACCACGCCAACTACGTCTATCCGTACTGGGCGCCGACCCTGGTCAAGCTGCGGACCCTGGGCGTGCACGTCTTCTATCGCTGGACCGGTCCGTCGGGCACGCAGGCGGCGTTCCGGGGGCGCTATTCGGGCAACGAGGCCCTGTCGGCCGACATCCTGATGGGCGCGGATCCGCGCACGCTGGAAGCCGCCCCGCCGGGCTCGATGGCCGCCATGGCCGAGACGGGCGGGGTCCTGCCCGTCGCGACCGGCGAGCCCGCCAAGATCGTCAGCCCCGAAGGCGTGGTCGAGATCCTGCCGCCGATGACCGGCGATCCCGCCGCCGCCATGCGCGGCGGCCGCCGCCTGCCGACGCCGGAGGAGATCGACAAGATCAACAAGGCCCTGGGCGCGCTGGAAACCCCGGTGGTCGACACCTCGGTCAAGACCGTCGAAGCCGCCCCGCCCCCGGCGCCCCCGCCCCCGCCGCCGAAGCCCCGGCCGCCGAGTTTGCTGAATCCGCTGAACTAGAGCTCTCCTTCTCCCCTTGCGGGAGAAGGTGGCGGCCGAAGGCGGTCGGATGAGGGGTCTCTCAAACGAAAACCGCCGCGACCGGCCTTTCGGCTGATCACGGCGGCCAGGTCTTTCGACCCCTCATCCGTCGCTTCGCGACACCTTCTCCCGCAAGGGAAGAAGGGCCAAAACTACCAAACCCCGATCTTCTCGGCCTCGTGGTGGGTGATCGGGTGGTGGGCCTTCTTGTGGTCTTCCTCGGCCAGGAAGCGCACGGCCTCCAGGGCGGCCATGCAGCCCATGCCGGCCGCGGTCACCGCCTGGCGGTAGATGTCGTCGGTGACGTCGCCGGCCGCGTAGACCCCGGCCACGGCGGTCGCCGTCGTGCCCGGCTTGACCGACAGATAGCCGCCGGCGTGGGTTTCCAGCTGGTCCTTGAACAGCTCCGACGACGGGGCGTGGCCGATGGCGATGAACACGCCGTCGCAGGCCACGCTCGTGGTCTCGCCGGTCTTGACGTTCTTCAGCCGCACGCCGGTGACGCCCATCGGATTGGACTCGCCGATGACTTCATCGATGGCGCTGTCCCAGATCACCTCGATCTTCGGGTGCGCGAACAGGCGCTCCTGCAGGATCATCTCGGCCCGCAGCTCGTCCTTGCGGTGGACCAGGGTCACCTTGCTGGCGAAGCTGGTCAGGAACAGGGCCTCTTCCACGGCGGTGTTGCCGCCGCCGACCACGACCACTTCCTTGTTGCGGTAGAAGAAGCCGTCGCAGGTGGCGCAGGCGCTGACGCCAAAGCCCTGGTACTTGCTCTCGCTCTCCAGGCCCAGCCACTTGGCCTGGGCGCCGGTGGCGATGATCAGGGTCTCGGCGAACCATTCCTGGCCGCTGTCGGTCTTGATGTGGAACGGGCGCTTCGAAAGGTCGGCGCTCAGCACGATGTCGGCGACGAACTCGGTGCCCACGTGCTCGGCCTGGGCCTTCATCTGGTCCATCAGCCAGGGGCCCTGGATGACGTCGGCGAAGCCGGGATAGTTCTCGACGTCGGTCGTGATGGTCAGCTGGCCGCCCGGCTGGATGCCGGCGATCAGCACGGGCTTCAGCAGCGCGCGGGCGGCGTAGATGGCGGCGGTGTAACCGGCGGGACCCGATCCAATGATCAGGCAGCGGGTGTGGCGGGGTTCGGGAGTCGACATAGGCGCAGATATAGGGCCGATTCCGGTTCGGCGCGATGGCGCCTGGACGGTTTTGCGGACGGATTTGGAGGGTCGGTGGCTCACCTGCTTGCCCCCACCTGGCGGCTTTGCCGCCTGTCCGCCCCCATAGGGGGCGGAGGACGCCCGCCGCGGCGCGGCTCCTCTTCCCCCTATGGGGGAAGACGGTCGCGAAGCGACCCGTAGGGGGCAAGGGCGTGAGCCACGAGAAAGGCGATCAACGCCTCGTCCACGATTTCAGGGTTAATATGGGCCAAAGCCCTACGAGCCCCCGCCCATGACCGCCCCCTTCATCGAGATCGCCGGCCGCAAGATCGGGGCCGACCACGCGCCCTACGTGATCTGCGAGCTGTCCGGGAACCACAACGGCAGCCTCGACCGCGCGCTGGAGATGGTCGACGCGGCCGCCGACACCGGCTGCGACGCCATCAAGCTGCAGACCTACACCGCCGACACCATCACGCTGGACGTCGACCGGCCGGAGTTCAAGATCCACGGCGGCCTGTGGGACGGGCGCAGCCTGCACGAGCTCTACCAGGAGGCCCAGACCCCCTACGAATGGCACGGCGCCATCTTCGAGCGGGCGGCCAAGCGCGGGGTGACGATCTTCTCCAGCCCGTTCGACGAGACCGCCGTCGACCTGCTGGCCGGCCTGGACGCCCCCGCCTACAAGATCGCCTCGTTCGAGGCCGTCGACCTGCCGCTGATCCGCTACGCCGCCCGCCAGGGCAAGCCGCTGATCATCTCGACCGGCATGGCCAACCTGGCCGAGATGCAGACCGCGCTCGACACCGCCCTGCAGGCGGGCGCGGCGGGCGTGCTGCTGCTGCACTGCGTGTCCAGCTATCCAGCCCAATTTGAAGATGCAAATCTTCGCACCATCGGCGACATGGCCGCGCGGTTCGGCTGCCCGATCGGTCTCTCGGATCACACGCCGGGCACGGCGGCCTCTGTGGCGGCGGTCACCCTGGGCGCCTGCGCGATCGAGAAGCACTTCACCCTGGCCCGCAGCGACGGCGGCCCGGACGCCGCCTTCAGCCTGGAGCCGGCCGAGTTCCGCGCCCTGGTCGACGACACCAAGAACGCCTGGAAGGCCCTGGGCGGGGTGAACTACGACCTGCTGGGCAGCGAACGCGGCAACCGCCAGTTCCGGCGCTCGCTGTACGTCACCGCCGACGTCGCGGCCGGCGAGGTCTTGACCAAGGCCAATGTCCGCTCGGTCCGCCCGGGCAACGGTTTGCCGCCGGCCGACTACGAAGCCGTGCTGGGCAAGCCGGCGGCGCGGGCGCTCAAGCGCGGCGAACCGCTGGCGTGGGACATGGTGGGGTAGACCCCTCTCTCCATGAGAGAGGAGTCAAGAAGACGCCAGCACCTTCACCGACTCCCGCGCCACCAGCTCGACGTTGAACACCACCCGGCGGCGCGGTTCGCCCCGGTGGGCCATGCGGCGCACCAGGGTCTCGACTGCCGCGGCGGCCATGTCCTCGACCGGCATGTCGATGGTGGTCAGGGCCGGCGTATGCAGCTGGGCCCAGGGGATGTCGTCGAAGCCGACCACCGACACGTCGTCGGGGATCGACAGGCCCATGGCGCGGACGTGGCGCATGACCCCGATGGCGATCAGGTCCGCGCCGGCGATCACCGCCGTGGCGCAGCGCCGCTCCAGCGCCTCGACGACGGCCGGCTCCAGGTCCAGCGAGAAGGCGTTGTGGACGTGCCAGGCCAGGGCGCCGCGCTCGCGCACCACGGCGATGGCCGCCTCGGCCCGCTGCCGGGCGCTGGAGGCCGCGTGCGGGCCGGAGATCACGCCGATGTCGACATGGCCCGCCGCGATCAGGTGCTCGGCGGCCAGTCGCCCGCCCTCGGCGTAGTCGGCCTGGATCACGTCATAGCCCGGCAGGTTGCGGTCGAGCACGACGGTCGGCACGCCCTCGATCAGCCGCTCCACCGGCGCGGCGTCGGCGATCGGGAACCAGACCAGCCCGTCCACCCCGTGGTCGATCATCAGCCCCACGGCCCGCTCCTCGGCCTCGACCGAGCCGCCGGTGTCGGTCAGGAAGACGCTGTAGCCGTGGGCCCGGGCGGCCTGGATCACGCCCTGGGCCAGGCTGGGGAAGAACGGGTTGGTCAGGTCGGGCAGGATCAGGCCGATGGCGCCGGTCCGGCCGGTCTTCATCGCCTTGGCGCTCTGGTTGGGGCGATAGCCCAGCTCGGCGGCGATCTTCAGCACGTGCTCGCGCGTCGCCTCGCCCACCGACCCGGCGCCGTTGATGGCGTAGGAGGCGCTGGCCAGCGACACGCCGGCGGCCTGGGCCACCTGCTTGAGGGTCACGCGGCGGGGGGCGTCTTGCAACGGATCGCTCTTGGCCATGGGGGATTCCGGTGGTGCGGCCCACGCGACGTGAAACCTTTCACGTGGGCCGTCAAGGCGGGTGGTCGTTCGTCCGTTAGAAGCGGGCCCGCACCGACAGGGTCCAGGTGCGCGGTGCGCCGATGAAGTAGCGGTCCAGGGTGCGGTTGTTCGGCGTCGCCGCCGTGTAGCCGAACTCCGGCTGGGTGGCGGTCGAGCCGCTGACCGAACCGATATACGCCTCGTCGAGCAGGTTATCGACGTTGAGCTGGAACCGCAGGTCGGGAACCCCGGCGCGCTTCAGGTCATAGGTCGCCGTCAGCCCGACCAGGGTGTAGCCGTCGATCGTCTCGACGCCGATCTCCTGGAAGGTGGTCGGGGCCACGATATGGCCGCCGACCCGGTCGCCGACATAGCGGACATTGGCGTCGATCTTCACGCCGTCCAGCGGCTCCCAGCCGACCTGGCCGTAGAAGCTGTCCTTGGGGATGTCGCGCACGCCCGCCCCGCCGATCACCCCCACCGAAGCCAGGGCCTTGCGCGCGGCGCTGCCGACGGCCGGATCGTCGTGCTTGGCGTCCTGGTGCGAGTACGAGCCGTAGAGGTCGACGCGGCCGAAGTCGTAATAGCCGGTCAGCTCGACCCCGCGCGTGGTGATGCCGGCGATGTTGACCGCCTTGGTCGCGACGTTGCCGCGGACCACCTCGTCGGGGTCCAGGGCGGCGGTCGGGTCGCGCGGCACGATGCCGACATTGTTCTTCAAGTCCACGTCATAGGCCTGGATCGAGAAGGCCAGGTTCGGCTTCACGTAGCGCAGGCCCAGGTCCAGGTTCTCGGTCTCGACCGGGTCCAGGTCGCTGGGGCTGATCACCGCCGTCGAGCCCAGGAAGGCGTCCTCGGGGATGCCGGCGAAGTTCTTGGCGTAGCCGCCGAACAGCTCCCACGCCGGGGCCAGCTGGTAGGTCGCGCCGATCTTCGGATTGACGTCCGAGTGCTGCGAGAACTTGACGTTGGCCTTGTATTCCAGCGGCGACCGGGCGTCGTAGCGGACGTCGTACCAGGTCACGCCCAGGTCGACCTTCAGCTTGTCGTCCAGGGCCCGGAACTCGTCCTGGGCGTACAGCATCGTCGTCTCGACCGAGGCCGTGCGCTGGTACTCCACATAGTTCAGCTTGGAGCGGTCGTAGGCGATGCTCTGGGCCGAATTGAGGATCGGATAGAAGTTGCGGTTCTCGCTGGAGTCGCCGCCTTCCCACCAGCCGCCGACCCGCAGGTCGTGGCCCGAGCCGAAGACGTTAAGGGCCTTGATCTCGCCGGTCGCGCCGTAGCGTTCGCGGTCGCGCGGGGTGACGCGCATGTCGGCCGGGCCGCCCACGACATTGCTGTTGCGCAGGGTGGTCAGGGCGGGACGGATCGCGCCGCCGGCGGCGTTGTAGCCGGTCACCGCGCGCGGATCGCCGCCCGTCAGGATCCGCTGGCGGTCCTGGTAGCGGAAGGATTCCCCGTCCAGCGTCTGGTAGTACGGATTGACGTCCAGGCTGACCGTGTCGGTCAGCTTGAAGTGGCCGTTCAGATAGGTCAGCCAGTCCTTGCGCCAGCCGCCCAGGGCCCCGCCGAAGTCGATGTCCTTGGCCGGAATGCCGGTCAGGGCGTCCAGGGCGCGGTCGCTGCGCGGGGCGGCCTCGAACTCGCCCTTGGTGACGATGTTGAAGTCGTTGTCGGTCTGGTCGTTGTACGAGACGCGGGCCTTCACGAACGAGCCGTTGTCGAAGTCCTTCACGACCTTCAGCTCGTAGTGGTCGCGCTCCGAACCCCGGCTCTCACGGCCGGCCCAGATGTCGTTCTCCTGGTGCGAATAGGTCAGGTAGCCCGACAGCCCCGGCGCGATCTCGCCGCTGTCGACGCGGCCGTAGATCCGGCGAAAATCGAACGAGCCCAGGCCCGCCTCGAGCGTCGCGCCGAAGGCCTGGCGCGGGGCGTCGGTGACGAAGTCGATGAAGCCGCCCAAGGCGAAGCGCGACGGCGCGCCGATGTCGCCGGCGCTCTGCGAGACGGTGATCTTGCCGACGTTGCTGCTTTCGACGAAGCGCTGCGGCGGCGAGCCGCCGTTGAAGCGGCTGTCGCCGGTCGGGATCCCGTCCAGGGTCAGGCCGATCTGCTCGTCGGTCAGGCCGCGCATGTAGATCTCGAACGAGAAGCTGCCGCCGCGCGCGTCGCCGGTCGAGACCTGGACGCCCGGAACCTTGACCAGGGCCTGGGTGACGTCCGCGCCCATCGGCCGTTCCTGGATGTCCTCGGCGCCCAGGGTGAACGTCGCGCGGGCCAGGCCCGAGCCGAAGCGCTCGGCGGTGACCACCACCTCGTCGAGGGTCTGGTCGGCCGGTGCGGCGCTGGTCTGAGCCAGGGCCGGTTGGGCGGCCAGCACAGCGCAAAGCGCGCTCGAAACCAGCCAGATGGACGTCTTCATGCTCATGCCCCCGTGTGGCGATCCGCACGGCGGTCGCCTAATTTCATCAAGTGAAACGTTTCATATTCACGATCGATGACGTTTTCGTCACGCCGTGACGTGGCCTGGATGGCGACGCTTTGGGGGGCGGCTCGCGCGCACGGTCCCGCTCACGGGAGATTTGATCCCGCTCGCCCCCGTGCGCTTGCCCGCCGCCGGGATTCGTACGCTCTCGGATGGGCGGTGCTGGCCGCGGCGTCGAGGAGACCGACGATGACGGACGCTTCATCCCAATGGCCCGCCCGCTTCGGCAGGAGGGAGCTGGCCGCGCTCGCCGCGATCATGCTGTGGTCCGTCGGGACCCTCGCGCCGAGCCAGGCCCAACCCGCCGCCGCGCCCCGACCGGTCGCGCCGGAGCTCGTCGCGGAGATCCAGCGGAACAACGCCGACCTGTCCGCGACCTGGCTCAGCGGCGATATCGACAGGCGCATGGTCCACTACGCCGCCGACAGCGTCAGCGGCGCCGACTACCAGTCCCGCCTGTACGGCCCACGGTCGATCACCCGCTACTATCGGGTCCTGGCGTCCCGTCAGCGGGTCGGCGCCTACGCTCGACGCACCACCGAAATCATCCAGCTCGATGACCGGAACCTGCTGGAATCGGGGCGCTTCGAGATCACCTACGCGCCCGCCGCCGGAGGGGCTTCGCAAAGCCGCCAGGGGCGGTACGCGAACCTGTGGCGTCGCCAGCCCGACGGCGCCCTGAAGCTGAAGGCCGAGGTCTGGGGCTATCTCCAGCGGGTCGACGACCCGGCTTCGTACAGCCTGGGCGAGCCGCCGGCGTCGGGGCGGGCGGCCCCGCCCGGAGACCCCAGGGTCGAGGCCGAGCTCGCCAGGCTGAACGCCCTCGACGCCGCGGCGGTTCAGACCCACGACGCGCCCGCCAAGGTCGCCCGCTACGCCAAGGACGCCATCTACATGCCGTTCGCGGACACGCCGAAGGTCGGCATCGAAGAGATCCGCGCGCATCTGACCGCCTATACCGACCAGGGCCGGGGCGCGACGTTCGACTCCGTCCGGGTCTGGAACGAGGGCTTCGAGGTGCTGGGCGACTACGTGGTCGAATACGCCAAGTTCGAGGTCCGCTGGCGCAGCGGCGCGGATTCCGGCGTCGTGTCGGGCGGGGGGCTTCGGCTGTGGCGCCGGGACGCTGACGGCGCATTGAAGATGCTGCGGCAGATTGCGACCCACGACCATCGCGTCTAGCGCGCCAGAGGCGCCGAAGTGGCGGCCGCCCTGGCCCTCGGCTAGGCTGGCGGACGATCAGGAGCGCCGTCGGATGAACCTCGCGGGCCGAAGCCGAAGTCACCTGCTTTGGGGCGTGATCCTGCTGGGCGTCTGGTCGACGGTCGCGCTGTTCAATTCCCTGCAGTGGTACATGGGCGGCCTGGTGTCTGGCCAGGATCCGGACTGGCTGGAGCTGCTCGGCTATTCCGTCGCCGCCAACAGCGTCTGGGCGCTTCTCACGCCGCTGGTGGTCGCCTTCGCCAAGCGCGCGCCCTTCGAGCCGAGGGGGGCCGTCCGCTTCTTCGCCGTGCACCTGGCGGCGGGTCTCGGCTTCGCCGTCCTCCAGACCGGGCTCTATGTCGCCCTGATGTGGAGCCTGGGGGCCGAGGCGCCGGGCCGGATGCTCATGCAGAAGCTGACGGGGGCCATCCAGATCAACGTCCTGATCTATGCGATCATCGTCGCCCTGGTGGTCGGGGCGGGGGCCTATCGCGCGTTGCGTGACCGGGAGGTGGCGGGTCTGCGGATGGAGGCGCGGCTGGCCGAGGTGGAGAGCGCGGCGCTGCGGGCGCAACTTCAGCCCCATTTCCTGTTCAACACGCTCAACGCCATCTCGGCCCTGGTCGAGGACGAGCCGCCTCGGGCCCGGCGCCTGATCGCCAAGCTGGGGGACCTGCTGCGGCTGTCCATCGAGGAGCACCGCGCGCCGGAAAGCGCGTTCGGCGACGAGCTCGACTTCACGGACGCCTATCTCGCCATCGAACAGGCGCGGCTGGGTCCAAGACTGCGGATCGTGCGCGATGTCGCGCCCGAGGCCCTGACCTGCCGCGTGCCGACCCTGCTGCTTCAGCCGCTGGTGGAGAACGCCATTCGACATGGCCTCGCGCCCCTGGTGGAGGGCGGCACGGTGACCATCGTCGCCCGGGTCATCGACGAGCGCCTGCACGTGACCGTGGCCGACGACGGCAAGGGCGCCGGCGTGATCGTCGAGCGCGTGGGCTTGGGCAATGCGCGCCGGCGACTGCGGCAACTCTACGGCGACCGGCAGTCCCTGGAGATCGACACCGCGCCGAGGGCGGGTTTCAGGGTCGTGCTGGTGACGCCGCGATGATCAGGACCCTGATCGTCGACGACGAACCCCTGGCGCGCCGCCACGTCGCGGCCCTCCTGCGGACCCAGTCGGACTTCCAGGTCGTCGGCGAGGCGGCGCATGGCGCGGCGGCCATCGCCAAGATCGAGGCCCTGCGGCCCGATGTGGTCTTCCTCGACGTACAGATGCCGGAGGTGACGGGTTTCGACGTGGTCGAGGCGATCGGCCCCGAGGCGATGCCGATCACCGTCTTCGTGACCGCCCACGACGCCTTCGCCGTCCGGGCCTTCGAGGTGGAGGCCATCGACTATCTGCTCAAGCCCTTCGGCGACGACCGGTTCGCGCAGGTTCTCGCGCGGGTGCGCCGCCAGGTCGCCTCCGGTTCCGGCCAGGCCGGCGCCTTGACCTCCCTGCTGGTCGGCGCGCCCCAGGCGCCCAGGCTGGTGGCGCGGGAACGCGGCGTGGCGCGCGTCATTCCGCTGGAGGACATCCACTGGATCGGCGCGGCCGGCAATTACGCCGAAGTCCATACGGCCGCCCGGGCGCTGCTGATCGACGAGTCGATCGCCTCGCTGGCGGCGCGGCTGCCGGCCCGGGATTTCGCCCGCATCCATCGCGCGGCGATCGTGCGCCTGGACGCCATCGCCGAGGTGAGAAGCGGATCGCACGGCGACGGCGCGGTGCGGCTGGCCAGCGGCGTCGAACTGCGGGTCAGCCGCCGCCACCGCGAGGCTGTCCGGGCCTATCTGGGCGGCTAGTCCGGCAGCAGCCCCAGCCGCTTGCCGACGATCCGGTCCAGCGTGCGCTTGGGCAGGAGGTCGGCCATCAGCATCTGCATCGGCTGCGGGGTGATGGTGTAGCGGACCTTGGGCTTGGCCGTCGTCAGGGCGGTGTGGACTGCCTCGCCGATGCGCTCGGGCGGCAGGCCCGACTTGCCGATCGACAGCATGTAGGCGCGCAGCCGCTCCAGGGCGGGGGCGTAGACGGTGTTGGCGTAGGCGGCGGTGTCGGTCTCGTCGGCCTTGTCCCAGATGGGCGTGGCCACCGCGCCGGGGGCGACCACGATCACGTCGACGCCGAACGGCAGGAGCTCGCGGCGCAGGGATTCCGACATCCCCTCCAGCCCGAACTTGGTGGTGCAGTAAGGGGCCATGAACGGGTTGGCGTTGCGGCCGCCGACCGAGCCGATGTTGACGATCCGACCCGGCTTGCCGCCGGCCGGCTTGCGCGCGCCCACCAGCGGCGCGAAGGCCTGGGTGGTGATCACCACGCCGGTGAGGTTGACCTCCAGCTGCTTGCGCCACTCGTCGATCGGCAGGTGCAGCAGCGGACCGGCCACGGCGACGCCCGCGTTGTTGACCAGGCCCGCCAGGGGCCGCCCGTCCAGCGCGGCCTCGACGGTCCGCGCGGCGGCGCGCACGGCGGCCTCGTCGGTGACGTCGAACAGCAGGGGCGTGACCTTGTCGCCGAACGCCGCGACCAGCCGTTCGGCGTCGGCGGCCTTCCGCACGCTGCCGAACACGTGGAAGCCTTGCTGGCTCAGCACCTTGGCCACGGCCCAGCCGATGCCCGTGGAGGCGCCGGTGACGACGACGGATGGATGGTTCATGCGCTGGCTCCCCTTGGTTGCGGCCAAGATGGGATAGGTGAACGCCGTTATCCAGGCCGTTTGCGCGCGATCACGTCCAGGAAGTGCGCCGCGACCCGAGCCGCGCCGCGTCCGTCGCAGACCGCGGCCGAGGCGGCCGACAGGCGGTCGCGCAGCAGCGGGTCGGCCAGCAGGCGGGTCAGGGCGGCCGCGAAGGCGGCGTCGAAGTCCGGATCGGCGACGTCCAGGGCCAGGACGGCGTCGGCGCCGGCCAGGGTCGCGCTGGCCTCGCGCTGGTTGGCGGCCAGCACCAGCAGCAGGGTGGGCAGGGCCAGGACGCAGCGCTCCCAGCTGGTCGAGCCGCCGGCCCCGACGGCCAGGTCGGCCTCCAGGGTGAGGCGCGGCATGTCCTGGCTGTCGACGTGCAGGGCCAGGCGGGGCTCGGTCCTGGCCAGTTCCGTCAGGCGCGGCAGGCTGGGGGCGCCGGAGCCGAGGACGACCTCCAGGACCGCGTCGCCCACCCCATTTTCCTTCTTGAGGAGCGGCAGCATCAGGTCCACCACCCGGCCGGTGACGCCGCGCACGTCGGTCAGGCCCAGCGAGACCAGGATGCGGCGCACGGCCGGGGCGTCGGCCCGGCGCGCCAGGGCCTCCTTGCGCAGGGCGGCGAAGGCGGGACGGACCGGGGCGTGGTTGGGGCCCAGCAGCAGCTCGGCGTGCGGCGGGACCAGGCCGTCATAGTCGCTCGCCGCGCGGGCCGGACCGGAGTCCAGCACCAGGTCGGCGGCCAGGGGACGGTCGGCCAGGTCGTCGATGACCAGGGTCGGACGGCCGGCGGCGATGGCGCGATGGTCGGCGGCGGACAGGCCGTAGTGGTCGATGACCACGGCGTCGGCGTTTCGCGCGACGCTGGCCGCGCGGTCCACCAACTCGGCCTGGGTGATGTCGTAGGTCTCGATATACGAGACGCCGCCGCCGAAGGCGTCGAACACGGCCTTGCCCGCCGGGGTGACGAGGAACTGGCATGACGCGCCCGCTTCCTCCAGCGCCCGCGCCAGGGTCAGGCTGCGCATCACATGGCCGCCGCCCACGGCGGGGCCGGCGTCGGCGAGGAAGAGGATGTGGGGATAGGAGGTCACAGCCGCCTGACCCCGCCGAACGTCGCCAGGTCCGGGCGCCGCGCCAGCAGCGCGCGCACGTCGTCCGAGGTGAAAGCGCGGTTCACCGGGTAGAGGGCGTCATAGACCGCCGCCACGAAGGCGTAGTCGGCCGGGCTCTCGACGGCCCAGCGCACCTCGCCCTGGTCGGGCTGGGCCAGCAGGGCCAGGGACGACCAGCGGACGGGCGCCGGCGGGGTCTCCGGCGCGTCGCCCGTCCTCAGCCGCGGCGCCGCGTTCTCGGCTGCCAGCCGGCGAAGGCCCTCGGCGGTGATCACCTCCACGCCCTGGCCGGCAGGATAGGCCGCGCCGGGCGAGCGGTTGGTGGTGTGGTCGGCCTGTTCGGCCAGGTGCAGCTCGATGGTCGCGTCGATCAGCTCGGGATCGATCAGCGGGCTGTCGTCGCCCACCCGCACCACGTGGTCGGCCGGATGGGCCTCCAGGGCGCCGGCCAGCCGGGCCAGCTCGTCCTGGGGCGGGCCGCGATGGACGGGGATAGCCTCGCGCCGGACCACGGCTTCCAGGGCGTCGTCGGCGGGGTCGGTGGTGGTCGAGACCACGATCCTGTCCACCCGCCGGGCCCGCGCCATCCGCTCGATCTGGCGCACGACCAGCGGGGCCCGGACCAGCGGCATGCCCGGCCGGCCCGGCAGGCGTTCGGAACCCATGCGGGCCTGAAGGACGGCGATGATCACCGGCGCATCATGCCAAGCCCGGCCCTAGCTGGCCAGCAGGCGCGCGGACATCGGCGCGGGCTGGCCCAGGATCGTCTCCAGCCAATGCTGGGCGTTGGTGCAGCGCTCGTCGGCGCTGAAATTGCCCATCTTGTCCTTGTCGCCCACGGCGGCCAGCCACTGGATGTCGCCGCCGTTCTTCTGGAAGGCCTCCAGGATCGGCTTGATCTCGGCTTCGGTGACCTCCTGGCGCACGACCGGCGCCTTGGTCGCGGCGGCGGCGGCGCGCAGCTGCATGCCCCCCAGCTTGTCGATCTCGGTCCGGCTTTCGGCGCCCAGATTGGCCGCGCTGTCCTGGCTGAGGCCGCCCTGCTCCATGAATTCGTAGCAGGCGCGGGCGTTGCTGACGCTCAGCTTGCGCATGATCTCCTGCTGGCGGCGGCCGATGGCGATCAGGTCGGCGTCCGAGGCCTTCGAGGCGTTGGCCATCACCCGCGCGCGCAGGTTGGCCGCCCATTCGAACGACATCTGGCGAACGGCCGCCAGGTCCATCCGGCCCGATTTCACGCCGAGGATCACCTTGGTCTCGAGCTCGGCGTACTCGGCGGGATAGGCGTCCATCAGCAGGGCCATGGTCTCGCCCGCCTGCCGGACCCCGGCGCGGAACTCCTCGCGCTCGGCGGCGGTGATGGTGGCTTCGGCGGCCGGCTTCTCCTTGGCCGTGGCCAGCGCCGCGCTGGGCGCGGTCATGGCCAGCGCCAAGGCCAGGGCCAGGCCCGACCCGAAGGCGAAACGTGATTTCTGCATGGTGTCCCCCGACAAATCGCTGCGGGCAGACTTAGAGAGTTTCGCCGCCGAGATGAACCGCAAAGCTTCGCCCAGGTTGTTTCGGGCGGTTTGGGTGTTCGGCGAAGATCGGGGAGGCCGGCGTCAGCGACGGTCGAACTTGGAGAAGGCCCAATAGACCCCGTACGCCAGAACGCCGCCCATCAGGGCGATCAGCGACATGTAGATGAGCGGGTCCATGCTCAGTCCTCCACCCTGCTTAAAACATAATGGGCCAGGGCTTGCAGCGCAATGAAGGCGCCGACCGCGATCGGGCCGCTGAAGCCGGGGGCGCGGCCGGACAGCATCGGCTGCAGCCAGATTGTGACCAGTATGGCGATGGAGAGCGCGTTGGCCGTTGTCGCGAAGGCCTTTCGCGCTTCGTTGCGAGCAGCCTTTCCGGTGTGCGGCGCGGGGGCGGCTGGATCCGTCATGCCGCGAACATAACAAGAACAACTATTGCGCGCAAGTGACGTTCAGGCTCGCCCTAGGCGTTCGCCGCCCCCGTCGCGCCCCGTGCGTCCATCCGCGCCACGATCTCGGCCGCCGCGCGGCCGGTCTCGTCGACGGGCTCGTAGGCCCAGCCGTGGAAGGCCCCGCCGTAGGGACGGGCCGCGCCCATGCTCTCCAGCTCCTGGTGGAACAGGCGGAACTTCAGGCTCGCGCCGTCCATCTTCAGGATGAACACCGGCTTGCCCGTCGAGGCGGCCTCGGTGGCCATGTTGGTGGAGTCCTCGGTGACCAGGATGTAGTCGGCGGCCGCCAGGAAGGCGAAATAGGGGTTGGCCCCTTCGCCGTCCCAGATCATGCCCGGCAGATGCCGCAGGCGGGCCGTCAGCAGGGCCTTGGCCGGGTCCGGCGTGCGCCGCGAGAAGGTCATCAGCAGGCTGCCGCCCTCCTGCTCCAGCGGCAGCTGGATCTGGTGGGCCATCTCGGCCGCGCGCAGGGCCGGCAGGTCGAAGGCCTTGGACTTGCCGCCCAGCAGCACCGCCACGCGGGGATGGGGCAGGCCGTCGATGCGGTCCTTGAATTTTTCGTATTCCGTTTCGAGCCGCTGGCTCGTCACCCGGTGCGGCGAACCGGTGATCGGCAGCACGTTGTCGCCGGTCAGCCGGTCGTGCCGGGGCGGGATGACCAGGTCGAACATGTTGGCCGGCACGCGCGGATCCTGGATCTGCACGACATAGGTCTTGCCGCCCGACCAGCGCTTGGCGCGGATCGACAAGGGCAGGGTGGCGCGGCCGGCGGCGACCCACAGGTCGGGCCACGGGGCCTGGATGCCGCTCTCGGGGGTCAGCCAGCGGCGGGGCAGCCAGTTGGCCCACCAGGGCAGGCGGCCGATCCGGCCGCTCCAGCCCACGCGCTTGACGACGATCGTCGCCGGGACCTGGCGGGCCACGGCCTCGGCCAGGCCCACGGCCTGGGCCTCGATGCCGGCCCGGCCGTCCGAGATCGCCCAGATGGTGATGGGGTCGCGGGCGGGGACGTCGGGGACTTCAGGGGCGGGCGCGGGAACGGGCGGCGCGACGGCCTTGCGACGCGGCGCGGGCTTGGCCTTCGGCTCGGGCGACGCCGTCTCGACGGGCGTCGGGGCCTCGACGGCGCCGGGACGCGACTTCGGCCGCGCGGCCGTCCGCGGCTTGGGTGAGGTCTCGGCGGGGGGCGGCGTTTCGACCTTGGGCGTCCTGGCGGGTTTCGCGGCGGCCGGCGTCGTCGCCCCCGCCTTGGCCGGAGCCTTGCGCGGCTTGGCGGCCTTCGGCTCCGTCGCTTCGGTGTTTTTCTTTTCAACCACGTCGGTGATCCCGGCCATAGCAAAGCGAGGCGCCGGCCAAGCTAAGCTGTCCGGCGCCTCGTACGCAAATGTCCCTGGAATGGGGCTTAAGCTAGACCCACTCGACCTTGAGGATCTCGTAGGCCTTCACGCCGCCTGGCGTATTGACCTCGACCACCTCGCCGACTTCCTTGCCGATCATGGCGCGCGACAGCGGCGAGCTCAGCGAGATGCGGCCCGACTTCACGTCGGCCTCGTGTTCGCCGACGATCTGGTAGCGGGCTTCTTCCTCGGTGTCCTCGTCGACGACGCTGACCGTCGCGCCGAACTTCACCTGGGTGCCCGACAGTTTCGAGACGTCGATGATCTGGGCGCGCGCGATCTTGTCCTCGATCTCGGCGATCCGGCCTTCGATCCAGCCCTGGCGTTCCTTGGCGGCGTGATACTCGGCGTTTTCCGACAGGTCGCCATGCTGGCGCGCCTCGGAAATCGCGGCGATCACCGCCGGCCGTTCGATCGTCTTCAAACGCTTCAGTTCTTCGTCGAGGGTCTGGTAACCCCCGGCGGTCATCGGCACTTTTTCCATTGCGGATTTTAGCTCGGTTCGCCCAGAGGGAGGAAGACTCCCGGACGTTGGCGCGCACGACCGGGGGCTGAGAGGATAGGCGCCGCGTTAGCGATAAGCAAGTACCCGCCCTTAAAGCGAAGCTTGACCCCGTTGGCGGTCAGGATCAAGCGCGCTTGCGCGACGCTTGTTCCGAATGCGCTCCAATGCCCTCCGCGGAGCTACCCCGCGTAGTCGTACGGTCCGCCGCGCTCCAGCGCCTTGCGATAGGCCGGGCGGGCGTGGATGCGGTCCAGGAAGGCCTTCACATGCGGGCGCGACGCCGCCCCGGCCCGCGCGGCGCCGGCCTCGAGCGGGAAGCTCATCATGATGTCGGCGGCGGTGAAGTCCGGGCCGGCGAACCAGGGGCTCTTGGCCAGCTCGGCGTCCCAGTAGTCGACGTGCATCTTCAGCTGCGGGTCGACGAAGCCGCTCTGGGCCTTGGCGGCGATGCTCTTGACCAGGCCCTTCAGCAGGCCCGGCGCGCGGGCCGGCAGGGCGGTGAACACCAGCTTCAGCAGCAGCGGCGTCATGGCCGAGCCCTCGGCGTAGTGCAGCCAGTAGGTCCAGCGCAGGCGCTCCGGCGTCCCCGCCGCCGGGATCAGCCGGCCCTGGCCGTAGGTCTCGATCACGTACTCGATGATCGCCCCGGTCTCGGCGATGGTCTTGTCGCCGTCGGTGATCCCATCGTCTGTAAGAATTGGCGACTTGCCCAGCGGGTGGATGGCGCGCAGCTCGGGCGGGGCCAGCATGGTCTTGGCGTCGCGCTCGTAGCGCTTGACCTCGTACGGAACGCCCAGCTCCTCCAGCAGCCACAGCACCCGCTGGCTGCGCGAGTTGTTCAGGTGATGGACGACGATCATGGCGGGCTCCGACGCGGTGTGGGGCCATAGGCGGCGAGCGCCCCCGCGTCAGTCAAGCAGGCTTTGCGCGAACCGGGGCGGGAACCTTCCGAGGCCTCGGCGTCTTGCGATGCAGGCGGTCACGCCCCCGTCTTGCTCGGCCGCTAGCCTGCCCGTTCCAAACCCCGAACGTCTCGAGGATCGATCATGATGACGCTTATCGCCGCGCTGGCGGCCGCCGCCCAGGTCGGAACGGCCAGTGCGGGGAAGGACGCGATCCGCATCAGCGGCGTGGAGCAGCAGCGCTCGATCCCGTGCGACGGGCGCGACGTCTTCGTCGCCGGCGTCGACCACGTCCTGACCTTCACCGGCGCCTGCGCCAGCCTGACCGTGACGGGCGCCGACAGCACGATCGCCATCGGCCTGCGGCCCGGCGCGCCGGTCAAGGTCGAGGGCACGGGCAACAAGGTGCGCTGGCGCTCGGACGGCGAACCCCGGGTCAGGATCTCCGGCGTCGACAACAGCGTCGCCCGCCAGCCCTAGCGGCGCGGAGCCGGGCGCGCGAAAAACAGCCATCCGGCCCGGCCTTCACCGCAGCAGGTTCACCTTGGCCAGGTCGATCAGTTCGCCGGCCCGACCGTCCAGCACCGCCTTCAGCGCGAAGACGCCGAAGTTGTGAGCTTCGCGGGCGGCGATCTTCGGCGGCATGACCAGTTCCTGGCGGGCGCTGACCACGTCGACCAGGGCCGGGCCCGGATGGGCGAAGGCCTTGGCGATCGAGGCTTCCAGGTCTTGCGGGTGCTCCACGCGGAAGCCCTCCACGCCCATGGCCTGGGCCATGGCGGCGAAGTTGGGATTGACCAGGTCGACGGCGGTGTCGAGGAAGCCGCCGGCCTTCATCTCCATCTCCACGAAGCCCAGCGTGCCGTTGTTGAGCACGATCACCTTCACTGGCAGGCCCAACTGGGAAAGGCTGATGAAGTCGCCCATCATCATCGAGAAGCCGCCGTCGCCGGACATCGACACCACCTGCCGGCCCGGAAAGGCCGCCTGGGCGCCGATCGCCTGCAGCATCGCATTGGCCATCGAGCCGTGGTTGAACGATCCCAGCAGCCGACGTTGGCCGTTCAGTTTCAGGTAGCGGGCGGCCCAGACGGTGGGCGTGCCGACGTCGCAGGTGAAGATCGCGTCCTGGGCCGCCAGGTCGCTGACCACGCGTGACACCTGCTGCGGGTGGATCTGCGTGGCGCCGTCCGGGATCGCGGCCAGGGCGTCCAGCCCCTCGCGCGCCTTGGCGTAGTGCTCCAGCGCCTTGTCCAGGAAGCGGCGGTCGGTCTTGACGGTCAGCCGGGGCAGCAGGGCGTCCAGCGTCTCGCCCACGTCGCCCAGCACGCCCAGGTCGATGCGGCGGCGGTTGCCCAGGGCCTCTGGGCTGACGTCGACCTGCACCACCCTGGCCTTGTCCGGATAGAACTGGCGGTAGGGAAAGCCCGAACCCAGGATCACCAGGGTGTCGCAGGCCTTCATCGCCGCATAGCCCGACGAAAAGCCGATGAAGCCGGTCATGCCCACGTCGTAGGGGTTGTCGTGCTCGATCGACTCCTTGCCGCGCAGGGCGTGGACGATCGGGGCCTTCAAGGCCTGCGCCAGGGCCAGGACCTGCTCGCGCGCGCCCGCGCAGCCGATGCCGCACAGCAGGGTGATGCGCTGGGAGTCGTTGAGGATGTCGGCCAGGGCGGCGACGTCGCGGTCCGGGGGAACGAGCCGGGGCGGGGAGGGCGCGATCCAGGTCGGCGGCGCGGCGTCCAGCGGCCGCAGCGCCACGTCGCCGGAGATCACCACGACGGCCACGCCCTTGCGGGCGATCGCCACGCGCATGGCCCGCTCCAGCACCTGCGGCAGGTTCTCGGGCTGGGAGACCAGCTCGACATAGTGACTGCAATCCTTGAACAGGCTCTCCGGGTGGGTGGCCTGGAAATAGTCGATGCCGATCTCGGTGCTGGGGATGTGGGCGGCGATCGCCAGCACCGGCGCGCCGCTGCGCTGGGCGTCGAACAGGCCGTTGATCAAGTGCAGGTTGCCCGGGCCGCAGCTGCCGGCGCAGACGGCGATCTGGCCCGTCAGTTGGGCCTCGGCTCCAGCGGCGAAGGCCGCCGCCTCCTCGTGGCGCACGTGCACCCAGTCGATCTTTCCTCGCGCCCGCAGCGCGTCGGTGAAGCCGTTGAGGGAGTCGCCGGCCACGCCGTAGATGCGCTTGACCCCCGCGGCTTCCAGGGTTTCGGCGATGAAGTGGGCGGCGGTCTTGGTCATCGCGAGGCCTGCGTGCTGGCAAGGTGGGAAACCTTGAACACCCTTGGACGCGATGGGTTCGGAGTCTTGCCTTTATCGGTCGCCGTGGCGCGCCCACCACAGCGCCAGCCCCGCCGCCACAGCCGCCGCCTGCACGAACACGATCAGCGTCAGCCAGGCCGAGAACGGCTGCTTGCGGGTCTTGTGGCGGAACACCGGGCGGGCCAGCAGGGCGCCGGGGCTGCCGCCGAGGGCGGCCAAGGTCAGCAGGGCGCGCTCGGGGACGCGCGAGCGGCCCCTGTTGACCTTGTCGGCGGCGGCGGCCTTGTCGAACCCGAAGATCACGAAGGTCGCCAGGTTCAGGACGCCCAGATAGAGGGTCGCGAACAGGATCACGCCCGGACGCCCATGGGTGTTCCGACGGGAGCCTCCAGCGGCGCCAGGTCCGGCTCGACCCAGCCCCGGCGCGCCGCGACGCTGAACAGCCGCTCGCGCGACCAGAAGCCCAGCGGCCAGGCCTTGTCGCCCATCGGCGTGGCCAGCAGGCGGGCGCAGGCCTCGCCGTCCGAGGTCCCGGCCGGCAGGGTCGCGACGAAGGCGCGGATGGCGGCCAGGTAAGCCTGGGTGATGGTCTCGTGATAGCCGTTGTGGTCGTCGTTCACCCCGCCGACCGCGACGTTGTAGGTCTGGATGATGCCGGGCATGTCGCGCTCCAGGCCTTCGTTCCGGGTGCGGACCAGGCGCAGGGTGGCGCTCATGTGCGCGGCGTGGGTCCACTGCGCCTTGGGCAGGCTGTGGTCCAGCAGGCGGCGGGCCAGGTCGGCGACCTCGGCGTCGGTGTAGGGGGCGGCGGTCATGCCGCAGGGCTTAGCGGGTGAAATGGCCGGGCTCAATCGGCGCCGGAGGGCGACGTCGGCTTTCGATCCCGATTGTCCGCCCCTGGAAAAACGGGTCCGCCTCCCGTCGGAAAAATAAAACCTTCGCATCTGCTTCACTTCGCCGTCGCCGACTCAGTGGAGACAAGCCTCGCCGGCAATAGAGCTCAGTACACATCCGGCTGCGTCTGAACTACGCGCCGTCTCGAAGACGCCAACGATCTGGATCGTCATTCGAAGCGGCCCGCATGTCTGGGAGCGGCGAATGATGACTTTGGCGACTCTGGCCCTGGTGCCCGCCCTGGCGGTCCTGGCCCCCGACGAGATCGATCTTGGCGCCTTGTCCGGCGCTAGCATGGCCGCCCCGCCCGGCGGCGCCCGCAGCACCGAGATCAGCGTGCTCACCTACAATGTCCGGGGTCTGCCGTGGCCGCTGGCCAATGGTCGCGCCAAGGCCCTGAAGGCGATCGGGGCCGAACTGGCGACGATGCGGCGCGACGGCCGCCAGCCCGACGTGGTGCTGATCCAGGAGGGCTTTCGCGGCGAGGTCGACGACCTGGTCAAGGCCAGCGGCTACCGCTACTGGGCGCGCGGGCCCAGCCGCTCCCAACGGGCCTCGGGGGCGGGGCCGGAGAACGGACGGCGCTACGCCACGGTGCGCTATCCGTCGTTCGGCGAGGGCTGGGGCAAGTTCACCGGCGCCGGCCTGCACGTGCTGAGCGACGCGCCTATCACGGACGTCGAGGACACGCCCTACCGCTACTGCGCCGGCCTGGACTGCCTGGCAAACAAGGGGGTGATGCTGGCGCGCCTGGCGCTGCCCGGCGCGCCCGGCGAGATCGACATCGTCAACACCCACCTCAATTCGCGCCGCGCCGCCAAGGTGCCGATCGCCCGGTCGCTGCGGGCCCACAACCTGCAGACCGAAGAGCTGACGGCCTTCATCAACGCCCATCGCGACGTCGATCGGCCGCTGCTGGTCGGCGGCGACTTCAATGTCCGCAACGCCCCCGACCGCTACGACTATCGGTCCGCCGAGCGGCCGTATCAGGTGGTCAGCGAATTCTGCAGCCGCGCCGCCGATCCCTGCGAGGGCCAGGCCCTGGGTCATCCGGCCGCCCGGCCCTGGCTGGGCTCCCAGGACCTGCAGGCCTTCGCCAGCGCCGGGCCGGTGACCGTGCGGCCGATCCGGATCGAGACCGTGTTCGGCGCTTCCAGGTCGGGGTCGCGGCTGTCGGACCACGACGGCTATCTGGTGCGCTACCGGCTCACCTGGGATCCCGCCGTCGTGGCCGCCGCCGCCCCGCGGCCGCCCGTCGAACTGCGGCCCCAGCTGCGCAACGGCCTCGGCGTCAAGGTGACCTGGCGGCGGTAGACGGCCCGCCGTTCGCTCGGCGAAGAACGTCCGGCAAACTCGCCTTCCCTCCCCCTTGTGGGGAGGGAAGGGCTCCTTCACAGCCGCCCGCGTCCTCCGCCCTTGAGCTTGTCGAGCGCGCGGCGGCTGTGTTCGGCCTGCGCCGCTATGGGAGCGTCCGGGGCGGCGGTCGGCCTGGAGGCCATCACCATCGCGCTCAGGTTCGCCACGCCCTGGGCGGCGTGCAGGCCGGCGGCGGCCGTTTCGGCCAGCTGCGGCTTGCCGCGGGGCGTCGGGACGATCAGGGCGACCTTGCGGGCCATGGCGGCCAGTTCGCCGACGGCTTTGGCCTTGTCGCGGGCCTGGCGGATGACGGCGGGGTCGGTGGCGGCCTCGATCGTCTTCCAGGCCGCGTCGAGGGCGGCCATCAGCTTGAGCTGGAAGGTCAGGCACCAGTGGGGGATGTCTTGGGCTTGGGTCATGCCGCTAGTGTGCGGCTGTCCTGGAGGGCGGGGATGGGAAACGTGCGTTTTTGTGCAAGGGATTGGATTCGTTGAGGTCGTGATCGGCGGGCGCGGGGATAGAGCACCGTTTCCCTCTCCCCTTGCGGGAGAGGGTGGCCTCCGAAGGAGGTCGGGTGAGGGGGTGATGGACAGGTCGGCCGCGCACGGCGGACAGGTCTGAGAGACCCCTCATCCGGCGGTTTCGCCGCCACCTTCTCCCGCAAGGGGAGAAGGAAGCCCTGTGGATAACGTCTAGCGGCCGACGGTCGCGCAGGCGCCGTCGGCCATCTGGCGTTCCTGGTCGCGGGTCCTGTCCAGCGCCTCGATCTTGGCGTCGCGGAGGTTCTTGGCCTTGGCCGCCGCGATCTCGCGGGCGTACAGCGTCCTGGCCTTGGCGATCTGGACTCGGGCCTCGGCGCAGTCGGCCGGCGTCTCGTTGAACCTGAGCAGGTCGACATAGTTCTGGATCGCCTGGCTCGACCCCGTGGCGGCCGCCAGCGCCATCCAGCGGCGGCGCTCGGGGGCGTGGATGTCGTACATGAAGTAGTGGATCGACAGCCGGGCGGCGTCCTCGCGCCAGCCTCTCAGCGTGCCTTGCTGGGCCTGGGCCAGTTCGGCGGGCGACAGCACGCCGTCGAACGGCGCGGCGTTTTCCGCCGCCGCCTCGGCCGCGCGCACGGCTTCCTGGGCCCTCTGCTCGGGCGTCTTGGGCGTGCAGGCGCAGAGCAGCAGGGCGAGCGCGAGGGGCGATGCGAACCGCCCGACGCCAAGGTTCGTTTTCGGCATTGGATCCCCCTCGGACGCGCACGGCGAAACTTGACCATGGCGAGACGGGGAGGACAACGGACGCGTTCCCTCTCCCCTTGCGGGAGAGGGTGGCGGCCGGAGGCCGTCTGGTGAGGGGTCACGCAAACGAAAACCGCCGCGACCGGCCTTTCGGCGGATCGCGGCGGCTTGCGTCTTTCGACCCCTCATCCAGCGCTGCGCGCCACCTTCTCCCGCAAGGGGAGAAGGAAGAGGGCTTACTGGTAGCTCTGCAGCGGGCGAACCTCGAGCGTCTCGGCGGGGGCCGAGGAGATGGCCTGGGCCGCGGCCAGCGCACCAGCGCTGGTGGTGTAGTAGGGCACCTTCATCATCAGCGCCGTGCGGCGGATCTCGAAGCTGTCCTCCAGGGCCTGCTTGCCTTCGGTGGTGTTGAACACCAGCTGGACGCCGCCGTTCTTCATCACGTCGACGATGTGCGGGCGGCCTTCCAGGACCTTCTTGACCAGCTCGACCTCGACGCCCTGCTCGGCCAGGTAGCCGCGGGTGCCGACCGTCGACAGCACCTTGAAGCCTGCGGCTTGCAAGAGCTTCACCGGCTCGACGATCCACGGCCGGTCGCTTTCCTTGACCGACACGAAGGCCGTGCCCGTGGTCGGCAGGTTGACGCCGCCGCCCAGCTGGCTCTTGGCGAAGGCGCGGGCGAAGGCGGGGCCCAGGCCGTTCTCGCCCTCGCGGATCCAGTCCAGGCCCATGACCTCGCCGGTCGAGCGCATTTCCGGGCCCAGGACCGTGTCGACGCCGGCGAAGCGGGCGAACGGGAACACCGCTTCCTTGACCGCGATGTGGTCGTAGGGAACGTCCTTCAGGCCGAAGCTGGCCAGGGTCTCGCCGGCCATGATCTTGGCGGCGATGGCGGCTACCGGCTGGCCGATGGTCTTGGCTACGAACGGCACGGTGCGCGAGGCGCGGGGGTTCACTTCCAGCACGTAGATGCGCGGGTTCTCGCCGTGCGGCTCCTCGATGGCGAACTGCACGTTCATCAGGCCACGGACGTTCAGGGCCAGGGCCATCTTGACGGTCTGGCGCTTCAGCTCCTCGACGGTTTCGGCCTTCAGCGAGAAGGGCGGCATCGAGCAGGCGCTGTCGCCCGAGTGGACGCCGGCTTCCTCGATATGCTCCAGCACGCCGGCCACGAACACGTCCTTGCCGTCGCACAGGGCGTCGACGTCCACTTCGGTGGCGCGGCTCAAATAGTGGTCCAGCAGGATCGGGTGCTCGAACGAGATCTCGCCGGTGTTGGTGATGTAGCGTTCCAGGTGCTCGTGATCGCGGATGATCTCCATGCCCCGGCCGCCCAGCACGTAGGACGGACGCATCACGAACGGGAAGCCGATCTTGTCGCCCTTGGCGCGGGCCTCGTCCCAGGTGCGGGCGATGGCGTTCTCGGGCTGGGCGATGTCCAGGCCGTTCAGCAACTGCTGGAAGCGCTCGCGGTCCTCGGCCAGGTCGATGGCGTCGGGGCTGGTGCCCAGGATCGGGATCCCGGCTTCTTCCAGGGCGTGGGCCAGCTTCAGCGGCGTCTGGCCGCCGAACTGGACGATGACGCCGGCCAGGGCGCCGTTGCTCATCTCGACATGCAGCAGCTCCAGCACGTCCTCGGCCGTCAGGGGCTCGAAGTACAGGCGGTCGGAGGTGTCGTAGTCGGTCGAGACGGTCTCGGGGTTGCAGTTGACCATGATCGACTCGATGCCGATCGCGTCCAGGGCAAACGCCGCGTGGCAGCAGCAGTAGTCGAACTCGATGCCCTGGCCGATCCGGTTGGGACCGCCGCCCAGGATCACCGCCTTCTTGCGGTTCGAAGGCAGGCTCTCGCACTCGGGGATCTGGCCCAGGGCGCCGGTCTCGTAGGTCGAGTACATGTAGGGCGTGGTGGCCGCGAACTCGCCGGCGCAGCTGTCGATGCGCTTGAAGACCGGGCGGACGTTCAGGTCCTGGCGGGCCTTGCGGACGGCCTTCTCGGTCCCGCCGGTCAGCTTGGCCAGGCGGGCGTCGGAGAAGCCCTGGGCCTTCAGCGCCCGGAAGCCTTGGGCGTCGGTCGGCAGGCCGCCGGCCCGGACCCAGCCCTCTTGGCGGATCAGCTCGGCGATCTGGCGCAGGAACCACGGCTCGTAGCTGCAGGCGGCGTTGACCTCTTCCACGGTCAGGCCGTGGCGGAAGGCCTGGGCGATGACGCGCAGGCGGTCCGGCGTCGGGGTGCCCAGGGCGCGGATCACGGCCGCGCGGCCGGTGTCCGGGTCGTCGGCGCCGGCGATCTCGATCTCGTCGAAACCGTTCAGGCCGGTTTCCAGGCCGCGCAGGGCCTTCTGGACGCTTTCCTTGAAGGTGCGGCCGATGGCCATCACTTCGCCGACCGACTTCATGGCGGTGGTCAGCAGGGGCTCGCTGCCCGGATACTTCTCGAAGGCGAAGCGCGGGATCTTGGTGACGACGTAGTCGATGCTGGGCTCGAACGAGGCCGGGGTCGCGCCGCCGGTGATGTCGTTCTTCAGCTCGTCCAGGGTGTAGCCGACGGCCAGGCGGGCGGCGACCTTGGCGATCGGGAAGCCGGTGGCCTTCGAGGCCAGGGCCGACGAGCGCGACACGCGCGGGTTCATCTCGATCACGACCATGCGGCCGTCAGCGGGGTTCACGGCGAACTGGACGTTCGACCCGCCCGTCTCGACGCCGATCTCGCGCAGCACGGCGATCGAGGCCGCGCGCATCCACTGGTATTCCTTGTCCGTCAGGGTCAGGGCCGGGGCGACGGTGATCGAGTCGCCGGTGTGGACGCCCATCGGGTCGATGTTCTCGATCGAGCAGACGATGATGCAGTTGTCCGCCGTGTCGCGGACCACTTCCATCTCGTACTCCTTCCAGCCGAGCACGCTCTCTTCGATCAGCACTTCGGTGGTCGGCGAGAGGTCCAGACCGCGCGCGACGATCTCCTCGAATTCCTCGACATTGTAGGCGATGCCGCCGCCGGTGCCGGCCAGGGTGAAGCTGGGGCGGATGATCGCCGGCAGGCCGACGAACTCCAGGCCCTCGCGCGCCTCGTCCATGTTGTGGGCGGCCTTGGACTTGGGGCTTTCCAGACCCAGCTTGTCCATGGCGTCGCGGAACTTCTGGCGGTCCTCGGCCTTGTCGATGACCTCGGCCTTGGCGCCGATCATCTCGACGCCGTACTTCTTCAGGGCGCCGCTTGCTTCCAGGGCCAGGGCGGTGTTCAGCGCGGTCTGGCCGCCCATGGTCGGCAGCAGGGCGTCGGGCCGTTCCTTGGCGATGATCTTCTCGACCATGTCCGGGGTGATCGGCTCGATATAGGTCGCGTCCGCCACGTCCGGATCGGTCATGATCGTGGCCGGGTTCGAGTTGACCAGGATGATCCGGTAGCCTTCCGCGCGCAGGGCCTTGCACGCCTGGACGCCCGAATAGTCGAACTCGCACGCCTGGCCGATGACGATCGGGCCGGCGCCGATGATCAGGATCGAGGAGATGTCTGTTCTTTTGGGCATAGGGGTAAAACTCGCGCGCAGAGACACGGTCGCGCACATCCGCGCGCCCGCTGCCGACCATCTTGCAGGTTAAGCCGCCCGTTTAGAGAGGGAGTCGGTTTGGCGCAACCCTGGAGTCGGACCCTGTCCCCACTCACGTTTCACTGACCGCTGATCGCCGGCGGCGCGGGGACGGCGGGTTGGGCGGGCGGGACCTCGGCGGGCTCGTCGGTCAGGCTCCAGGCCCAGCCGGCCTCGGCCCGCTCGAAGCCCATGCGGAACAGGGCCGCGCGGTTGTCGTTGGCGAAATCCATGCCGGAAGTGTCGAGATCCGCGCTGTCGGGAATGGCCGCGTAGAACAGCTGTCCGCCGTTGCGGCGGGCAAACGCGCTGCTGGCGGCCAGGTGGGTGCGCATCAGGGCCTTGCTCATCGCGTCCCAAGAGCGGCCGACGATCGCCCCGGCCTTGCCCTTGGTGAAGCCGAAGGTGCCGCCGACCTTGCCGTTGACGATCACGTAAAGCCGCCCGGGCCGGACCTGGCCCTTGGCGGCGGTCCACAGCAGCAGCGACTCCGGGGCCACGAAGAACGGGATGGTGACCCCGCCGTCGACATGCATCTCCGACAGATGCCGGCCCCCCTTCTCGCCATTGGGGCCCTGGATCTCGATCAGGGTGGGCGGGAAGACGCCGGGAATGCTGGCCGAGGCCACCAGCACCTCCTTGAACAGCTGGCGCGAGGCCGGGTCGCCGCGCAGGGCGATCGCGCCCATGTCCCAGATCACCGTCTCCTCGGTGTCGAGATTGGTGGTGGCGATCAACAGGCGGCGGCCGCGCTTGTGCTCGGCGACGATGGCCTGCAGCAGGTCGTCGGTGACATTGAGGTCAACCAGTTCGCGCAGGCCGGCGGCGCTGTAGACGCTGGGGTGGAACAGCATGCCCAGGCCGCGGGGCTTGAGGATCTTGCCGGCCGCCTTGCCGGTATAGGCCTCGGTCAGGCGGTCGTCCCAGGAGGGGCCGAGGAAGGCGAAGGGGGCGGTCAGGGCGCCGGTCGAGACGCCGGTGACGATGTCGAACTCGGGCCGCTCGCCGCGCTTGGTCCAGCCGGCGAGAACGCCTGCCCCGTAGGCCCCGTTCGAGCCGCCGCCCGACAGGGCCAGGACGTCGAAGGTGCGCTGGGTCGAGGCGCGCTTGCGGGCCGGCTCTGCGAAACGGACGGCCGCGTCGCTGTCGCTGTCGCTGGCGTTGAAGCGCAGCTCGGCCAGGCCCTGGGGCGCGGGTCCCGCCAGGTCGCTGGCGCTGTAGACGTCGCGCGACAGGGATCCGCAGGCCGAAAGCCAGACGGCGGCCAGGACGACGGCGAGGAGGCGGGCTGCGCGCATGGGGGCTCTTGGGGAGGTTCTCTGCCGAAACCCTGTTACGGCCTGGGAGAGCGCGCAAGAAAAATGGGCCGGCGCCAGGCGCCGACCCATTCCAAATCTCGTGAGCGTGAGGCGATTAAGCCTGCAGTTGGCCCGCCGACATCTTGCCCGAGCGGTTGTCGCGCTCGAGTTCGTAGGTGATCTTCTGACCTTCGTCCAGGCCGCGCAGACCGGCGCGTTCAACGGCCGAGATGTGCACGAAAACGTCGGCGCCGCCGTCGTCAGGTTGGATGAAGCCGAAGCCCTTGGTGCCGTTGAACCATTTCACGGTGCCGGTAGCCATAGTGGTAGTCCTTGCAGTCAATATTCGTCGGCGGAATCGTTCCGCACGGCGATCAAATTTCGTTGGGGGTCGGTGGGCGCGTCCGGCGCTCTCGTGAAGAGGGCATGGAAAAGCAGGCCGAACGTCAGCGAATTTCGATAATCCACCATGAGCCTAGAAACCGCCTGGGGCAAGTGAATTCGTGAATCGACTTGAATCGCAAATAGTTTTGGACCCCAAGCGCCGCCTTGAACGTTAAGGTACTTCTGTCGCGCTACTGCGTGAATTGCTGACTTTCGAGGAGCTAAGTATGACCCTGATCGAGCGGATTCCTCTGCTGAACGACCAGGAGCTGGTCTCGCTCCTGGCCAATGCCCGTCGCCTGGACATCGTGGGCACCCCGGCCCAGCGGCTGGCCGCGGCGGAAGTGCTGCCCGTGCTCGAGCTTGAAGCCTCCAAGCGTCGTCAGGTCACCCTGGAAGCGGCCACCAAGAAGCGCGGCGCCACCGCCGCCGCCCGCCGCAAGGCCGCTTCAGCGGCCGAAGCCGCCTAAACACGGAAATCACACCGCAAAGACGCCTTGCCTCCGTCGTTATTGATAGTCATTCTCAATAGTGACGGAGCGCTTCGGAGGCGATCATGGTGTTTCTGACGGCAGGGGCCGGCTGGCTGGCCCTGATGATGCGGGCGGAGCGGACCCGAGCGGGTCACGACGCGCCCGACACCGAATGGCTGCTGCACGGCCCGACCGATCCCGACGCGATCGAGGACGACGAGCCGTTGCTGCTGGCGGCGGAATAGCAGCGGCTCCCTCACTTGCCCCCACCTGACCGCTTTGCGGTCTGTCCGCCCCCATAGGGGGCGGAGGACATCAAGCGCGGCATCCTCTTCCCCCTCTGGGGGAAGAGGGCCGAAGCCAGTAGGGGGCAGGTTCTAGCCCCCTAAACCAGCGCCTTCCTTGCCGCTTCCCAGTACTGCGCCCCAGTGATCAGGGTCACCACGGCGGCCAGCCACAGCAGGCCGTGGGTGGCGTAGGTGGCCGGGGTCACGATCGCCGGATCGTTCGGCAGGTGGAAGGCGGACCACGAGACCAGGATCATCTCGGCCCCGATCGCCACCAGCTGCAGGGTGGTCTTCCACTTGGCCAGCACGGTGACGGGCAGCTTGATCCCCTTGCCGGCCCCGACCTCGCGCAGGGCGCTGACGGCGAATTCGCGGAACAGGATCAGGCCCGAGGGCAGGATCACCAGCGGGTTGGGGCCCAGGGCCATCAGGCCCAGCAGGGCGCCGCAGACCAGGATCTTGTCGCCGATCGGGTCGAGGATCGCGCCCCAGATGCTGACCGCGTCGAGCTTGCGGGCCAGCCAGCCGTCGAAGAAGTCGGTCACCGCCGCCACCACGAACGCCCAGAACGCCCAGCGCTGCAGCGACAGCTGCTGCTCGCCGGTGAGCTGTTCGCTCAGCCAGGGCACGCCGCCCGCCGCCGCGGCCAGGGCCACGAACATGAACAGCGCGATGACGAGGCGCGCGGAGGTCAGGATGTTGGGCAGGGCTTTCATGGCGGAGGTTCTAACGCATGAACGCCGCGAAGGGCTATGGGGCCCGCTAAGTCGCCGCCTCCACCACGGCGGCCTTGGGATCGTCGGCGGGCTGGCTGAGCCAGTAGACGCCGCCCAAGGTTTCCAGGCGGGCGCGGCCGTCGGGACCCTTGGCCGCCACCTTGAGGTCGGCGATCTCGCCATTGGCCCAGATCTCCACCTCGGCCCAGGTCTTGGTCCAGCGACGCAGGCGATAGTCCAGGCGCAGGTCGCCAGGGATCTCGACGGATTTTTCCTCGAACGTCGGGCTGTTGGCGTAGTCCATGCGTCCCGACGACGGTATGCCGAAGCTCGAGAAAGCGTAGCCGTTGGCCACCCGGGGAACCACGGCGGCCTCGTCCCGATAGAGCATCAGGCAGGTGGGCTTGAAGCGGTCCTTCTTGGGCGGCGGCACGAAGCACCAGGTGTTGACCGCGCGCCCGGGGCCCGTGCCGAACTGACCCGCGTAGAAGCCCGGGCTGCCGGCCGGGATCTTCAGGCCCATGACCAGCAGGGTGTGGCCCGTGACCTCGTTGGTCAGCACGGCGGTGCGGTTGTAGGCGAAGGGTTCGGTGACGATGGTCTCGCCAGGCTTGACCCGGCCGGCGGGCGTCGACGGCTGACCGGCCAGGCGGCGGGGCGGACCCGCGGGCGGACGGTACGGTCTGGTCCGGGCCGGCTTGGCGTCGGCGGGGTTGAAGTCGACGGGCACGGTCACGCGGCCGCCGGTCTGACCGCTCCAGGGCGCCAACTGCACCTTGGCCATCCTCAGGGCGGCGACGCCGAAATCGTAGCCTTTCGGCAATTCGCTCAGCAGTTTGCAGTCGCTGAGCGTGCCGTCGTCATTGGCCTGGCAGTCCAGCACGGCTCGGCCGGCGACGCCCAGGAGCAGGGCCTGTTCGGGATAGTAGGCCCGGATATCGGGCGTGATGGCTCCAAGAGTCGGGATCTCGATCGGCGCCAGCGGCGCGATCTGGAGGCCGGAGCGCTGGGCGCCGGCCAAGCCTGGCGCCGCCAAGGCCGCGAGCAAGGCGACAAAACCAAAGGTCCGATGCATCGCTTCCCCTCCCTGTCGATACGCGGCCCCATCAACCTATGGAATAGGCGCGGCTTGGCGCAAGGCTGATCTGTGGGGCGGCCAGCGGTGAAAGCTTCGTGCGGACATTCGCCGAAAGGAGAACGAAACGCTCCCTTATCGGGGGGCGTTCGCGCCGATCGGGGTCGATTTTCGCGCGGGTGGTTGACGCGACGTCCGCATGACGCCAAGCCATGGCCAAGTTCTTCGAGGGCGCCATGAGCCAAAATCCGACCGCGACCAATTCCAATCGCCGGGTGCTGACGGCCAGCCTCGTCGGCACGGCGGTCGAGTTCTACGACTTCTACATCTACGCCACGGCGGCCTCGCTGGTGTTCGGCCAGCTGTTCTTCCCGTCCAAGTCGCCTAGCCTGCAGCAGATGGCGGCCTTCGCCAGCCTGGGCGTGGCGTTCCTGGCCCGGCCCCTGGGCGCGGCGGTGTTCGGCCATTTCGGCGACCGGATCGGCCGCAAGTCGACGCTGGTGGCCTCGCTGGTGCTGATGGGCGGATCGACCTTGGCCATCGCCTTCCTGCCCACCTACGCCATGGCCGGCTGGCTGGCCCCGACCCTGCTGTGCCTGCTGCGGTTCGGACAGGGCTTCGGCCTGGGCGGAGAGTGGGGCGGAGCGGCGCTGCTGGCCGTCGAGAACGCGCCTCCCGGCTGGCGGGCCCGCTTCGGCATGTTCCCCCAGCTGGGCGCGCCGGTGGGCTTCATCGCCGCCAACGGCCTGTTCCTGATCCTGGGCCTGATCCTGACGCCCGAGCAGTTCCTGGCCTGGGGCTGGCGCCTGCCGTTCCTGGGCAGCGTCGTCCTGGTCGGGGTGGGGCTGTGGATCCGCCTGAAGCTGACCGAGACGCCGGCCTTCGCCGCCGCCATCGCCCACGAGGCGCCGCCCGCCGTGCCGCTGGGCGAACTGCTGCGCGACCACTGGAAGGCCACCCTGTGCGGGACCCTGGCGGCCATCTGCTGCTTCGCCGTCTACTACATGATGACCGCTTTCGCGCTGGGCTACGGCGCCAAGGACCTGGCCTACGGCCGCACGGCCATGCTGAGCGCCCAGTTGATCGCCATCCTGTTCATGGCCGCCGGCATCGTCGTCGCCGGCTACTGGGCCGACGCCACCAGCCCGCGCCGGGTGCTGATGGCCGGCTGCGCCATGACCGTCGGGGTCGGCGCCCTGCTGCCGGTGATGATGGTCGCCGGCTCGCTGCCGACCATCGGCCTGTTCCTGGCCCTGGGCCTGCTGGTCATGGGCTTCGTCTACGGACCCCTGGGCGCCTTCCTGCCCGACCTGTTCCCGGCCCGGGTGCGCTACACCGGCGCCTCGGCCGCGTTCAACGTCGGCGGCATCCTGGGCGGCGGCCTGGCGCCGATGATCGCCCAGGCGCTGGCGGACAGGGGCGGGCTGGCCCCGGTGGGCGCCTACCTGGCGGTGGCGGCGGCGTTGAGCTTTGGGGGCCTGCTGGCGCTGAAGCCGAAGGCCGCATGACCACGCCCCGCTCAAAGACTGGGCGGGTTATCGAAGTCCTGGGCGCCGGCCTGATATTCTGTTTCGTGGTCGCCCTGGTCGCCATCACCGTCCAGCGGATGAACGATGGGGGCGCGCGCCAACGCTGGCGTCCGCCCGCCGATCCTCGACCGATAGTCGTCGAAGGGCGTTTCGCGACCGACACCTTCGGTTACGCCTATCGGTTCGGCTACAAGTTCGAGGCGGCTGACGGAAAGGCGCTGTCCCTGGGATGCGTCCTTCACAAGGGCGGACGATCATACGGACCGCCCCACGATTGCCTCGCCATCATTCCCGAGGAACTGCGCGGCCAGACCGTCCGCGTCGCTTATCTCGACCCCGTGCTCGACAACGGGCGGCCGAGCGGGGATCACCTGATCCTCAAGGTCTGGCGCGGCGATCGCCTGCTGCTGACGCGACCGATCGACAACACCTGGTAGTCGTCCCAACGAGCGTTTGATCCGCTCGCTCATCCGCGCCACTCTGCCTCCAACGATAAGATCTCGGGAGGCGACCTCATGAACCCCAGCGCGGACTTCGACGTCATCGTCCACGGCGCGACCGGTTTCACCGGCCGGCTGGTGGCCGAGCACTTCGCCAAACATCACCCCGACGTCCGCTGGGCGATGTCGGGCCGCAACGCCGACAAGCTGGCCGCCGTGCGCGACGAGGTCGGCGCTCCCGCGGACATCCCGCTGATCGTCGCCGACGCCGACAGTCCGGCCTCGCTGCGCCGCATGGTCCAGCGGACCAAGGCGGTCCTGACCACAGTCGGCCCTTACCAGCTGTACGGCTCCGACCTGGTCGCCGCCTGCGCTGAGGCCGGGACCGACTATCTGGACCTGTGCGGCGAGCCGGCCTGGATGCGCCAGATGATCGACGCCCATGAACGGACGGCCAGGGACAGCGGCGCGCGAATCCTGTTCTCCTGCGGCTTCGACTCCATCCCGTTCGAACTGGGCGTCTGGTTCGTGCAGCAGGAGGCGGCCAAGCGGTTCGGCGGTCCCGTCGCCCGCGTGAAGGGCCGGGTGCGGGCCATGCGCGGCACGTTCTCGGGCGGTACGGCGGCCAGCCTGAAGGCCACCCTGGCCGCGGCGATGCGCGACCCGCAAATCCTGGAATACCTGAAGGACCCCTTCGCCCTGACCCCCGACTTCGTCGGCCCCAAGCAGCCGCACGGCGCGGCCGTGGCCTTCGACGAGGACCTGGGCTCGTGGGCCGCCCCGTTCGTGATGGCGGCGATCAACACCCGCAACGTCCACCGCTCCAACTGGCTGATGGACCAGCCGTACGGGGCCGACTTCGTCTATGACGAGATGATCCTGACCGGTCCTGGCGAGGGCGGCGAGGCCGCCGCCAAGGCCGTCGGCCTGGCCAACGCCTCGATGGGGGCGGAGGGCGGTCCCAAGCCGGGCGAGGGGCCCAGCAAGGAAGAGCGCGAGGCCGGCTTCTACGACGTGCTGTTCGTCGCGATCGCCGACGACGGCCGCCAGGTCCGGGCCGGCGTCAAGGGCGACAAGGACCCCGGCTACGGCTCGACCAGCAAGGTGATCGCCGAGACGGCCTTGTGCCTGATCGACACGCCGGAGGTGGCCGGCGGGATCTGGACCCCCGGCGCGGCGCTGCGGGGCAAGCTGGTGGAGCGGCTGGGGGCGAAGGCGGGGCTGGCTTTCGCGGTGGAGTAGGACGAGCGGCTGACCGCTCCGCGATTTGACAGGCGATCCGAGATATTTGTCTGATGAAAGCGCGTCGGGTTCCCCGCGTGGAAGCCAAGAACGGTCGGAGCGGAAGTCTCATGCGGAAATGGTTCTCGGCCGCCGTGCTGGCGCTTGGCCTTCTCGTCGCCGCGAGGGCCGATGCGCAGGACAAGGCCTTTCCCGTCGCCATCACGGTCGACGCCGCGCGGACCCAGGACCCGGTCAAGCCGGTCTGGCGGTTCTTCGGGGCGGACGAGCCGAACTACGCGACGATGAAGGACGGGCGCGCCACCCTGGCGACGCTCGGGGGACTGGCCCCCGACCAGGTCTATTTCCGGACGCATAACCTGCTGACCTCGGGCGACGGCACGCCGGCGCTCAAGTGGGGCTCGACCAACGTCTACACCGAGGACGCGCAGGGGCGGCCGGTCTATGACTGGACGATCGTCGACCGCATCTTCGACACCTATCGCGCCCGCGGCGTGAAGCCCTATGTCGAGATCGGGTTCATGCCCGAGGCGCTGTCGACCAAGCCCCAGCCCTACCAGCACGAGTTCCGCCCCGGCAGCGGCGCGTTGCGCACGGGCTGGGCCTATCCGCCCAAGGACTACGGCAAGTGGGAGGAACTGGTCTATCAGTGGGTGCGCCACTGCGTGGAGCGCTACGGCCGGGCCGAGGTCGCCAGCTGGTATTTCCAGACCTGGAACGAGCCCAACCTGCCGCAGTACTATTGGGGCGGAACCCAGGCGGAGTTCTTCCGCCTGCACGACACGGCCATCAAGGGCGTCCGCCGCGCCTTGCCGGAAGCCCGGGTCGGCGGACCCGACATCGCCGGCGCCGGCGACACCTACATGACCGCCTTCATGGACCACGCCAAGGCGGCCGGAACGCCGGTCGACTTCCTGTCCTTCCACGCCAAGGGCAGCCCAAAATTCGTGGAGGACGGGGATCGGGGTCATGTCCGCATGGGCATCGCCGCGCATCTGAAAGCGGCCGATCACGAGTTCGCCCAGATCGCCGCCGATCCGGTGTTCCGGGACAAGGCCATCATCATCGGCGAATCCGACCCGGAGGGCTGCGCCGCCTGCCAGGGACCGGCCAACGCCTATCGCAACGGGACCATGTATTCGAGCTATACGGCCGCCTCCTTCCCGCGGCTCCAGGCCCTGGCGCGGCGGCGCGCGCTCAATCTGGAGGGCGTCCTGACCTGGGCGTTCGAGTTCGAGGACCAGCCGTATTTCGCCGGCTTTCGACAGCTGACCTCGGCGGGCGTCGACCTGCCGGTCATGAACGCCTTCAAGCTGTTTTCGAAGATGACCGGGACCTATGTCGCCGACGTCTCCGATCATGAAGCCTCGCTCGACGACATGATGCGCGACGGCGTGCGCGGCGTCGCCGACGTCGGCAGCGTGGCGACGCGGGACGGCGACAAGCTGTCGGTCCTGGTGTGGCACTACCACGACGACGATCTGGCCGGCCCGGATGCGCGGGTGAGCGTCGATCTCACGCACCTGCCGAGGGCGTTCGCGCATGGCGCACGGCTGGTCCACTACCGCATCGATCGCGACCATTCGAACAGCTATGCCGCCTGGTTGGCGATGGGCTCGCCGATCGCGCCCTCCGAGGCGCAGCGCAAGGCGTTGATCGAGGCCTCGCGGCTGGCGACGCTGGATCCGGACCCGTCGGCGATCCCGGTGGTGCGTGGAGCGGCGCGGTTGGATTTCATGCTGCCGCGCCAGGGCGTCTCGCTCCTGGTGTTGACCCCCAGCTGACCGTTCCGCCGCCAAGCGGGCGTCGACGGAGCGCTTTAGATTTGCCAAGCCGCCCGCCAGCGGCGACCTTCGCCGAATGCTGATCTTCGAATGGATCCTGGTCCTGCTGTTGGGCGCGGTGGTGCTGTCGGCCCTGGCCCGGCGGATCGGCGCGCCCTATCCGGTCCTGCTGGCCCTGGGCGGGGCGGCCGTCGCCCTGATCCCCGGCGCGCCTCGGCTTGAGCTGGAGCCGGAACTGATCCTGGCCCTGTTCATCGCCCCGGTGCTGCTGGACGCGGCCTACGACTCCTCGCTGCGCGACCTGAAGGACAACTGGCGGCCGGTCTCGGCCCTGGTGCTGATCGCGGTCAGCCTGACGACGGCGGGGGTGGCGGTGGCGGCGCGCATGCTGTTTCCGGACATGCCCTGGCCGGCGGCCATCGCCCTGGGGGCCATCGTCGCGCCGCCCGACGCCGTGGCCGCCCTGGCCGTGCTGCGCCAGATCCAGCCGCCGCACCGGATCCTCAAGATCCTGGAGGGCGAGAGCCTGCTGAACGACGCCTCGGCCCTGCTGATCTACCGCCTGGCGGTGGGGGCGGTCGGCGGCGGCTTCAGCCTGGTCCACGCCGCCCCGACCCTGGCCCTGGTGGCGGTGGGCAGCGTCGTGGTCGGCTACGGCCTGGCGCGGGTGAGCGGCCTGTTCTTCCATCGGATCACCGATGTGCCCAGTTCGGTGATCGTCCAGTTCGTCTCCACCTTCGGGGTGTGGATCCTGGCCGAGCGGCTGGGCCTGTCGGGGGTGGTGACCATCGTCGTCTACGGGGTGACCGTGGCCTGGCGGCCGGCGGCGCAGCTGTCGGCGCGGCTGCGCATCCCGTCCTTCGCGGTCTGGGAGTCGGTGACGGTGGTGCTGAACGTCCTGGCCTTCACCCTGATCGGCCTGCAGATCGGGCCGATCCTGGAGACCCTGTCGCCGCACCAGCGGATGGACTATCTGCGCGCCGCCCTGGTGATCCTGGCCACGGTGATCGCCGTGCGGATCGCCTGGGTGATGACCTACAACAGCGCCGTGCGGGTGAAGAACCGGTTCTTCGGCCTGCACCTGGCGCGGTCCAGCATGGCCCCGCCGACGGCGCGGGGCGGGCTGCTGGTCGCGTGGTGCGGCATGCGCGGGATGGTCACCCTGGCCGCCGCCCTGGCCCTGCCCGAGGGCTTCCCCTATCGCGACTTCATCCTGCTGGCCGCCTTCGCGGTGGTGCTGGGCACGCTGGTGATCCAGGGCCTGACCCTGAAGCCGCTGATGGCGCTGCTGCGCATGCCCGATGACGATCCGGTGGCCAAGGAGATGAAGGTGGCGAGGGCCAAGGCGCTGAAGGCCGCCCTGGCCGAGCTGGACGGCGACGACTCCCAGGCGGCCGAGGCCCTGCGCCGCGAGTACGGCGCCGCCCTGCACCAGACCAAGAAGGGCGCCGACGCCCGGGACTCCACCGAGAACGCCCTGCGCCGGCGGGTGGTGGCCGTTTCCCGCACGGCGATCGCCGACCTGCGCCAGCGGGGGGAGATCGGCGATGACGCCTATCGGGCGCTGGAGGAGGAGTTTGACTGGCTGGAGTTGAGCGCCCGCGAATAAAGGCCCTCCCCCTGTGGGGGAGGCGATCGCGTAGCGATCGGAGGGGGGAGTATTCGGCAGGCGGTCGTAGTCTGGATCCCCGACCCTAAAAGTCCCCCCACCGGCCTTCGGCCGCCTCCCCCACAGGGGGAGGGTCTCCGTCAGCTCTTCCGGAAGAACGCGTGGATCCGCTCGGCCAGCGGCTGGCTGACGCCGTCCACCTTCATCAGGTCCTCGACCCCCGCCCGGCTGACGCCCTTGGCCGAACCGAACGCGTGCAGCAGGGCCTTCTTGCGGCCCGGGCCCACGCCCTCGATCTCGTCGAGCGGGTTCTTCTTCAGGTCCATCGAGCGCCGCGTGCGGTGCGCCCCGATCGCGAACCGGTGGGCCTCGTCGCGCAGGCGCTGGAGGTAGTAGAGCACCGGCGACTTGGGCTCGAGCATGAAGGGCGTCTTGTCGGGCAGGAAGAACCGCTCCAGCCCGGCGTCGCGGTCCGGGCCCTTGGCCACGCCGACGATGGCGATGTCGTCGACGCCCAGGTCGGCCATGACTTCCAGCGCCGCATCGAGCTGGCCCTTGCCGCCGTCGACCAGCACCAGGTCGGGGCGGTTTTCGCTGTCGCCCTCTTCCTCTTCCTTGACCAGGCGGGCGAAGCGGCGGCGCAGGACCTCCTTCATCATCCCGTAGTCGTCGCCGGGCGTCAGCTCGGTCGAGCGGATGTTGAACTTGCGGTACTGGCCCTTCATGAAGCCTTCCGGCCCGGCCACGATCATGCCGCCCACGGCGTTGGTGCCCTGGATGTGGCTGTTGTCGTAGACCTCGATCCGCTCGGGCGGGGCCTCCAGGCCGAACGCCTCGCAGACGCCCGCCAGCAGCTTGGTCTGGGCGCTGCCCTCGGCCATTTTCCGTCCAAGCGCTTCGCGCGCATTGGTGAGCGCATGGCCGACCAGATCGGCCTTCTCGCCGCGCTTGGGAGCGGTGATCTCGACCTTGCGGCCGCTCTTCAGGCAGAAGGCCTCGGCCAGCAGGTCGCGGTCGGCCGGCTCCAGATTGGTCAGGATCAGGCGCGGGATCGGCTTGTCGTCGTAGAACTGGCCGAGGAACGCGGTCAGGATCCGCTGCTCCTCGGTGGCGGTCTCGTCCTCGTCCTCGGCGTTGCCGGTCACGCGCGGGAAATAGGCGCGGTTGCCCCAGTTCTGCCCGGCCCGGAAGAAGAACACCTGCACGCAGGCCTGGCCGCCCTCGACATGCAGGGCCACGACGTCGGCCTCGTCCACGGTCTCGGGATTGATCTGGCTCTCCTGGGCCACCGAGGCCAGGGCGCGGATGCGGTCGCGCAGGCGGGCGGCGCGCTCGAACTCCAGGTCCTCGGCCGCCGCTTCCATCTGCTGGGCGATCAGCGCCATGACCGCGCGGGACTTGCCGCGCAGGAAGGCCTCGGCCTGGTCGACCAGGGCCTGGTAGTCGTCCTTGCCGATCAGGCCGGTGCACGGCGCGGCGCAGCGCTTGATCTGGTGCAGCATGCAGGGTCGCGAGCGGGTGTCGTAGACGCTGTCGCTGCACGAGCGCAGCAGGAACGCCTTCTGCAGGGTGTTGAGCGTACGATTCACCGCCCCGGCGCTGGCGAACGGCCCGAAATAGTCGCCCTTGATCGTGTGCGCCCCGCGGTGCTTGCGCAGTTGCGGCGCGTCGTGATCGCGGCGGATCATGATCTCGGGGAAGCTCTTGTCGTCGCGCAGCAGCACGTTGAAGCGCGGCTTCAGCGACTTGATCAGGTTGATCTCGAGCAGCAGGGCGTCGGCTTCGGTGCGGGTGGTGACGAACTCCATCGACCGCGTGGCGTCGACCATGTGGGCGATGCGGTTGGTGTGGAAGCGGCCTTGCGCGTACTGCACGACGCGCTTCTTCAGGCTCCTGGCCTTGCCGACGTAGAGGACTTCCTCGTTCTCGCCGATCATCCGGTACACGCCCGGCGCGTCAGGCAGGCGCGAGACCTCGTCCTTGATCAGGGCGGCGCCCTTCAGGGCGTTTTCGGCGGGGGTGTCAGTCGTCGTATCGTTCACGCCCGACATATAGGCGAGTCTGATGCGGTCAGCGATCTTCGAGGCTGTGATGAACGGTCGCGATCAGCACTCGCGTGGCTTCGACCCGATAGCGGATGACGTAACCATTGGCGCCGAACGGGATAAACAGCTCTCTGCCGCGGGCCCGCAACGCCCGAACACCGCGTTCCGGAAATTCCGAGAGCGACATCATCGCCTCGAAGAGCAGCGGACCGACGCGCGTTGCGGCGTTGGCGTCCTTGTCGATCAGCCAGCCCTTCCAGACGTCGCACGTCATCGTAGGCGCGTGGCGTGACAACGACAGGCTTCATCGCGGTGGCGAGGGACCGTCCGATTTGCCCCAGCCGCGCATCCACGGCTCGAGGTCTTCCAGTGGAATGCCGTCGTTATTCGCGATGGTCGCATCGCAGATCGCATCGACCTCTTCCCAGATCGCTGCATCTTCCTCGAGCAGCCGTAGAGCAAAATCCTCCACGCTCTGGCCCGCTGCTTCCGCGCGCGCCCTCAGGCGCTCAGCGCGCGCGCCATCGATCTTCAGAGTGATTTCACCATCAGCCATGACGTGATCATCCGCCCGTCCCGGTTTGTCGTCAACGCGGCGGGGCGGTATGGACGACGCCATGACCACGCGCCCGCTCTTCGTCACCCCGCTCTACGAAGCCAGCCTGGCCGGCGACAAGGGCTTCGAGGCCTTCATCGACGACCTGCACGACGCCTGCATCGCCGTGGCCGAGGACGACGAGGCCGGTCAGGCCTGGGCCGAGAAGAAGGGCTATCTGGGCTACACCTCCTACGCCTCGCTGGACGACCTGGCCCAGCGCGACAGCCTGTTCGCCGACCTGAAGAAGAAGCTCGACAAGCACGCGGCGGCCTTCGCCAAGGACCTGCGGTTCGACCTGGCGGGCGGCAAGCTGGTGATGGACAGCTTCTGGATCAACATCCTGGAGCCGGGCGGCCAGCACAGCGGCCACATCCATCCCCACAGCGTCATCTCCGGCACGGTCTATGTGACCATCCCGCCGGGCGCCTCGGCCCTGAAGTTCGAGGATCCGCGCTTGCCGATGATGATGGCCGCGCCCACGCGTCTGGCCGACGCGCCGGAGACGCTGCAGCCGTTCGTCTATGTCCAGCCCGCGCCGGGCGCGATCCTGATGTGGGAAAGCTGGCTGCGCCACGAGGTGACGCCCAACCAGGCCGAGGAACAGCGGATCAGCCTCAGCTTCAACTACGCCTGGCGCTAAGGGGGAGCGATGGTCGGTTCGCAAGCGTCCTCGTCGGAACTCGAAACCCACCAGCTGACCTGCGTCGCCGACTGCGGGATCGTGCCGCCCGTCGTCGTCGAAGCGCTTTGGATCATCCCTCCGCTGGGCCTGCTCCTCGCGCTCCTCTGGCTCGGCGCGCGTCGGTTGGCGCGTCGACGAAAGCCGACCCGCTTCGGCGACGGTTGAAACCGGCTCGACATCGGCGGGTTTCTTCTCCGACTCCAGGAGAAGCTTCATGCCTCACGCCCAGACGCCCGATCATTCCGGTGAAGCGATCACCATGCAGAAGGTCCAGCCGTTCGGCGACGACAGCCTGGTCCTGACTACCACCGCAACGGACCTGGACGGCCGCCTCGCCGACCGACACAGCGCCTATCACGACAACCTGTCGCCGCCGTTGATCTGGACCCAGGTCGAGGGCGCGGCGGCCTATGCGATCATCGTCGAGGATCCCGACGCCCCGCGCGAGCGGCCGTTCGTGCACTGGCTGATCTGGAACATCCCCGGCGAGGCCACCAGCCTGCCCGAGGGCCTGCCGAACGAGGCCAGCCTGGGGCTGATCGGCGGCGCCACCCAGGGGACCAACGACAACGGCACGATCGGCTGGTTCGGCCCGCGCCCGCCGGTCGGGCACGGGGTGCACCACTATCACGTCCAGATCTTCGCCCTGGTCGAGCGCCTGCCGTTCGACGCCAGGACGCCGCTGGCCGACCTGGTCAACGCGCTGAAGGGCGACGCCCTGGCCTCCGACGACCTGATCGTCACCTACGAGGCGGCGGGCGCGTAGTCGGGGTCGGAGGTCGGCTGATCGTCGTTGGGGGCGGTCGGCGCCTGGCGCGAGCGCCAGTGGCGGTCCAGGCAGAAGGCGGCGATGGCCAGCCACAGCAGGCCCAGGAACGCGTGGCCGCGCTGCCAGAGGCCGACGTCGCTGCCGGTCCGCACGTTCCACACCCCGGTCAGCAGGGCCAGCACCACCAGCAGGAAGAAGAACCAGCCCAGCGAGAACCGCGCCAGGCGGCGATGCCCCGGCTTGCCCCACAGCGCCCAGGCGGTGAACAGCGGGGCGAACTGGATGGCCAGGCCCACGCCGCAGGCGCGGTGCATGGGGTCGGGCCAATGGAACAGGCCGGCGAACAGGGCGCCCAGGCCGGTCATCGCCACCCAGAGGCCCGCGAAGGCCGAGACCCGGCGACGGCCGCCGGCGTGCTCCAGGGCGTGGGCGAAGCCGCCCCCGGCCGCGACGCCGGCCAGGCCGGCCAGGATCATGCCGATGTTGAAGATCAGGGGGTTGGGCGCCTTGGGCCCGCCCAGCTCGCTGATGAACTGCGCGCCGGCGTCGAAGCCCGGAAACAGGTGCTGGGCCAGCAGGACGTCGGCCACCATGATCGCGGGCACGACCAGGCCGATCCGCAACAGGTTTCCAACGCTTATCACTCGTCCCGTCTCCGGCTGGTTCGGGGTACAGATCGCGCCGCGTGGGGGCGGGGTCAAGCCAACTGATGGGGACAGGCGCATGCGCCTGTCCCCGATCGTGGATCGGTCCCTACTTCTTCCCGAACAGGTTTCCGAAGAAGTCGCCCTTGTTCCACGCCGGACGGGCCGGAGCGTCGGCCAGTTCGCGGGCGATCTGGTAGTTGACCAAGGCGAAGCGGGCCCCGGCCTCGTAGTTGATCGGCTGGTTCAGGTCGTCGTTGGGCTTGTGGTAGTGGGTGGCCAGGAAGTCCTTGAAGCCCTTCTCGCCGCCGTTCTTGAAGCCGGTCATCAGGAACACCGACGGCACGCCCTGCTCGACG
Organism: Caulobacter sp. 05L422; assembly: GCF_056397765.1. Taxonomy (NCBI): domain Bacteria; kingdom Pseudomonadati; phylum Pseudomonadota; class Alphaproteobacteria; order Caulobacterales; family Caulobacteraceae; genus Caulobacter; species Caulobacter sp. 05L422. The sequence continues at coordinate 16,663 of NZ_JBFTOB010000007.1, read as the reverse complement.
AAGCGGTAGTGGTCCGAGCGGGTGAACAGGCCCTCTTCCGGCATCGGGTCGGCCGAGAGGGTGATGCCGACGCGGCCGGCGGCGCGGGCCACGGCCGGACCGATCGTCGAACGGTCGGCGCCGAAGGCGATCACGTCCTGGAAGTCGTACAGCAGCACCGGCATGTCCAGGTTGACGTCGGCGGCGATGCCGGCCTTCGGCACGGTGGGGTTGTTGGCGAAGTATTCCGAGCCGATCAGGCCCTTCTCCTCGGCCGTGACGGCCAGCAGGACGACCGAGCGCTTGGGCTTGGTCTTGGCTTCCTTGAAGCCCCGCGCCACCTCCAGCATCGTGGCGATGCCCGAGGCGTTGTCGAGCGCGCCGTTGTTGATCTTGTCGGCGTCCTTGCCGTGGATGCCCAGGTGGTCGAGGTGGGCGGAAAGGATGATGGTCTGGGCCTTCAGCGTCGGGTCCGAGCCCTCGATCAGGCCGACCACGTTGCTGCTCTGGCGCTTCTCGATCTCGGTCTTCAGCTGGACGGTGACGTTGGTGGGCAGGTCGAAGCCCTTGACCACGCCGTCCGGCGTCTCGGCCGCGGCCAGCACGTCGTCCAGCGAGGTCGGCGCGCCCGAGAACAGCTTGGCGGCGCCCTTCAGGCTCAGGCCGGCTAGGGACGGCGCCTCGGCGCCGCGGACATAGGCGACGCCCTTGGCGTCGTTCCAGGTCATCTTCCATTCCTGGTAGTTGCCGACGCCGCGCGCGAACGGGCGGCGCTTCTCGGAGCTGGTGGTCGGCATGGTCAGGACGCCGACCGCGCCGCGCTTGGCGGCTTCGGCGCGCTTGACGTTGGTGTTGCTGTAGTGGGCGCGGATCTCGGTCTGCAGGCCGCTGGGGGCGCCGCTCAGCAGGACGACGATCTTGCCCTTCACGTCCAGGCCCGCGTAGTCGTCGCGGCCGCGTTCGGGGGCGACGACGCCATAGCCGACGAAGACCAGCGGGGCGGTGACCGAGGTCTCGGCCTGGCGGGCCTGGGCCGAGGGCAGGTAGTCCTCGCCGAAGGCCAGGGCGCCCGACTTGCCGTCGGCGCCGGTGTAGGACACGCCGCCCTCGTTGGCCGAACGGTAGGCCGTCAGGGGCACTTGCTGCAGATAGGTGCCGTTGTCGCCGGCCGGCTTGACGCCCATCACCGCATATTGCGAGGCCACGTAGTTGGCGGCGATGTCGTAGCCGCGGGTGCCGGACTCGCGACCTTCCAGCAGGTCGTTGGCCAGGAAGCCCATATGCGCCTTGATGGCGGCCGCAGACGGCGTGAAGGCGGGGGCGGCGGCCTTGGTGGCGGCGGGCTTAGCCCCTGCAGACTTAATGGGGGCGGCGGGTGCGGCGAGGGCGGGCTGGACGGTCAGCAGCAGGGCGACGCCGGCGAGCGCGGCGCGACGGGAGAACGGCATCAAGGCAGGCTCCAAATACGGGCCGAGCCCGCGAAGGGGCGAACCTTGGCTAGAGCGGGGCGGATTGTCGAGGTTTGGGAACCTGAACGTTTTGTAATCTTCCTGGAAAAACAACACCGAAAGAACGCGTTATCCCGGGCGTGAGCGGCGTTTACCGTCTTTGGTCAGCCGTGATTAACGGGTTCGGGACGAGGTTGGCGGCCTCTCCAGAGGAAGACGTCGTGCAGATCGCCGCCAACCGTTTCAGCGCTCCCGTCCAACGCCCGGCCTCCTCGGACGCGGCCCAGGCCCAGAGCGCGGCGGCGGCCGACCTCACGCAACTGGCCGTGGCCCAGACCAACGTCAAGATGACGGCCGCGGCGGGCGCCGCCCTCGGCCAGGCCACCGGCGAGCTGACCGGCACGCTGGTCAACATCAGCGCCTAGCGCCAATCCCGAAATTGCTGGGCGCGACCGTCGCCGAATCCGGCCTTGGACGTTAACCGTGTAACTTCACCCTTTTTGGTGAACACCGATTAACCGATGCATCGGACATTGGCCCGGCAACCAGGGAGATGGTCGTGCAGGTCCTCAACACCGCCGCCGCGGGCATGTTCGCCGCCGCCGACCGACTCAGCGCCAGCGCTCAACGCACCGCCGCCTGGGGACTGGAACAGAGCCAGGCCGAGCAGAAGGTCGACCTGGCGCACGAGGCCGTCGAACAGGTCTCGGCCAAGACGGATTTCACAGCCAACGCCGCGGTCATCAAGACCGCCGACGAGATGACGGGCGCCCTCCTGGACATGAAGGTCTAGGTTACCGGGTAACACCGGAGAGCCCCGGCTCAAGCCGGTCCGAGCCCATCCCGCATTCCCCCCTGCGCGGACTCGGACCCGCCGCCCTCCGGCTCCGCCGGGGGGCGGCCCCCTTTTATCGAGCGCCTTTTATCGAGCGCCTGGCTTCCAGCCGGCCGCCTTGGCCTTGGCCTCGCCGGCGGGGTCCAGCGGCGGGCCGGCGCGCATCGAGTCGACGGCGGCCACGATGGCCGCCGGGATCTGTGGACCGCTCGGGCTGGCGTTGGCGGGGCTGACGGCCCGCACGCGCCAGGCGTCGGGGTCCCGGCAGGCCACCCCGGCGATGGACGAGCGGCCCGAGGCCTGGAACGACCGGCAATAGAAGCCCGACGGGGTCCTGAACGACTGGCCGATGCGCACCGGTCCGGCGGCCTGGCCCGAATCCAGGGTGTTCAGCGCCTTGGCCAGCGGGCCGGCGGCCAGCGGGGCCGGATCGTCCGCCCCGCTCAGGGTGACGGGCGACGGCGCGGCCAGGCGGCCGATCACCAGGCCGGCGACCAGGCAGGCGATCAGGCCGATCCAGGCGGGCGCGCCCTGGCCCGCCGCGCCGGCCGGCTTGGCCAGCTTGGGGTCGCGCGGCTTGACCTTCTCCTTCGCCTTCTTGGCCTGGGCGCCGGGGAAGGCGATCACCTCGGCCGGTTTGGACGCGGCCGGCGGCTTGGCAGCGGCCGTGGCGCCGCGAACCTCGGGCGCTCGCCCGACGCCGGCATGGGCGCCCGACAGCAGACGGCGCAAGGAACGCTGGGTCTCGACTCTCAGGGCCAGCTGCGGATCGGTCGCCATGGCCGCCTCGATCCGGGCCATGGCCTCGGGCGGCAGCTCGCCGTCGACAAAGGCGAAGACCTCTTCGTCGGGAACGGTCATGGCGGGGCTCCTTGGTCGCTCCGCACACTCTAGACGGGAGGCGGGCAGGTCGCCAGTTCGTCGGTCCGGAGCCAGATGTTTCTTGGTCTTGTCGAAAAACGAAAACGCCCGCCTCGGCTGACCGAGGCGGGCGTTGACGTCTGGGCGGTCCGGAACCCTTAGGAGTCCAGGAAGCTCCGCAGCTTGCGCGACCGCGAGGGGTGCTTGAGCTTGCGCAGGGCCTTGGCCTCGATCTGGCGGATCCGTTCGCGGGTGACCGAGAACTGCTGGCCGACCTCTTCCAGGGTGTGGTCGGTGTTCATGCCGATGCCGAAGCGCATGCGCAGCACGCGCTCTTCACGCGGGGTCAGCGAGGCCAGCACGCGGGTGGTGGTTTCCCGCAGGTTGCTCTGGATGGCCGCGTCGATCGGCAGGATGGCGTTCTTGTCCTCGATGAAGTCGCCCAGGTGGCTGTCTTCCTCGTCCCCGATCGGGGTTTCAAGGCTGATCGGCTCCTTGGCGATCTTCAGGACCTTGCGCACCTTCTCCAGCGGCATGGCCAGCTTTTCAGCCAGCTCTTCCGGGGTCGGCTCGCGGCCGATCTCGTGCAGCATCTGACGGCTGGTGCGGACGATCTTGTTGATCGTCTCGATCATGTGCACCGGGATGCGGATGGTCCGCGCCTGGTCGGCGATCGAGCGGGTGATCGCCTGACGGATCCACCAGGTGGCGTAGGTCGAGAACTTGTAGCCGCGGCGATATTCGAACTTATCGACGGCCTTCATCAGGCCGATGTTGCCTTCCTGGATCAGGTCCAGGAACTGCAGGCCGCGGTTGGTGTACTTCTTGGCGATCGAGATCACGAGACGGAGGTTGGCTTCCACCATCTCCTTCTTGGCCTGACGGGCCTCGCGCTCGCCCTTCTGCACGGTCTGGACGATGCGGCGATAGTCGTCGATCGGCACGCCGGTCTCGGTGGCCAGCGCCGCGATCTCCTGGCGGATGTCGCTGACCGAGTTGACGTCGTTCTCGACGAACTTGGTCCAGCGCACGCCCATGGCTTTCACTTGGTCGACCCAGTTCGGGTTCAGTTCCGAACCGAAATAGGCCTTCAGGAACTCGCTGCGGCTGATGCCGTAGCTGTCGGCCAGGCGCAGCAGGCGGCCTTCCAGGCCGATCAGGCGCTTGTTGATCGCATAGAGCTGCTCGACCAGCGCCTCGATCCGGTTGTTGTTCAGCTTCAGCGTCTTCAGGTGCTGGATGATCGTCGTCGACAGGCCTTCATAGGCCTTGCGGTCGGCGTCGCTCAGGTCCGCGCCCTTCAGGCGGCTGCCGACCAGCTTGTCCTGCAGCTTGCGGAAGGTCTCGAACTCGCTGGCGATCGCGTCCAGGATGGCCATCACGCCTTCGCGCAGTTCGCCTTCCATGGCGCTGACCGTCGGGCCCGCGCCGTCGTCGAAATCGTCGTCGTCGTCGCCTTCGCCCTCGGGCTTGGCTTCGCCGGCGGCTTCCTCGTCGACCGGCTCGGCCGGCTCTTCCTCGGCGGCGGGCGCGGCGGCCACGCCGTTGATCGCGGCGTAGGTGCCTTCCAGGTCGATCACTTCGCGCAGCAGGATGCGGCCGGTGCCCAGCTCCTCGCGCCAGACCATGATGGCTTCGAAGGTCAGGGCGCTTTCGCACAGACCGCGGATCATGGTGTCGCGGCCGGCCTCGATGCGCTTGGCGATGGCGATTTCGCCTTCGCGCGACAGCAGCTCGACCGAGCCCATTTCGCGCAGGTACATGCGCACCGGGTCGTCCGTGCGGTCATAGGCCGCCGGCTTGTCGCTGGTGATGACCTGCTGGTTGTCCTCGCGGGCGACGACTTCGCCGCCTTCCGAGGTCTCGGCGTCTTCTTCGGCCTCGACCACGTTGACGCCCATCTCGCTCAGCATGGCGAGGGTGTCTTCGATGGCCTCGGAGGTCACTTCCTCGGACGGGAGGACCTTGTTCAGCTCGTCCATCGTGACGTAGCCGCGGGCCTTGGCCTGCTTGATGAACTTCTTGACGCCGGCGTCGGTCAGGTCGAGCAGGGGCCCGTCGCCGCCGGTGGCTTCAGGCGCTTCCGTCTCGGCCGAGGAATTGGTGCTCATTCAGGTCTCCGAAACGACGCGGCGCCGAAACGCGGCGCGCGTCGAGAAATGTGTACGTGATGGGTCGCCTGCGCATCGCGCCCTGTCGTCCGTGCAAGCTGTCCAGTGAACCGCTGAAAAAATTCTCAAGATAAACGCCTGACACACGCCGAAGAGCCATGACCTAACGCTCCGCGAGCTGGGCTCTTTGCGGAGGCGTTGCCTTCGGGCGCGATCAGCGTCGACCCTTGAGGGGTTTCGGCAGCCACTGGGACCTGGCGGCGGCGAGGGTGACATCCTGTTTCAAGGAGGGCGCGCGCATGAAAATGGCGGCCCGAGCGATGTCAATCAGCAGCGTGGCAAATCCTTGAGTCGCCAGATGGCGTTGCATGACGCGTGAGTCAAGATGGGTAGTGTTGAGTATCGTTCTATTTCGGCCGCCCGCCGGCGGCCCTTCCGCCCCTAGGTGATCGCCACCGAGGTCGGCGGCGCTTCCCAGAACTCCAGCCCGCTGATCTGGCGTTCCAGCACGCCGATCCGGGTGCGCAGGTCCCGCGTGGCGGCCAGGGTTCCGGCGGTGACGGCCTCGCGGCGCAGGGCCGCCAGGGCGCGCTCGCTGTCGGCGATCTCGACCAAGGCCTCGTAGCAGGCGGCCCACAGGGCGCGGGCGCGGTGCGCGTCCGTCTTCTCGTCGAGGAACGGCGCGCCGATGCCCGAGGCCACGCGCTCGGCCTCGGCCAGCTGCGGGCCCAGGCCCTTGCGCGTCAGGATGTCGCGGAACGGCACGTCGTCGCTGATCTCGTCGGCCAGGGCCTCGAACAGCTCGACCGCCAGCGGGGCCAGGCGCGGATCGCCGAAGCCGATGCGCTCGATCGCCTCGTCATAAGGCCGGGCCCAGGCCGGATGGCGCAAGGCGGCCACGGCCACGGCGGCGTGGAAGGGGTTGAGCCGCGTGGTGATCTCGGCCCGGGCCACGCCCCGGATGCCGGGATCGGGCGGTCCGCGATCGCGTCCGCCCTTCCACTGGCCGCGCGGCACGAAGGGACGGCCGCCGCCGTCGCCGAACCCGCCTCCGCCGAAAGTCGGCTTGGGAAACAAGGCGTCGAGCTTGGCGTAGAGGTCGTCGCGATAGGCGGCCGCCAGGTCCTTGTCGGCGATGGTCCCGGCGGCGGCGCGCAGGCGCTGCTTGAGGCCGGCCTTGCGCTCGGGCGTATCGAGCGGCTCCAGGTCGCGCTCGCGATTGAACAGCGCCTCGACGAACGGCGTGGTCTGGGTCAGCTGGCTCTTCAGCGCCGCCGCGCCCTGCTCGCGCAGCACGTCGTCGGGGTCCTTGCCGCCGACCACGATCGAGAACTTGAACGAGCGGCCCGGTTTCAGCAGCGGCAGGGCGCGGTCGATGGCCCGGGCGGCGGCGCGCTGGCCGGCCTTGTCGCCGTCGAAGCTGAGGGTGGGCTCGGGATGCAGGCGCCACAGCACCTCCATCTGCTCCTCGGTCATGGCCGTGCCCATCGGCGCCACGGCCGGCAGGCCCGCCCGCTGGCAGGCCACGACGTCCATATAGCCCTCGACCACCAGCATCGGGGTCTGTTCGGTGGGCGCGGCGGCCTGGGCGGCGTGCAGCAGCTTGCGGGCCTCGTACAGGCCGTACAGCAGCCGGCCCTTGTGGAAGAGCGTGGTCTCCGGCCCGTTCAGGTACTTGGCGCGGGCGGCGGGATCCATGGCCCGGCCGCCGAACGACACGACCCGGCCCCGGGTGTCGGTGATCGGGAAGATGATCCGGTCGCGGAAGCGGTCATAGGGCGCGCCGCCGTCCTCGGGCGCGATCAGCACGCCGGCGTCGACCAGCTCGGCCGGCTTTGCGCCCTTGGCGATCAGGTAGTCCTTCAGCCCCGTGCGGTTGTTGGGTGCGAAGCCGATGCGAAAGCGGCTCCATTGATCCTCGGGCAGGGCGCGGCGGGCCAGGTAGTCGCGGGCGGCCTGGCCGACGGGGCGGCGCAGCTCGCTTTCGAACCAGGCCGAGGCCAGCTCCATCCAGTCGCCCAGACCGGCGCGCTTCTTGTCTTCCTGGGCGGCGCGGGCGTCGGGCTCGGGCAGGGCCATGCCCGCCTCGGCCGCCAGCCGCTCCACCGCCTCGGTGAAGGTCAGCCGCTCGGTCTCCTGCAGGTAGGAGATGATGTCGCCGTGCTTGCCGCTGGAGAAGCAGTGGTAGAAGCCCTTGTCGTCGTTGACGAAGAACGACGGGCTCTTCTCCTTGGTGAACGGCGACAGCCCCGCATATTCGCGCCCCTGCCGCCGCAGCTTCACCGACTTTCCGATCACGTCGGAAGGGCGAAGACGGGTCTTCAGTTCGTCAAGGAAGTGGTCGTCGAAACGCATTGGCTGGCGGCTAGGGCTCTACTGGCGGCACCATGGAGACAGGTCGGGTTCGAGCCCAGACCCCCGGGCGGAGGCGTTAACGGGTTTCCGACTTTGTCCACAGCTGCGGAGGTGGGGCGAGGGGTCCGCCTCCGCAACGATCATCCGACGATTCCAGGGTTTTGGGGTGGAAGGTTCAGACATGGCCGGGGACATGCACTTGTGCGTGTCCCCAAGCCTGCTCCCTCTGATGGGGACACGCCCAAGGGCATGTCCCCGGCCTCAAGCCGAAGCCACCCACCGCGTCCGGACCTTCGGCCACAGCATGTTCACCGCCAACCCCGTCAGCACCAGGGCCGCGGCCGCCAGCTTCCAGAGCGGCAGGCTCTCGTGCAGCAGGATCGCCGAGGCGCCCATGCCGAACACCGGCACCAGCAGGGCCATCGGCGTGACGGTGGCGGCCGGGTGGCGGGCCAGCAGCCAGCCCCAGGCCGCGTAGCCGAACATGGTGTTGCCCACCGCCTGCCAGGCCACCGCGCCCCAGGTCAGGGCGTCGGCGTTTCTGACGCCGGCGACCATGGCCGGCCAGCCTTCCAGCCACAGCGACATCAGGAACAGCGGCGGGATCGAGAACAGGCTGGCCCAGACCACATAGGCCAACATGTTCACCGTGCCGGCCTGGCGGGCGACGATGTTGCCGCCGGCCCAGCTGGCGGCGGCCAGCAGGATCAGCAGCACGCCCAGGGGCGTGGCCGCCCCGCCGCCGTGCGCGGCGATCAGCACGATGCCCGAGGCGGCCAGCAGCAGGGCGACGATCTGGAACGGCTGCACCTTCTCGCCGCTGATCTTCATGGCCATGCCGATGGTGAAGAACACCTGGGTCTGCACCACCAGCGAGGCCAGGCCCGGCGAGATGTGGCCCTTCATGGCCACGAACAGCAAGCCGAACTGCCCCGCCCCGATCAGCACGCCATAGGCCGCCAGATTGGTCCAAGGCACCTGCGGCCGCTTGACGAAGAACACCACCGGCAACAGCACCAGGGTGAAGCGCAGGGTGGCGAACAGCAGCGGCGGCAGGTGGTCCAGCGCCACGCGGATGACCACGAAATTGGTGCCCCACACCGCCACCACGGCCAGGGCGAGCAGGAAGTGGCGCAGCGGCAGGGACATCGGCGGGCTCCGGGGATCCGCCGTATCTAGGCGCTCGGCCCAAGCGACGCCATGCCGGTTCGGCTATTCCATCAGGCTTTCGCCCGTCAGGACCTGTTCATCGACCTCGATGCGCGCGATCGCGGCGCCGGGGCCCTTCGAGGCGAACACCCGCAGCTCGTAGGTCTTGTCGTCCGGCCAGACCTTCATCGTCCAACAGCGCAGGGTCTCGGTCGGGCGACGCTCGTCGGGACAGGGCCAGACCGAGCGGATGTCGGCCACGGTCAGGCGACGAAGGATCGCGGGACAGGATTCCGGCGTCGCGGTCGCCACCCGGCAGTCGATCTCGAAGGCCGGGTCGGCGCCGCTCGCGCCCTCGGCCGCGCGGGTCAGCCACCAGGCGCCGCTCAGCGCCGCCTCGGCGGTCGGGGCGGAGAAGAAGCTCACCTCCTCCTGGGTGGCCAGCCTGGCGCAGGCCGCCTGGGCCTCGGGCGGCGGCGGGCCGTCGTAATAGTCGTCCTCGCGGGCCGGTGGGGCCACCAGGTGATAACGGGTGCTGGCCTTGAGGCTGGCCGCGCGCATGGGGGTGTCGGCGCCGCGCTCGGCTTCCCCCTCGCTTTTCTGGGCCGGCTCGAAGGTCACGACCACGCCGTCGCGGGCGCAAACCCCCGGGGCCCAGGTGGCGCGCGGGGTCGCCTGGAAGGCCAGGTCGCGCAACGGCTTGGTCGGCGTGCGGCCGGGCGAGGGGCGGGGATCGGACGGGGTCAGCAGGTCGGCGACCAGGTCCATCACCCTGTGGGTCAGTTCAGCGGGCGGCAGGGCGCGCGCCTGGGTCTTGCTCAGCGTGTCGCTCTGCGCCGCCGCCACGGCGGGCGTCGCCAGCGCCAACAGCGCCGCGAGCGCGATGGGACCCGACGATCCTCGCCTTGCCATAGCCAGTCCTCCAAAGGCCGTCCCTAGAGTGATCCCGCCAATGTGGCCGTCAAGCGGCGAAGCTCGGTCCTTGAAATTCAAACATCTGTTTGACGTTCTGTCATGGAAGGCGTTTAGCTTGGCGTCGAGCAAGGGAGCCATGACGATGTCCACCTGGGATTTCCTGGTCGGCAAGGCCGACTTCCGACAGGCCAGGATCGCGCCCAGCGATCCGCCGGCACTGGCCGACGGCGAGGCGCGGTTGGCGATCGAGCGCTTCGCCCTGACCTCCAACAACGTCACCTACGCGGTGTTCGGCGAGGCGATGCGCTACTGGGAGTTCTTCCCCGGGCCGGAGGGCTGGGGGCGGATCCCGGTCTGGGGCCATGCGCGGGTCGAGGCCTCCAACCACCCGGACCTGGCCATCGGCCAGCGGTTCTACGGCTACTATCCGATGTCGACCCACCTGACGGTGACGCCGCGCAAGACCCGGACCGGCTTCGCCGACGTCGCTCCGCACCGGCAGGGCCTGCCGCTGGTCTACAACCAGTATCAGGCGGTGGGCGCGGCCGAGCCGGCCGAGGACTATCAGGCCCTGCTGCGACCGCTGTTCATCACCGGCTTCCTGATCGAGGACTTTCTCGATGAGAACGACCTGTTCGGGGCGCGGTCGGTGGTGCTGACCAGCGCCTCCAGCAAGACGGCGATCAGCCTGGCCTTCCAGCTCAAGCAACGGGGCAAGGCGCGCGTGGTCGGCCTGACCTCGGCCCGCAACAAGGCCTTCGTCGAGGGCCTGGGCTATTACGATCAGGTCGTGACCTATGACGAGGTCGTGTCCGCGCCGATCGAGGCGCCGGTGGTGCTGGTCGACTTCGCCGGCGACGCGCCGCTGCTGAAGGTCGTCCACGAGCGGTTCGGCGACGCCTTGGCCTATTCCTGCCTGGTCGGCGGCACGCATTGGGAGGCCGAGCGGGGGGCTGGAGTCCTGCCGGGCCCCAAGCCGGTGTTCTTCTTCGCCCCCGACCGCATCCGCAAGCGCGCGACCGACTGGGGGCCGGGCGGGCTGGACCAGCGCCACGACGCCGCCTGGGCCCCGTTCGCCGCTGATGCGCCGCGCTGGCTGCGGGTGATCGAGGGCGTGGGCGCCGAGGCGGTGGCGCAGGCCTATGCGGCGGTGGTGAGTGGCCAGGCCGACGCCGAAGAGGGGCGCATCCTGGCCCCTCTGCCTTAAGCCTACTTCGCCAAATCCGCTGGGGTGGTCGGCTGCGAGATCACCGCCTCCATCCGGGTCCAGCGGGCGTCCTGCGACGGGCCGGCCCGCTCGACATGGGCGCGGACCATGTCCTGGCCGAGATTGTAGTTGATCACGTAGCTGCGATAGCCCTCGATGAAGCTCAGCGATTTCTCGGCCTTGGCGCGGCTGCTCAGGGCGTACTTGGCCAGGGCGGCGACGGCGGCCTCCTTGTCCAGCTTTCCCGACAGGTAGAGGTCGGCGATGGTGTTCTGGACGCTGGCCAGGTCGGCCGTGGCGCTGGTCAGGGCGTCGTAGGTGGCGGCCGTGGCCGGATCCAGCCCGGCCAGCGGGTAGAGCGTCTTGCGCTCGAAGGCCAGTTTCTCGTCGCCCGGGAAGGCCAGCCTGATCCCGTAATTGGCCGAGCCCTCGGCGATCAGCGATTGCGGCGAATAGAGCGGATAGACGCTGAACTCGACCCAGCCCCTGGCCTTGGTCAGCTTCTCCTCCAGCAGGGCGTTCAGCACGTGGTGGCCGGGATAGCCCTCGTGGCAGCCCAGGTCGACGGCGCGGCTGATCGGGGTGGGCAGGTCGGTGTTGACCTCGATCAGGCTGTGGGCGCCGCCCTTGTACCAGTTGTAGCCGCTCCAGGGCTTCTTGGTGACGAAGGCCAGGTCGAAGCGCTCGTTCTTGGGCAGGGCGATGTGGGCTTCCGTGCGCGCCTTGCACTCGGCGATCGCCGCCTTCATCACCGGCTCCAGCCGGTCGGTCGGGATCGTGTAGCGGGCCTGGAAGGCGGTGACGCGGCTGGCCAGGTCGCCCTCGCCGGGGACCAGCTTGTCGATCCTGGCCAGGATAGGGTCGTAGGAGGTCAGCGGCTTTAACGGCGGGCGCACGCCGAACAGGCCCTCGGCCTCATCCTGGAAGCTGAACTTGACGCCGGCCAGCATGGCCAGGCGGGTCTGGGCGGCCTTGACCTGGCCGGCCAGGAAGGCCTTGCGGCGGACTTCGTCCGGGCTGAGGCCCGCGCCGTCCACGGCCTTCAGGGCGGCGGCCAGCCGGTCGGCTTCGGCGCGCAGGGCGGGCACTTCGCGCGGCTTGGCCTTGGCGGCGGTGGCCCATTCGGCGGGACCGTAATAGGCGTCGACATAGCCGGGCTCGCGCTCGCCGGCCTCCAGCGTCAGGCGCACGAAGTCCTTGGCGATGACGTCCAGCTTGGCGCCCTCGGGGGCGGCCAGGGCGGGCGCGGCGAACAGGGCGAAGGCGGCGGTCGCGGCGGCGAGGCGGAGGATCATGGAGCGCGTCTCTAGGCGAGGAAGGCGCGCAAGCTGCATCGGACCTCGCGCCTCGGCAAGAGGCGCCGCGGGGATCAGCCCCGCGCCGCCACCGCCAGGCCCGGGAAGTCGCTGAAGACGCCGTCGACGCCGGCGGCGTACAGGGCCTTGAAGACCGCCGAGACCTCGCCCGGCTGGGCCAGGTAGTCGGCGGCGGCCGCGTCGCCGCGGCGCAGGGACGAGGGCAGGAAATAGTTCTCGGCCCGCACGGTCCAGGGGTGGACGGCCAGGCCGGCGGCGTGGGCGTCGTTCACCAGCGAGGTGGCCGGCAGCAGGTTGGTCGCGTCCTGCGGCACGATCTGGGTCTTCTCCGGGCCCAGGCCGTCGGCGTAGAGCGCCACGTCCTTCAGGCCCGAGGCGCTGACCAGCTGGGAATAGGTCACGTTCGGCAGGTCGGGCGGGCCGCCCTCGCCGGCGGTCAGCAGCACCAGCCGGGCCTTGGTCTTGGCGCGGATGGTCTTCAGCGGCGTGACCTCGAAGCACTGGACGAAGACCGGGGCGGTGGCCGAGTCCAGGTCGTTCTTCTTGAGCAAGGCGACCAGCCGATCCTCGACCGGCAGGCCGATCTTGGCGAAGTAGCCGGGGTGTTTCATCTCGGGATAGACGCCGATCGTCCGGCCCGTGCGCTGGCTGCCGGCCTTGGCGATGGCCCAGACCTCGTCGAAAGTCAGCAGCGAGGCCTGGCCGTCGTACTTCGTATTGGCCGGACGCAGCTGCGGCAGCCGCTCGCGGGCCCGCAGGGTCTTGATCTCGGCCAGGGTGAAGTCCTCGGTGAACCAGCCGGTGACCTGTTGGCCGTCGATGGTCTTGGTGGCCTTGCGGTCGGCGAATTCCGGACGCGAGCCGACGTCGGTGGTGCCGCCGATCTCGTTTTCGTGGCGGGCGATCAGGTGGCCGTCCTTGGTCGGCACCAGGTCGGGCTCGATGAAGTCGCAGCCCTGGTCGATGGCCAGGTTGTACGAGAGTTCGGTGTGCTCCGGACGCAGGCCCGAGGCGCCCCGGTGGGCGATGACGATCGGCTTCTTCCGCGCGGCGGCGAAGCTCGTGCCGGACAGCAGGGTTCCCGCCAGGGCGGCGGTGGTGAGGGCGCGTCGGGTCAGCAAGGTCATGGCGGCCATCTAGCGCGCCGATGTGACGGTTTGACCAGCCCGCACCCTCTTCCCTTGGCGACCTCTCGTCACCGATCGTTCAGCGCCGCTTAGTCCTTGCCCGAACGGTTCAGGATGGCGAGCAGGCCCTGCGACTTCTGGGGCAGGTCGGAGGCCAGGCGCGAGCACATTTCCCGCACGCCGACCGCATAGGCGTCGCCGCCCTCGGCGATCTCCTGCGCCCGGCGGGCCAGGTCTTCCAGGTCGCGGCCCATAGCCTCGATCTGCTCGCGGGCCAGCAGGCGCGCCTCGCGCTGCAGGCGCTGCACGCGCTGGGTGGTGGTCTCCGGGCCCCGGCTGAGATTGTAGACCTCGACCGGCTCGGCGTGGTCGGGAACAACGGTCAAGAGCGGACCATTCATGGCGTCTTCACTCCTCGGGCGGCGTCCGAACGCGGCGCCGGCCCTCGAAGATACAAGGCGGGTCCAAGCCCTGCCGTTCCCCCGGTTTGCGCCGGTTCGTGCGATCGGCTGGGTTAAGTGTCCTGCATGCCACAGCTTCGCCCATGGCTTGTAGGAGGCGGGGATTCCGGCGCCCTTTTTCGGGCCTATCGACCGGTCGTCTTGCCCATATTTTGATCCGCGTCCTGACCAGACTTCTGTCCTGGCTCGCAAGGCCCCTGATAGGTGCTGACGGCCTTCATGCGCAGGGTCTGGCGGCGTCCAAAGGCCGAGACCTCCAGTTCCAGGTCGGTGTCGGCGGTGGTGACGAAGTCGCCCCGCACCTGGCCGATCAGGCTGTAGTTGATGTGGTCCTTCTCGCAGGACAGGTCCAGCTGGAAGCCGTCGGCGGTGCGGGTCACGTTGGGACTGCCGCAGGGCGAGACCTTGCGGGCCGCCTCGGCGCCGGGGTCGTAGCCCTCGCCCACGCACTGGACCGAGTCCTGCGGACCGGTCGGGCTCTGGGTCACGGTCCGCCACAGACCCGGCTTGAGGGTCCTGGGGCCGCCCGCCGCCGGGGCGGCGTCCTGGGCGGCCGACTGGACAGGGCCCGCGCCCGCCGCCGGATCGCTGGCCCGGTCGTCGCTCCGCGAGCAGGCGGCCAATCCCAAGGCGACGGGGCCCAGGCCGAGCAGAAGAGCCGGGATCAGAACGCGTGAACTCGAGATCAGGGAACGCATGCCAAATCCTAGCGCGGTCGGCGGCCGGCGGAAAAGACCCCATGCCTTTCCGCGCCGCTCAACACCAGAACGCGCGATCAGCCCGGATAGACGGCCATGGCCGGCGCATGCCCGCCGGTGGGGGCCGGCGCGTGGCTCGCGACGGGCGCCGGGGACGCCGGGGCCTGGCGCTGGAACTTCAGGCTGCGGCCCTGGAACTGGGCGCCGCTCTCCATGGCCAGCTGCTCGTGGGTGATGTCGCCGTCGACCACGGCCGTCCCATAAAGACGCACCTGCTTGGCGCAGACCGAGCCGGTGACCTTGCCGTGGATCTCGATGACCTGGGCGTGCAGCGAGCCCTCGATCCGGGCGTTGGGGCCCAGGACCAGCTTGCCGACGCGGACGTCGCCCTGGACCACGCAGTCCAGGTGCACCTCGCCGTCGCCCATCACCTCGCCCTTGATGGCCACGCCCTGGGCGACCATCGAGGCGGGCCTGGGACGCGGCGGCGGGGCCGGCTGGGCCGGCGGCGGGGCGATTTGAACGGGCTCGCTCTGGGCCAGCGGCGTGAAGGCCGGGGCGGGAGCGGTGTCTTTCTTCTTGGCGAACATGGCGACGGCCTTGTCTCGAAATGATGCGTTGTTGGTGAAGCTGAGCAAAAGCGGCGCCGTAGCGGGGCGACCACTTGCCCCCTACGGGCCTTCGGCCGTCTTCCCCCAGAGGGGGAAGAGGAGCCGCCGCCGGCGTGGCGCGCGTCCTCCGCCCCTGTGGGGGCGGACAGGCGGCGAAGCCGCCAGGTGGGGGCAAGTCGCGACTCGCCCCATGGTCTCCCGCAAGCGGAGCCCCCCATGCCCAACGAAACCCTCGAACACCTCATCGACCGCCTGCGCGCCGTGGAGGCCGAGGTCGAGGCCGCGTTCGCCGCGCGGGACGCCGAGCGCGCCGCCGCCGCCGGCCTGGTGATCGAGGCCGGCAAGCCGTGCTTCAAGGCCGACGCCCTCCGTCGCCAGCGCGCCCACCGCAAGCCCGCCGGCCTGGGCGCGATCCGCACCCCGTGGCCCACCCTGCTGACCATGCCGCTGATCTACGGCATGGCCCTGCCGCTGATGATCCTCGACCTCAGCGTCAGCCTCTACCAACTGGGCTGCTTCACCGCCTGGGGCGTGGTCCGGGTGAAGCGCTCGGACTATGTCGTCATCGACCGCCACCGGCTGGGCTATCTGAACCTGGTGCAGAAGCTCAACTGCGTGTTCTGCGGCTACGGCAACGGCGTCATCGCCTACGCCCGCGAGATCACCGCCCGCACCGAGCAGTACTGGTGCCCGATCAAGCACGCTCTGAAGGTCAAGGGCAGCCACGACCGCTATCGCGACTTCCAGGCCTATGGCGACGCCGAGGGCTATGTGGCGAGCTCGGGGGCTTATCGGGAGCGGCTGCGGCGGGGGGAGTAGGCGGGCCCTGGTTCTTCTGGCCTTTGCCGCGCCAGTAGAAGGACCACATGTCCGGCTCGGGCGGTTCGACCCCGTCCAGCACCGCCTGGCGCACCCAGCGGGGCAGCCAGTCCGCCACGCGGTCGTCCAGGTCGGGGCGGTCGCGGCGGAGCTCGGCGACCTTGGCGATCGCTCCCCGGATGAAGCCGACCTTGAACCGCGCGCGGATGTAGTTGCGCATCGCGCGCTTGAGCCGGGTCGGGCGGATGCGTTTGGCGCGGGGCTGGACCATGGGCGTCTCCTTTCGGTGCGGCGAACACTTGCCCCCTACGGACCGCTTCGCGGTCGTCTTCCCCCACCAGGGGGAAGAGGGCGTGAGCGCGGCGTCCTCCGCCCCCTATGGGGGCGGACAGGCGGCGAAGCCGCCAGGTGGGGGCAAGTATTAGCGGGCACGGCTTCTCAAGCTCACGCCTTCGGCTGTGAGCGGATGGAAAGGGACGCGGAGCGCCGGACAACGTCCGGAGTTCTTTGTGTTTGTACCGTTTCGACGAAGCCGATCGCTCCGCGCGCTCGTTATCCGCCAGCATCCGGTGGGCAGCCCTGTTGAGGCTTAGCCGGACCCGGAACCGACCCTTTCGAGCCGGTCCCAGCCGCCGAGGGCGCGGGCCAATGGGCAATACACGCGCTTTGTCCCCGTTCGACGCCGACGGCGGGCGGGCTCCCCAACGATGGAAGTCCCCGGACCGCGCGAGTAACCCCCTCGCGCCTGTCCCCGCTCGATCGCCCCCCGCC